>NZ_CP061308.1:118047-458441 GCF_018687935.1 Polynucleobacter sp. JS-JIR-5-A7 | reverse complement strand
TATTCGCTCTATTGGCGCCGAAGATTTACATGTGATCTCAGTATGTCAACCCACCGTGCCAACCTTAGGTGCTATTTCATTGATGGCATCTGCTGGTGAAGTAACTCCTGCTTCGATGATCATGATGGGTGGCCCTATTGATGCTCGTAAATCACCTACTGCCGTAAATAACTTAGCAGAACAAAAATCTTTTGACTGGTTTGAAAGTCATGTGATTTACAAAGTACCGCCAACCTATCCGGGTGCTGGTCGCCGCGTTTACCCAGGCTTCTTACAGCACACTGGCTTTATGGCCATGAACCCACAAAATCACCTCCAATCGCACTGGGACTACTTCCAGAATCTGGTGAAGGGTGATGAGCAGGATGCTGCATCCCATATTCGCTTTTATGACGAATACAACGCGGTATTGGATTTAGATGCGAAGTTCTACTTAGACACAATCAAAACTGTATTCCAAGACTACGCATTGCCAAACGGTACTTGGAAGGTTGCGGGAGAACTGGTTAAGCCGCAGGATATTCAGAAAACGGCGCTGCTCACAGTTGAGGGTGAGTTAGATGATATTTCTGGAAGTGGGCAGACTCGTTCTGCGCATGGTTTGTGTGCTGGCATCCCGAAAGAACATAAAGATCACTATGAAGTCGCTGGTGCTGGTCACTACGGTATTTTTGCCGGTCGTCGTTGGCGCAATAAGGTTTATCCAAAAATCAAAAACTTTATTCGTGAGCACCAAGTGGTAAATAAAAAAACTAAGGCAAGACCCCCTGCACTAGAGGGTTCTGACTAAGTCAACATCAGTGGGGGTCTACACCCTCACTTTTTAAACTTTCTAGGCAATGAAAACAAAACCGGCGAACGAGCTCACGGATCGCCTAGAGGATCTCCTTCCTCAAACCCAATGTACAAAATGTGGCTATCCAGATTGCAGAGGGTATGCAGAAGCTTTAGCTAGCGGAGAAGCGCTACCCAATCGCTGCCCACCAGGTGGTGTTGAAGGCATTAAAAGACTCAGCCAAGTTCTGACACCTATTTACCCTCAAGATGCTTTTGATCTTAATGACACAATTGATCCAGAGTGCGGCAAAGAACGTCCTAGACCGGTTGCATTGATTGATCCGCAAAAATGTATTGGTTGCACACTCTGTATTCAGGCCTGTCCAGTTGATGCCATTGTGGGCGCATCTAAGCAAATGCACGTGGTGCTCACTGAGTGGTGTACTGGTTGTGATCTCTGCATTCCACCGTGCCCCGTTGATTGCATCAGTATGGTTGATATCACTGAGACAACAGGTTGGAATGCTTGGACTCCAGAATTAGCTGAGCTCTCACGCAAGCGCTATCACGACCGTGAACATAGACTTGATCGTGAGCAAATAGAGAATGATGAACGTTTAGCCAAAAAAGCGGCAGCTAAATTAGTAGCGGTTAATGCAGAACAGCCTATCACCGCGGAAGAGGAAAAAGAGCAAGAGCGCAAACGCGCCATCATTGCGGCAGCGATTGCCAGGGCACAGCATCAGAAATGATGAATCCTGATAAGCGGCGTGCTTTCTTTGAACAGCTCAAAGCCAACAACCCCAGACCTACTACCGAATTAGAGTACAGCTCTCCTTTTGAACTGTTGATTGCAGTGCTCTTATCAGCTCAAGCAACCGACGTATCGGTAAATAAGGGAACCAAGCAGTTGTTTAAAGTTGCCAATACGCCCCAAGCCCTTTTAGATCTTGGTGAAGAAGGCGTTCGTCCTTACATACAACACATTGGCCTATTCAATGCCAAAGGTAGACATATTCAAGAGACTTGCCAACTGTTGATTGAAAACCATGGTGGTCAAGTCCCACAAACTCGGGAAGATCTTGAGGCACTTCCAGGGGTTGGCAGAAAAACAGCGAATGTCATTCTGAATACTGCTTTTGGTCAACCAACCATTGCGGTTGATACCCATATCTTTCGCGTATCCAATCGCACCGGTCTTGCGCCTGGTAAAGATGTCGTCAAAGTCGAAGAGCAATTACTCAAAAGAGTGCCCAAGGAGTATCTACTAGACGCACATCATTGGCTTATTCTGCATGGCAGATACACATGTAAAGCACGCAATCCTGAGTGTGCACAATGCATCGTTGAGCCACTCTGTGGCTTTAAACAAAAAACTGGCAAAGGAAAAGTTCGTGGCGATATTTAATCCAACTCGCGAAGAAGTGCGCCGCTTTTTCTGTGATACCTGGAAAAAGAAAACTGAGAATCGCATCCTGGATCCAATGGAGACACTTGCAAGCAACTGGATGGATCAACATCCTGAATACCACGCATTATTAACCGATCCTGAAGCTGCCTTAGAGCAAGATTACACACCAGAGCGGGGTGAAACCAATCCCTTCTTGCATCTATCCATGCATTTATCTATTAGCGAACAGATCTCCATTAATCAACCACCTGGCATTAAAGAGATCGCTGGAAAACTCAGCAAGAAATTAGGCTCTGAACACGAAACTCAACATTTGATGATGGAATGCTTGGGTCAAGTTATGTGGGAAGCACAGCGAGAAGGTAAAGCACTGAACCCCGAGAACTATCTCGAGGCCCTGAATAGACTAATTTAGGTATTGACCTTTTTAGACCGGTTCAAAGAGGTGGGTTTTTTGCCCATCTTGTGTTTCCTGAAATACCACCTTCACCTTTTGCCCAACGCGAATCGAATCAAAATCGCAATGAGTCAAATGAGTCAGTATGGAGATGCCCTCATTTAAGCGCACATAGGCCATCGCAAACGGCTCTTCGACACCACGTCTCATTACGGTATAGGAGTAGATTTCACCCAGGCCGGCAGATTTCACCCAAGTCGTATCATTACTGCCGCAATGCGGACAAATCGTGCGTGGATAGTAATGCACTTCTTTGCAAGCATTGCAATGCTTTAAGACCAATTGGTTGTTCTGCGCAGCTTCTAGGAAAGCCTTATTTTCAGGATTAGCAATTGGGCTTGGCAAACGATATTCTGTATTAGCCGAATTTTTTTCATTTACTTGACTCATGACAGTCTCCCTAAAATTAATACTGCTGCACCATGGCGAGTACCCAGTGCGCCACCAATACCTGAGGCAAGTGCAAACTCTAAATTGGGGACTTGTACTGCTGGATGCGCTTCACCACGCAACTGTCTGACTGCTTCAATGACTTTAGTCATACCGCCGCGATTAGCTGGATGGTTATTACATAAGCCGCCTCCATCAGTATTAAAAGCTAACTGTCCTTTGCCTGAAATTAATTGACCACCTTCAACAAACTTGCCACCCTCACCCTTCTTACAGAACCCCAGATCTTCCAACTGAATCAGGACGGTAATGGTGAAGCTGTCATAAATAGATGCATACCGAATTTGCTCAGGTGTTAACTTGGCCTCCTTAAATGCTAAGGGTGCAGCCCAAGCTAACCCAGAATAAGTAAGGTCGACCTTGCCACCCATCTGACCTTTCGTCGTTTCACCGGCACCCATCATGGTCACTACCGGTTTTTTCAAGGTCTTCGCAATATCGGGATGAACTACGACCAAAGCACCGCCGCTATCTGTTACTACACAGCAGTCAGCACGATGTAAAGGATCAGCAATCATTGGGGAGTTCAAGACATCTTCAACAGTAAGAACATCTTTCAATGCTGCATGAGGATTATGTTGTGCATGATGTGAAGCTGCTACCTTGATCCATGCAAGCTGCTCACTGGTAGTGCCAAACTCATACATATGGCGCATAGCACACATGGCATAAGTATTTAATGGCGCTGGTGAATACGGTTTTTCAAAAGCAAAATCCGGAGCACTAGCCCATTGACTACGAACTTGTGTGCCGCTAGAGCCTTCAGACTTCGGCCGTCCGGCCAAGGTAATTAAGGCCACCTTGCACTGGCCCGCTGCAATCGCACGAGCGGCATGGTTCACATGAGTTAAATAGGAAGATCCACCAGTATCCGTTGAATCTAAATACGTGAGTTTTTTCAAACCTAAATAATCTGCCATGGATACAGGACCCATACCAGGCGCGTCACCTGCACAAAAATAACCATCAACATCATCTAGTGTTAGGCCGGCATCTTGCAAAGCCCCACGTGCTACTTCCGCATGCAGCTGAGCAACCGTATGATCGGGCGCTACCCTGAGGGGATGCTCATATATTCCAGCAATACAGGCATTCGATGTAAATGACATGAATCTTCCTTTAGTAAATTCTTAAATCGATCATTAATCAATCGTAATTTGTGATTGCGCAATTAGCTTACGCCACTTTTCAATTTCACTTTTAATAAATGCAGAAAACTGTTCGGATGTTCCTGGCATAGGATCGGCACCCTGTGCAATCAGCTTATCCTTAAATTTAGGATCCGCCAAAATACTTTGCAATTCTTTGTTCAAGCGATTGCGAATCTCTACTGGTAAGTTTGCAGGAGTAACCAAGCCATACCAGGTTGCCATGTCATAACCAGGCAAGCCAGATTCTGCGATGGTTGGAATATTGGGTGCAGCGCTAGATCGTTTTGCAGTAGTAATCCCTAGCGCTCTTAAACTACCCGACTTCACATGGGGCAGACCACTTGGTAAGTTCGGAAAACTCATGTCTACTTGACCAGAGATCACATCAGGCATGGCACTGCCAGTGCCTTTGTATGGCACATGAATCATGTCAATCTTAGCCATTTTTTCAAATAGCACGGCTGAGAGATGGACAGATGTTCCGCTGCCACTAGAGGCAAAGGTCAGTCTGCCAGGGTTTGCTCTAGCTGCTGCAATCAATTCACCAACTGATTTATAGGGTGAGTTCGCTGGAACGATTAGGATATTGGGAGCTGAAAATACTCCACCGATGGCTGTGAAATCCTTCACCGGGTCATAGGGCAAGTTTTTATACAGAGACGCATTCACTGCATGACCAATGGATGGGAAATACAAGGTATAGCCATCTGGAGCAGAGCGAGCCACTAACTCTGCAGCAATATTGCCGTTAGCGCCGGCCTTATTCTCAACCACAACAGCTTGCCCCAGTCGATTCGATAAGCCTTCTGCCAGGGCGCGCCCTACTGTGTCAGCCGAGCCGCCAGGAGAAAATCCAACAATTAAATGAATAGGTTTATTGGGATACGTGGATACGCTATCAGCAGCAAAGGCTGAACTCAATCCCACCCAAAATAACAGGACTGAGAAAAGCTTTTTAGATTGCAAGCTAGGAGCCAAATTATTTCTCGGGCTGACGCATTGGCACACCACTTAGCTCTTGTAATTCTTCAAAGCTAAGGCCATCGATCCAATCGACCGCTACTAAACCTTCTGGTGTTACAGCAACCGTTGCTAAGTCGGTGTAGATGCAATCTACCGCTGCCAAAGCAGTGAGAGGATAAGTGCATTCTTGAACGAACTTAGATTCCCCTGACTTAGTTAGGTGCTCCATCATCACAAATAACTTCTTGGCACCAAGAGCTAAATCCATTGCACCACCCACCGCTGGAATTGCCTTAGGGTCACCAGTTCGCCAGTTTGCAATGTCGCCTTTGACAGAAACTTGAAAGGCACCCAATACACAGATATCAATATGCCCGCCACGAATCATCACGAAAGAATCGGCATGATGACATAACGAGGCACCTGGCAACATAGTGACAGGCTGCTTACCTGCATTCACCAACTCTTCATCGATTTCATGATCTTTTGCTAATGGGCCCATACCAAGCAGTCCATTCTCAGAATGCATCAAGATTTCTTTATCTGCAGGTAAATAATTACAAATCGTCATGGGCTGACCAATACCCAAGTTGACATGAGCACCGTCTGGTATATCTTGAACAATGCGCTTGGCAATGTCAGCAGTTGAACGCTTTTGTACTTTAGAGAGATCAATCATGATTTACCTCCAACAGGTACCACGCGTTTCACAAAAATTCCAGGAGTCACTATATTCTCTGGATCTAATGTGCCGAGCTCGACAACTTCATTGACTTGCGCAATGGTGCAACGAGCGGCTGTAGCCATAATAGGACCAAAGTTGCGACCAGTACGGTGATAGGTTAGATTTCCCCAACGATCACCTTTGTCAGCTTTTATCAATGCATAGTCCGCTTTAATGGCAGTTTCAAAAATATGATTCACGCCGTCAATTACGCGCGTATCTTTACCCTTTGCAAGCTCGGTGCCAAAGCCCGTTGGCGTGTAAAAACCACCGATACCTGCACCACCAGCACGAATACGTTCTGCTAGAGTGCCTTGGGGAACAAGTTCTAATTCAATCTTACCCGCACGATAGAGGTCATCAAATGCGCCAGATTCTGGTTGACGGGGAAAAGAACAAACCATCTTCTTAACCTGTCCAGCTCCAATCAATTTAGATATGCCAATGCCAGAGTTGCCGGCATTATTGCTGACGATCGTCAGATTCTTCGCGCCCCGCTCTGCTAAAGCATCCAATAAGTAAATGGGGAGGCCTGCACCACCAAAACCCGAAACCAAAATGGTTGAGCCATCACTAATATCCTGCACAGCCTGCGCCACGCTAGGAATGATTTTGTTTATCACTTCCTGTCTCCATCTATTTTTTATGGGTACCGCTTTTCAGCTTTTTGCCCAATCTCTACTAATTTAATGCATCAGAGTAAAGATCTGATCTTTCTTGCAAAATCAAGGGCGGAGGGGCCATCTCCATGAATGCAAAGTGTGTCGGCCTGTAGCTTGACAAGCTTTTGATCAATCGAGAGCACTTCGTTGCTAGAAGCCATCCGAACAGCTTGCTGCGCAGCCTCATCTTCATCCTCTATTAATGCACCTACTTCAGAGCGTGGCACTAAATATCCTTGAGAGGTATAACGTCTATCCGCAAAAACCTCTTGCCACAATTGAACACCTACCGCATTTGCAGCGTCAACATAGCAACTACCTGCTAAGCCATACAAAATGACATCCCCTCCCAAATCTTTGACAGCCAAAGCAATTGCTTTAGCCAACTCTATATCTTTGGCGGCCTGGTTATAAAGAGCTCCATGTGGCTTGACATGATGCAAGTTGCCATTCATGGAATCAATAAAAGCTTTCAGAGCCCCTGCCTGATACATCACGTAGTTATAGGCGTCATTAGGGGTAATGGCCATCTCTCTTCGACCAAAACCAATTAAGTCTGGCAGGCTCGGGTGAGCCCCAATAAAAACATTTTTCTGAATTGCAGCGGCGACTAAATTTTTCATCCGTTCAGGATCACCAGCATGCCAGCCACAAGCAATATTGGTAGAGTCTATGTGGTCGAGCAGCGAAAAGTCATCGCCCATCTGCCAGACCCCAAACCCCTCACCCATATCGCAATTCAGATCAATTTTCTTTGTCATAACTTACACAATAGAGCAGACTCAATATTATTCAAGGTTTTAATCTGGTTAGCAAAGTACAAAGCATTTATCTTATCGGCATCTTCCAGTGTAGCTCTTATAAATTGGAATTTATCTCCAGGCTTTAATTGTGCCAATTTTGAACGTTCAGAGCGTACTACCTCTAATAATCTAGGGTAGCCACCCGTAGTCTGATGTTCGGATAACATCAAGATTGGCTGTCCAGAAGGTGGTAACTGAACCGTGCCAAACCAGATACCTTGCGAAGGTATGCCAGCAATAGAACTAGAAATTTTGAAGTGACTATCCAATCGCATGCCCATACGATTACTTTGCGATGAAACCGTCCAAACCGTCTTCCAAAGCAATTCTTGATCTTGATCACTGAGTAAATCCAAGTGCAAGCTTGGGATTGCTGCAATAAATTGAGCTTCATGAGTAGGAATGCTTGGAGAAGCAATAAACCACTTCGTAGAGTCCGCACCACGCTTCATCATATTTTCTAGTAGTGGCTTTTCATCAGAATAATGAGGTTGCGATAAATAGAGGACATCCCCTTTTTGTATCGGCTTACTTCCAATACCCGAACTCAAATGTGAACTACCGCCCCCCAGAATAGATTTCGTCAGAATGCCTCCAGCAATCGCCAAGAAAATTCTATAGCCTTGTTGCATTGAGGAAAAACGAAGGATTTGACCCTGATGAATTCGGATTGGGCGATTACCAAAGACACGCCTCCCATCAATTTTCGCCTCACAATAGGCGCCCACCCAAGCAACCCAAGTATCAGTATGAAACAACAATTGAGGCCCAATGCCTGTAATCTCCAGCCCTGCGGCACTTGTTGGATTACCAATGAGTGCGTTTGCTAAAGCTGCGCTATCTGCATCGACGGGGCCACCCGAGCTAAGTGCTAAATGTGCATAACCATGGCGCGGAAGATCCTGAATGGTGGTTAAAGTACCAGAGGTAATAACATCAACTGTATTGACTTTACTTAGTACTAAATTTTCTAATTGCGAGGAGTTTTGCGTTGCCTCTAATTGAATCTTTTTATATTCATCTAAGCTGATCTCAATAAATTCAACTCGAGTGCCGGGGGTCAATAAATTAGGTGGCACTCTTGTAGCGTCGAACAAGATATCTGGCGTTCTCCCAATAACGTTCCAGCCCCCTGGAGTAGATTTTGGATACAGCCCAGTCTGTAACTCGGCAATAGCCACAGACCCAGCTGGCACGGCAGTCCGCGGGGATTCAAGGCGAGGCAATCTTAAGGCTGGATCTAAGCCGCTACAGTATGCAAAACCAGGCATAAAACCCAAAATGTCGACATATGTTTCTGAGTTTTTATGTCGATTGATAAATTCCCGAACCGTCATCTTACATTTTTGCGCACTACTTAATAAATCAGGAGCCACCTCAGGGTCGTAGCAAACTCGAATACGATATGTCAGCTCATTTTTTTCTGGTAATTTACTTGAGCTGGAAATGTCTTTGAGAGCAGCCTGCAAAGCAATCCGCGCACTCGAACGTGTCTGCGCAAATTCAAGGCTTTCAAAATTCAAACAGACTAAAAGACTGTCAATACCCGGAATAACGTCGAGCAACCAAGGAGGAGAATTGGACAATAAAAGCTCACACAATTGATGAACTTTAGTCAGCGCATTACTTTGCCCCCGAAAATCGACTAAGAGGGCTGCATCACCCACATCTAAGATATTGATTTCACCAGAAGACTTTTGAGAACTCTTTAAAGCCATCGGGCATTACTTAATTTCTTTTTGCAAAAACTGATCAGGCAACCATGTCACCAAATCAGGCCAAATGGTGATTAAAGCCACTGCCAATACCATCATGCCAAAAAAAGGTAGTGAGACCTTAGCGATGTAATTACTATCCTTGCCGGTCATACTCTGCAAAACAAATAAGTTAAAACCAACCGGTGGCGTTACTTCTGCAATCTCGACCAACAAAACAATAAAGATCCCAAACCATACCAAATCAAATCCAGCCTGCTGAACCATAGGCAGGACAGTTACCGTTGTTAGGGCAATCATTGAAATACCATCTAATGCCGTTCCCAATAAGATGTAAATAATTGTCAAAACAAAAATAAGGGCCCAAGGTGAAAGGTGCATACTTTGCACCCACTCAGCAAGCCCCCTTGGGATTCCGGTGTAACTCATGACAATTGACAAAAAAGAGGTCGCCCCCAAAACAAACATAATCATTGCAGTCAGCCTTGTAGCCGATAGAAGACTTTGCCAAAAATTACTCCATGATAAGTTTCTGCCAGCTGCCGCTAAAATCAACGACCCCACTACCCCATAAGCAGCAGCCTCAGTTGCAGTCGAGTATCCAGCCAACATCAACCATGCAATAAAGATAATTAAGGCAGTACAGGGTATTAATTGCCCAATTGAATGAATGCGCTGCTGCCAAGAATACTTTTCTGCAGGAGGCGTCTTATCGGGATTGAGTAGCGCCCAAACAATGATGTACCCGGAGAATAAGCCCATCAAGATAGCGCCGGGTATAAATCCTGCCAAAAAAATACGAATGATGGATTGATCTGCTGCTACAGCATAGACCACCATCGTAATTGACGGGGGAATCAAAATTCCCAAAGTACCAGCGCAGGATAAAGACCCCAGGGTAATCTTTTCGTCATAACCACGCTTAGTTAATTCAGGCAGAGCAGATTTTGCAATCGTCGCGCACGTTGCAGCAGATGATCCAGATACAGAGCCAAAAATTCCACAACCCAAAATATTCACATGCATCAACCTACCTGGCAACCAATTCAGCCAAGGAGATAATCCAGTAAACATTTGTTCTGAGAGCTTTGTTCTAAATAAAATTTCTCCCATCCAAACAAATAATGGAAGTGAGGCCAAAGTGTAGGATGAACTTGAATTCCACCAGACATTAGCCAAATTCATCATGGTGTCTTTATCAGAAAAGACAGCTAAGCCAAACCAAGCCGTAATTGCTACACCTGCTGGAATCCAAATTCCCATCAGCAATAAGAAGGTCATCAATACCAACAATATCAATGCGATTACAGTAATACTCAAAGAGTCTCTCCAAAATCGCCAGCGCTTAAACGCTCCTCAGCCATTTGCTGATAACGAGGCTTACCTCCACGTAGCACTCTAAAAAACTCATCTAAAACTGCTAAGAAAAATATCAAGCATCCCAGCGCAGCAAAAATCTGAGGAATCCAGAGTGGCACAATGATTTGACCCTGAGAAACATCGTTAAATTCCCAACTCTGGTAGACGAATAATGAAAAAGCTAAGAGTGCAAACAAGCAGAATCCAGACATAACTGCAAGGCTAAATATCTCCAGGCGATTTTTCCAGATTGGGCCAAGTCTACTTAAAAATATTTCGACTCTGACAATACCGCCATGCTGAAAGGTTTGCCCCAAAATTAAAAATGCAGATGCAGCGCAGAACCAAGCAATCAAATCATCAGCGCCACGCAGATTAATGCCAAATTCTCGGGATAACGACATTGATACCATCAAAACACAAATACTCAGAATGCATAAGGCCGCCAAAACGGCGGCCCAATGAATTAAGCTATCAAGCAAACGACCATACAGACTTCGCAAGGCTGGCATCAATTTTATTTCTTAAAGTCTTCGATAATTTTTTGACCTTCATCGCCAGCGCTTCGAATCCACTCAGCGACCATAATGCGACCCACTCTATCTAGATCATTCTTTAATTGGGTGGAGGGCTTTTGCACAAGCATGCCATTTTTTGCCAAAGTTTCGTTGTAAAGCTTGGTTTTTTCCTCGGAAACTTTTGTGCCCCTTTTTTCAGCTTCAGCACATGCTTTCAATAATGCAGTCTGAGTGGGTTTATCTAAGGAGTCAAAAGCTTTTTGATTAATCATCAAAATATTCTTAGGCAACCAAGCATCAACTTCATAGTAATACTTTAAGCTCTCCCAAGCTTTAATATCTACGCCAGTAGCACCAGAAGTCATCATTGAATTAATCGTTCCTGTTGCCATCGCTTGCGCTAAGTCAGCAACCTGAACTGTTACTGGCTGAGCGCCAACCAATTCTGCAATCTTCGATGTCGCTGGGTTGTAGGCTCTCCACTTCAAGCCCTTCATATCAGCGCCAGAGTTAATTGGATTTTTGGAGTAAAGACCTTGCGGAGGCCAAGGTACCGCATAAACTACTTTCAAACCCTGTTTTTGCAGCGCAGACTCTGTGGCATTTTTTGAAAGTTTCCAAAGCTTTTCAGAATCTTTATAACTTGTTGCTAAGAATGGAATGGAGTCGACGCCAAAAATCGGATTCTCATTAGCAAGTACGGAGATTAAAACTTCTCCCATCTGCGCCTGCCCAGTTTGAACTGCTCGCTTAATTCCATTAGCAGGAAACAGAGAGCCATTAGGATGCACAACAATTTTTAACGAGCCCCCTGTAGCTTTTTCTACGTCAGCAGCTAACTGCTGCAGATTTTCTGTATGAAAATTGCTAACTGGGTAGGCGCTTGCTAAATCCCATTTAGTTTGGGCTTGTGCGCTCAGAACCCAAAAGCCAAATAACACAGCAATCAAGGACTTGGAATGCTTTATGAATTGCAAACTCATTTTTGTCTCCAGTTGAATTTTATGAGGGAGGGTATTGCTTAAATTTAATACTAATATAACTGAGAAATTGCCTCTTTAATTGCTAATGGCAGCTGCTTAGACAGCGCCCTTCTACTCTCTAAAGTGGATTTCGAGGTCTCTTGAGTTCTAGCTGACCAGGCCGAAGCTGGGAAAAAAGCATCGTCTTGGTATCTAGGAATGATGTGCCAATGAATATGCGGGACCATATTACCTAAGGCTGCTAAATTGACCTTGTCTGGATGCATGACATGACGCACTACCTCTTCAACTACAAATACCAGGCTCATGACATGCTCGCGCTCACCATAAGTGAGATTTGACATCTCTGCGATATGCCGATTCCAAATCACACGACAGAATCCTGGCAAATCAGGGTCATTCACCAGAATGACTCGACAGTCATCACCGCGCCAAATGAGTTCACCCTCTTCGGGTCTGAGATCGTCTTTACAGAGTACGCAATTTGCCATGGGAAGAATGTATACGAAAACGGCATCTAAGTCACCCTTGTGGGGTAATTTAGATGCCGCAGAAGGGTGCTACTACTTCAAAACTGCTTAGGGATTCTTAATGGAATTGCTCTTCTTCAGTAGAACCAGTCAACGCAGTCACAGAAGACTTACCACCTTGAATGACGGTAGTGACATCGTCGAAGTAGCCGGTACCCACTTCTTGCTGATGTGAAACGAATGTGTAACCACGGTCACGGGCAGCAAATTCGGGCTCTTGCACTTTCTCAACATAAGCAGTCATGCCACGCTTAGAGTAGTCTTGAGCCAAGTCGAACATGTTGTACCACATCGAGTGGATGCCAGCGAGAGTAATAAATTGATATTTGTAACCCATCGCACCCAACTCACGTTGGAACTTCGCAATCGTTGCATCATCCAAGTTTTTCTTCCAGTTGAAAGAGGGTGAACAGTTATAAGCCAACATCTTGCCTGGGAACTTTGCACGAATGGCTTCAGCAAATTTACGAGCAAAATCAAGATCAGGCGTACCTGTTTCACACCAAACCATATCAGCGTATGCAGCATATGCCAGACCACGTGAGATTGCCTGATCTAAGCCCTTACGTGTTTTATAAAAACCTTCTGGGGTGCGTTCGCCAGTCAAGAATGGCTTATCGTTTTCATCATAGTCAGAGGTCAATAAGTCAGCAGCTTCAGCATCGGTGCGAGCCAGGATAATCGTTGGCACACCCATCACGTCAGCAGCTAAACGTGCAGAGATCAACTTTTGTACAGACTCTGTCGTTGGCAACAATACTTTGCCACCTAAGTGGCCGCACTTCTTCACCGAAGATAATTGGTCTTCGAAGTGAACGCCAGCCGCGCCTTGTTTAATTAATGCTTTGCTTAATTCAAATGCATTTAATACACCACCGAAACCTGCTTCAGCATCAGCAACGATCGGCGCAAAGTACTCGATATAACCAACATCGCCTTTGTTGATCCCTTTTGCAGTCTGAATTTCATCAGCACGCTGGAATGAGTTATTAATACGCTCAACCATTTTTGGAACTGAATCGACTGGATATAAAGATTGATCAGGATACATCGCCGCATATGAATTCCCGTCAGCAGCAACTTGCCAACCAGATAAGTAAATTGCCTGAATACCAGCTTTCACTTGTTGCATCGCTTGACCGCCAGTCAAGGCTCCCAAACAGTTGACATAAGCTTCGTTATTCACCAACTCCCAAAGACGTTCTGCGCCGTGCTTGGCTAAAGTGTGTTCAATCTTCAATGAGCCACGAAGACGGACAACATCTTCAGCCGTATAACCCCGAGTAATACCTTTCCAACGTGGGTTGGTATCCCAATCCTTCTGTAAGGCTGCGATTTCTGCTTTGCGATCTGCCATGGTTTTCTCCCTAAGTTAAACAAGTACTTCAAAATTTGAGACCGGTTAAGACCCATTCAAGTCTTATGTCTTATATAAGAGTTTAGAGAGTTTAAAAAATGGGGAAAGGGGAATTACAAACTTTATATCAATTATTTAACTCTTTAAATTCAATTACTTATAAATGTTATTTTGCAATACGAAATGATTAACCATGGCACGAAATTGAGTTGCCTTGTTTATATTGCACTGCATTTTACTCAGTGTAATAAGATTTCACATCATGAAATATTAAACAGTCGCTATTTTGCTTTAGGAGCAATGTCTGAAGAGACTTTAAAGACCGTGGGAATAATCATCAGCTGAAACACCACAATGCCAATGAATAAGGCTTTCGGCAATCCAGCATCCATAAAGAGACCGAAGATAAAAGGTCCCACTGCTGCACCCAAATCAATGCCTGAATAAACAATTCCGTATACACGACCCGCTACGCCTTGCGGAGTTGCTTTCTTAACCAATAGATCTCGTGATGGTGCCACTACACCGTATCCAAAACCTAGCGCAAAGAAAATAATTGGAATCAGTTCAAGCGAAATAAAGCCCGTAGCTAGCAGCAAGCACATGACTACCGTCACAGATAAACAAGTTGACACTATGCGCTCTGGGGCTTGCAATTTAGCAGCTAAATACCCTCCGAACAAAACACCTCCAGCGCTACCCAATGCCAGAAGCGTAATGTAATAACTACCCGTCGTTAATGGCAGCTCATAGATACTAAAGAGTGCGCTTGGGGCAAAAGACTGTAAGCTTGAAGTGGAGGCCATGCTGAAAAAAAAGAACATCCAGCAAAACCACACAGCTGGCAATTTTAAGAAAGCAAATGCACTCTCTGGTGCAGCACCAGGATTGGCGGCTTGAGCACTGGCATGGCTACTCTCATGACGCTCTTTGACGTTATCTAGTAACTGGTTTTTATTAACCCAAAGAATCATGAGAATGATGGCCTCAAGCAAAGCGGCCGATAGGAAAGCAATACGCCAGTCAGAAAGCTGCGCAATACCCACCATAAATGCAGGTGCGGCAGCCCATCCCAAATAACCTGTTACCCCATGCATAGAATAGGCATAAGGTAAGTTTGGTGGAGAAATTTTATGATTGATCAGAGTGTAATCAACTGGGTGAAAGATGCCATTACCACATCCAGCAATCACAGCACCCATAATCAACATGAGATAGCCATTACTTTGAGAATACGTTAAGGCTGCGAGCGCAAGTAAACCGACCCCTGCAAATAAAACTGGTCTAGCCCCAATACGATCGACCAAAAATCCTGAGGATGCCTGCACAACACAGGAGACCACAAAGAAGATGGACATCAGTATGCCAAGCTCGGCATAGCTCAGAGCAAATGCATCCTTCAACCATGGAAACATGGGAGGAAGAACTAAATGAAAGAAGTGTGAGCTGCCGTGCGCCAGGCTAATAAGACCAATCACCCGGACATCACTGGCACGCCTACTAAGCGCAAGAGTCATGTGTCGAGTTTACTGGCGCAGGAATATTCCTGCAGAAATACTATTGGAGTACTAGTGAACCTGACGAGTAAAGCTAAAGTCACCTTTTTTATCGACATCCACTGGCACAACATCCTTAGGACCGAACTTACCCTCCAAAATCATCTTGGAAACGGGGTTCTCAATATGCTGCTGAATGGCACGCTTCAGTGGTCTCGCACCAAATACTGGATCAAAACCGACTTCCGCAATCTTACTTAAGGCTGCATCACTAACCTCAAGCTGCATATCGACCTTAGCCAAACGATCCGATAAGTTTTTGAGCAAGATCTTCGCGATATTAGCAATATTAGCCTTGTCCAAGCCATGGAACACCACAATCTCATCAATTCGATTCAAGAACTCTGGACGGAAATGATTCTTTAACTCTTCAAATACGGCTTCTTTAATTTCAGCTTGCTTCTTATCCGTCATTGACTGAATTAAATGAGAGCCAATGTTACTCGTCATCACGATCACAGTGTTCTTGAAATCCACAGTGCGGCCTTGACCATCCGTTAAACGGCCATCATCAAGTACTTGCAAAAGGACGTTGAAGACATCTGGATGTGCCTTTTCGATTTCGTCAAACAAGATGACGCTGTATGGATGACGGCGGACTTGCTCTGTTAAGTAGCCACCCTCTTCGTAACCAACGTAGCCTGGAGGCGCGCCAATCAGACGGGCAACGCTATGCTTCTCCATGAACTCACTCATGTCGATCCGAATCAAGTGGTCTTCACTATCGAATAAAAAGCCAGCTAAGGCTTTGCACAGCTCTGTCTTACCAACACCTGTTGGCCCCAAGAATAAGAATGATCCATAAGGACGATTCTCTTCAGCCAAGCCAGCGCGCGAGCGACGGATAGCATCGGATACTGCACGGATAGCCTCTTCTTGGCCAACTACGCGCTTATGCAGCAACTCTTCCATCTTGAGAAGTTTGTCACGTTCACCTTGCATCATCTTCGATACCGGAATACCCGTCGCACGAGAAACGACTTCGGCGATTTCTTCTGCGCCTACTTGAGTACGTAGCAACTTGTTTTTGACAACACCGTCTTTACCGCCCTTTGCTTCAGCAGCAGTTGCAGATTTAAGCTTTGCTTCAAGCTCTGGCAATTTGCCATATTGCAATTCAGCGACCTTCTCTAGCTTGCCTTCACGTTGCAACTTAGCAATTTCTCCGCGCACTTTCTCAATCTCTTCTTTCAGATTGGCAGCGCCCAATACAGCACCCTTCTCTGCTTTCCAGATCTCTTCTAGGTCTGCATATTCAGCACCTAGACGCTTGATCTCATCTTCAATTAAAGCAAGGCGCTTTTGTGAAGCCTCATCTTTTTCCTTCTTAACGGCCTCACGCTCAATCTTAAGCTGAATTAATCGGCGCTCTAGCTTATCCATTACCTCTGGCTTGGAATCAATTTCCATCCGAATACGTGAACCCGCCTCATCAATCAGATCAATTGCCTTATCTGGCAAGAAACGATCGGTAATGTAGCGGTGGGATAACTCTGCAGCAGCAACGATCGCAGGATCAGTAATCTCAATCCCATGATGAAGCTCGTAACGTTCTTGTAATCCACGCAAGATCGCAATTGTCGCTTCAACACTAGGCTCTTCGACCATCACTTTTTGGAAGCGGCGCTCGAGTGCAGCGTCCTTCTCAATGTACTTACGGTATTCATCTAAAGTGGTCGCGCCGATACAATGCAATTCGCCACGCGCTAATGCAGGCTTGAGCATATTGCCGGCATCCATTGCGCCATCTCCCTTACCAGCTCCTACCATCGTATGAATTTCATCGATAAAGATGATAGTTTGACCTTCGTCCTTAGCTACATCACTCAAGACCGCTTTCAGACGCTCTTCAAATTCACCTCGATACTTAGCGCCTGCTAATAGCAAAGCCATATCCAAAACTAAGACACGTTTATTTTTTAAAGTCTCAGGTACTTCGCCATTCACAATTCGCTGTGCCAAGCCTTCCACAATGGCGGTTTTACCTACACCAGGCTCACCAATCAACACTGGGTTGTTTTTACCGCGACGTTGCAAGATCTGAATGGTGCGACGAATCTCATCATCACGACCAATGACGGGGTCGAGCTTACCCATACGTGCGCGCTCAGTTAAATCGATTGTGTATTTTTTTAAGGCTTCACGTTGACCTTCAGCATCTGCACTATTCACTGATTCCCCTCCGCGCACTAAATCAATAGCCGCCTCTAACGATTTACGATTTAAACCATTCTCGCGGGCTACCTTGCCAAGCTCACCCTTATCATCAGCCACCACTAGCAAGAACAACTCGCCAGCGATAAATTGATCATTACGCTTATTCGCCTCTTTTTCGCATAGGTTGAGCCAATTACTTAAATCACGACCCACTTGTACTTCACCACTAGTACCTTGCACTTCAGGCAAATTACTAATGACTTTCTCCACGCCTTTTTCAAGGCCTGGAACATTGACGCCTGCACGGGTTAATAAGCTCTTTGCAGATCCATCAGAGTCACGCAACATTGCTAACAAGACATGGGCTGGCTCGATGTATTGATTATCTTTAGCTAAAGCGATGCTTTGCGCTTCACTTAAAGCCTCTTGAAATTTGGTTGTTAATTTATCTATTCTCATTTTTATGCCTCATGTATTCCATATATTTCTATCTATAGAATATAAGGGCAATAATGACAATTTCAAGGCTATTTACGCCCTTTTTAACCCTAAATGTGAGCTATTTTGACCTGGCTTGTTTATTTACTAGAGTGCTCTGACGGTAGCTACTACGCTGGCATTACCAATCGCTTGGAGCATCGCCTGGAAGCCCATAATTCAGGGCAAGGCGCTCGCTACACCCGGTCACGAAGACCAGTTGTCCTCTTGGCCACCCAAGAGCACCCAGATCGCTCAGAGGCCTCTAAGGCCGAAGTGAAATTAAAACAACTGCCAAGATCAGAAAAGTTAGGATTTTTTAAATAGGACTTAAGAGGTTTTAATTCTTCTTCCAGCGCGCCATTGCAGCATCATCTGTGACACGAGCATCTACCCAGCGAGCACCCCCAGGAGTATCTTCTTTTTTCCAAAATGGGGCGGCAGTTTTTAGGTAATCCATCATAAATTCACAAGCAGCAAAAGCTTCCCCTCTGTGGGCGCTAGTTACAGCAACCAAAACGATTTGATCTTCTGGTAATAGCGGACCAACTCGATGAATGACTAAGGCTTGATAAATATCCCAACGTGCTTTAGCTTGAGTAATAATTTCTTCTAAGGCCTTTTCGGTCATGCCGGGGTAATGCTCTAAGGTCATCTCTTTGACTTGACTGCCATCATTCATGTCGCGGACAGTGCCCAAGAAAGTGACTACTGCGCCCACTCTTGGATCACCCTGACGAAGCGCTGCAATCTCTGCGCTCAGATCAAAATCGTTTTCTTGAATTCTGATTGGCATATTAGCCACCAGTCACCGGTGGGAAAAAAGCTACTTCAGCACCTTCTTGCAAGCTTGTATTTGCATCCACCATATGTTGATTGAGTGCGCAACGCAACGCTTTTCCTTCGGCCAATGCCTGAGCCCAAGCTCCACCGCGTTGCGCCAGAAAGATTCTGAGATCAGCGATGGTCTTAACTGTTGCTGGAGCATCAATGCTTTCTTGCGAAGTCTCGAGGGCTTCACGCAATGAGGCAAAGAATCGTAATTCAAGTTTCATTAGAGCATCGTAAACCGATTACTTAAGAAGCGCATCAAAAGGAATGTACTTGACCATATCACCCTTTTTGATGGGCTGTCCTGGCGGGCAATCTACCAAGCCATCGCCCCATGAAGCACTAGTGAGCACTCCAGAACTTTGGTTCGGGAATAAATCTAAACCGCCCACTGCATTGATCTTTACCCGCAAGAACTCATTACGACGATCTGCTTTCAGCCAATCAAAATCAGCACGCATTAAATAAGACTGTGGCAGCTTAGCCTCACGCCCCTGCAACTTCAAAATAAAAGGGCGCACAAACAGCAGAAAGGTGACAAAGCTAGATACTGGGTTGCCAGGCAATCCAATAAACCAAGCCTCACCCTCTTTTGGCTCATCTGATTTGCGAACCGCACCAAATGCTAATGGCTTACCCGGCTTGATAGCAATCTGCCAAAGATCTAATCTACCCTCAGCATTCACTGCAGGCTTAATATGATCTTCTTCGCCAACAGACACGCCACCTGAAGTAATAATCAAATCATGATCTTTACTTGCTTTACGCAATGCGGCGCGAGTAGCGTCCAAACGATCCGGAACAATCCCCAAATCGGTAGCGTCGCAACCCAAGGATCGGAGACAGGCTAATAAGGTATCGCGATTGGAGTTGTAGATGCCACCTGGCTTTAAAGGTTCACCTGGTAAGGCTAATTCATCGCCAGTGAAAAAGGCGGCCACTTTCACGCGACGCTTCACGTTTAAGTGAGTTAATCCTGCAGATGCTGCTACACCCAACTCTTGAGGGCGCAAATATGTTCCAGCAGTTAATGCCATTTTGCCAGCGCTTAAATCCTCACCTCTGCGGCGAATCCACTGGCCTGATACTGGAGCAATATTGACCTGCACTTGATCCGTAACCCCTTCAGGAACGGCACAATCTTCTTGCATAACGACTGCGTCAGCGCCAGGAGGTATGGGAGCTCCCGTAAAAATCCGTGCTGCCGTACCAGGCTCTAGTTGAATACCAACTGAACCTGCTGGGATGCGTTGCGCGATTCTGAGGATACTTCCAGAATTTTGGGTATCCGCAGTGCGAACCGCATAACCATCCATCGAAGTGTTATCCAGCGGTGGCACATCCACTAAGCTACTGACGTTTTCTGCAAGCACGCGACCAAGTGTTGCTTGCATCGAAATACTTTCACTCTCCTCTACTGGCTTGGCATGGGAGAGTAAATGATCTAAAGCCTGCTGCGCAGTCAACATCGGTGGCTTAGTCATAGCAATATGGATTGTTACTTTGTGTTGATTAAAAAATCTAGTTGAGATGCGCTGTAATAAAATCTTTAACCTGATTTACATCCGCATTGATATTTTCTACGCGCTGTGGCTTTGATTTGATGTCTTTAAACGCAGGCGGGCACTCGGCAGGACGACCCAAGGCTTCTTGAATCGTTTCTTCAAACTTAATGGGCAAGGCTGTCTCCAGCACCAGCATCGGAATACCAGCTTGCAAGTGCTCACGCGCTACTTTGACACCATCAGCAGTATGAGTATCAATCATCACGCCATAACGTTTGTCGACATCACGAATCGTTTCTAAACGATTGGCATGAGTACTGCGTCCAGATTGGAACCCATACTTGCCAAGCTCTTTGAAGACGGCATCTTGAGAGATGTCGAAGCCACCAGTAGTATCGACTTGCTTAAACATCGCCGCAGTCGCCTTGCCGTCTTGACCCATAAAATCGAATACAAAGCGCTCAAAGTTACTGGCCTTCGAGATATCCATTGAGGGACTAGAGGTATGCAAAGTCTCGGCAGATTTGCGCGCACGATAAACACCCGTGCGGAAGAACTCATTGAGCACATCGTTCTCATTTGTAGCGACGATCAAATGCTCAATTGGTAATCCCATCATGCGGGCGATATGACCAGCGCAAACATTACCGAAGTTACCAGAGGGCACAGTAAAGGAGACTTTTTCAGAGCTAGCGTTGGTTGCTAGCAGATAGCCTTGGAAGTAATACACCACCTGCGCAACAACGCGCCCCCAATTGATAGAGTTCACGGTGCCAATTTGCTGATGAGCTTTAAAAACAAGGTCGTTACTCACCGCCTTAACAATATCTTGGCAGTCATCAAAGACTCCGGCTACTGCTAAGTTAAAGATATTAGGGTCCTGCAAAGAATACATTTGGGCAGATTGAAATGCGCTCATCTTGCCTCGTGGTGAAAGCATGAATACCCTCACACCCTCTTTACCGCGCATAGCGTATTCGGCAGCACTACCAGTATCGCCAGAAGTGGCACCCAAGATATTCAGTTTCTGGCCAGCACGCTTTAGCGCGTATTCAAAAAGATTGCCGAGTAACTGCATCGCCATATCTTTAAAGGCGAGAGTTGGGCCATTAGAGAGACTCAATAAGCCAATACGTGTGCCACGCTCTTCACCTAACCAATGCAAAGGCGTAATATCTTTTGCATTATCTTGTGGACGACCATTGCAATAGACTTGCTCGGTATAGGTTTTGCGCAGCAGTGCGCGCAAATCAGCCTCAGGAATATCGTCGCAATACAAACTCAACACCTCATAGGCTAGGTCTGCGTAAGATAAACCGCGCCATGAATCTAACTGCTCCGCAGTCACCTTTGGGTATTGCGTCGGCAAATACAGGCCGCCATCTGGCGCCAACCCACCTAACAAAATTTCTAAGAAGGATTGTTCTGGGCTATTGCCACGAGTAGATTGGTAACGCATAGATTAAATTAAGACAGATTTTCTAAACGAATCTTCACTACTTCACCAGCCACCGTCTTGAGATTCTGAATCTCTTTGATTGCGGCAAGCATGTTCTTCTCTTTGGTTTCGTGAGTTAAGGCCACTAAGTCAGTCTGACTTTCACCTTCATCAGCTTCTTTTTGCAAGAGCGCATCAATAGAAACGCCATGGGAAGCCAAGATCTTCGTAATATCAGCGAGCACACCTGCCTGATCAGCAACGCGCATACGTAAGTAATAGCTGGTCGTGATCTCGCCAATCGGTAATATAGGCGTGTTTTGGACTGCATCTGGTTGGAACGCCAAGTATGGGACACGATGTTCGGGATCCGCACTTAATAAACGAGTGATATCAACCAGGTCGGCAATTACTGCGGAAGCGGTTGGCTCTGAACCAGCACCTTTACCGTAGTAGAGGGTAGTGCCAACAGCATCGCCAAATACTTGGACCGCATTCATGGCTCCCTCTACGTTTGCAATTAAACGCTTAGCAGGAATTAAAGTGGGATGCACACGTAACTCGACGCCCGTTGGTGTTTTCTTAGCAATACCGAGTAGCTTGATGCGATAACCCAATTGCTCAGCATAGCGAATATCAATCGCCGCTAGCTTAGTAATACCTTCAACATGTGCCTTATCAAATTGCATTGGAATACCAAATGCAATTGCACTCATGATGGTTGCTTTATGAGCAGCATCAATACCTTCAATATCGAAGGTTGGATCCGCTTCTGCGTAACCTAAGCGTTGCGCTTCTTTAAGAACAGTTTCAAAGTCCAAGCCTTTGTCCCGCATTTCAGAAAGAATGAAATTGGTAGTACCGTTGATGATGCCTGCAATCCATTCAATACGATTGGCCGTTAAGCCTTCACGCAAAGCTTTAATAATCGGAATACCGCCAGCAACTGCTGCCTCAAATGCAACCATCACACCCTTGGCGTGCGCTGCTTTAAAAATCTCATTGCCATGAACCGCAATTAACGCCTTGTTAGCCGTTACCACGTGTTTGCCAGCTGCAATTGCCTCTAAAACCAAGTCCTTAGCGATGCCATAACCGCCAATCAGCTCAACCACGATATCAATCTCTGGGTTATTGATCACGGCACGAGCATCGTTGACGATCTGTGCACGATCTTTCACGATCTCTTTGGCGCGCTCTACATTTAGATCAGCAACGGTATGAATGCGAATGCCACGACCGGCACGACGAGTGATTTCATCTTGGTTGCGCTCTAGAACAGTGAATACGCCACCACCTACGGTGCCAATACCTAAGAGACCTACTTGAATCGGTTTCATGATGCCTTTGCAGCAGTTGAAGAAGCCTTACGACCATGCTTATTACGATAACGCTCCAGAAAACGCGCTAGGCGACCAATCGCCTCCGTGAGCACATCTTCATGAGGCAAGAACACAACGCGGAAGTGATCAGGTTTACCCCAGTTAAAACCGGAACCCTGTACTAACAATACCTTTTCCTCTTTAAGAAGATCGGCAACAAACTGTTGATCATCTTTAATGGGATAAACCTCAGAATCTAACTTCGGAAATAAATACAGAGCTGACTTGGGTTTTACGCAAGTGACGCCAGGAATTTCTGTGATGAGTTTCCAAGCAAGATCGCGCTGCTTTGCAAGCCGACCGCCTTCGCTCACTAAGTCATTAATACTTTGATATCCGCCTAATGCAGTTTGAATGGCGTATTGGCCTGGTACATTTGCACACAAGCGCATCGAGGCCAACATATTGAGACCTTCGATATAGTCCCGCACCATTTCTTTATCACCAGAAACCACCATCCAGCCTGCGCGGTAGCCGCATGAGCGGTAGTTCTTAGATAGCCCGTTAAAAGTAATGATGACAACATCATGAGACAAGGATGCAAGCGAGATATGTTTCTCACCGTCGTACAACATCTTGTCGTAAATCTCATCAGCGAACAAAATTAAACCGTGCTCACGAGCAATTTGTGTCAACTCAAGCAACACCTCTTTAGAGTAAATCGCACCGGTTGGATTATTTGGGTTAATGACCACAATCGCTTTAGTACGAGAGGTAATTTTTTTGCGCAGATCATTTAAGTCTGGCGCCCAATCTTTTGACTCATCACACAGATAATGAACGGGTGTGCCGCTGGATAAACTCACAGCAGCAGTCCAAAGTGGGTAGTCTGGCGTAGGCACCAACACTTCGTCGCCATCATTCAGAAGGGCGTTCATGGAAAGTACGATGAGCTCAGACACACCGTTACCGGTATAAACATCATCTAATGCCACGCCCTGAATACCCTTTTCTTGGCAGTACTGCATGATGGCCTTACGTGCCGCAAAAATACCTTTGGAATCAGAATAAGCAGAGGCATTACTCAAATTGCGGATCATGTCCAACTGAATCTCTTCGGGAGGATCGAAACCGAAAACCCCGACGTTTCCGATGTTTAATTTGATGATTTTGTGACCTTCTTCCTCCATGCGCTGAGCAAGCTCGAGCACTGGACCACGAATGTCGTAACAAACGTTATCGAGTTTTTGGGACTTTAGGATGGGTTTCACAATAAATTAAAGGGTAAGTTCTTGAAATCTTAGAAAAAACAGCTAGCTATAATCCACATAATTATGACAGAGAGTCCACTTGAAGCTTCAATCTGACCCCCATTCTGGAGGCAATTCGATTACCGGCTATGGCGATGGCTACGTAGAGATCAACAAGGTCCCATATGCCCATACGGTCTTATTGAGCTCAGACGGGGCTATTTCAGAGTGGTCCGCAAAGTCCTTTGATGACCTAGAAGCCAGCCATTTCACCCAAATGGTCGATCTCAAGCCTGAATTGATTCTCATTGGGACCGGCAGTCGCCAACACTTTCCTAAGCCAGAACTCCTAAAAGCCCTGATTCAAGCCAAAATTGGCTTTGAAATCATGGATTCTCAAGCTGCCTGTCGTACTTACAACATCTTGGTAGGCGAAGGGCGTCAAGTCCTCTTAGCCTTGATCGTGGAGCCGACTTAATGCAGTTTGGGCAAATTCGGCAATCTTCTGCCCTGCACCCCAGCAAAATGTTGCTGTTAATACTCATTTATGCCCTGCTCTGGTTTGGCACTCTGAACTATCGCCACCTCATTCCATCCGATGAAGGACGTTATGCAGAAATCGCCAGAGAGATGTTGGTCACTGGTGATTGGGTAACACCGCACTACAACGGCTACAAGTATTTTGAGAAACCGCCACTTCAAGCTTGGGCAACTGCAGCAGCATTTAAAGTATTTGGTATTGGTGATTGGCAAGCAAGGCTCTGGACAGCCCTCACTGGATTTCTGACCATTCTCGCTATTGGCTTTACTGGCGCTCGCATCTTTAATGCGAGAGCAGGTTGGTTGGCTGCAGTCGTTTTAGCATCAAGTCCAATGTGGATCATTAGCGGCCACTTTAATTCTCTCGACATGGGGCTCTCTTCTTTTTTAGTGGCGGCGCTTTGCAGCTTATTGTTGGCACAAACTGCAAGCAATAAATCCAGTTGTGGCTATTGGATGTGGGCTTGCTGGGTGTTTATGGCGCTGGCTACCTTATCAAAAGGCGTGATTGGCGCAGCCATCCCAGCCATGGTTTTTATCGCCTACTCTGTTAGCACTTGGGATTGGAAAATTTGGACTCGCTTACGTTTGTTTAGTGGGTTGATTTTGTTCTTAGCTATTACAGCACCTTGGTTTATTTTGGTAGCACAACGTAATCCCGAGTTCCTAGAATTTTTCTTTATTCACGAACACCTGCAACGATTTACACAGGATGCCCATAGTAGAACTGGTCCCATCTATTACTTCGTACCACTGCTACTAATCGGCATACTTCCTTGGGTATTACAAATCCCCGGGGCACTGACACAGGCTTGGCAAGAACGCAGACGAGAGTTCTCCGGCGGATGGTTATTGGTGTGCTGGTTTGTAGTGATCTTTGCGTTCTTTAGCGTGTCCCGCTCCAAGCTTCCTGGTTACATCATCCCGATCTTTCCTGCACTAGCCCTATTGATTGGTAATCGCTTAGATCGTTTATTAGGTCAAACGAACTCCATGGCAATCCCTTGGAAATTACAAACCCTTGGATTTGCTCTGCTGGGTTGTATAGGCTTTTTCTTCTTATCAGAAATTAGCAAGCAAGCAAGGCCTGATGAAATTGAATCCTATGCGCAATATACCCAATGGGTCATTGCTGCATTAGTTGCGCTCATTATCTTTAGCTCGTATGCAGCTCTGCAATCTAAACGCAATGGCATCCAAAGCATTGTGAGTTTTGCCTGTGGCTTTTTCTTGTGCGCCATCATCGCTGGAACTGGTCATGAAACTTTGGGGCGTGCAGTATCAGGCATTGATCTCGTTAACCGCGTCAAAATATCTATTCCAGAAAAAGTCAATTTCTACTCTGTGCGCCTACTAGATCACACTGTCCCGTTTTATCTTGGTAGAACTATGATCATGGTCGAATCACCTGATGAGCTGGAATTTGGTGTCAATCAAGAACCTAATCTGTGGATGCCGACCCTCGATGCTTTCATTACTCGTTGGAAAGAAGATCAAACCGCCTATGCGCTGATGGTTCCCGAGCAATATATTGCTCTGCAGGACTTAAAGATACCGATGCAGGAAGTAGATCGTGATTCTCGTCGAGTGATTGTCAAACATCCAGAAACTACAAGTAGCTCGCAGCAATCAAAGTAATATAAGCATTATGGCAAACACTGCACCTACTTTTACTCCCGAATTTATTCCGTTTACGCGCCCCAGCTTTAATCAAGAAACGATTGATGCCGTTGCTGAGGTATTGCGCTCGGGGTGGGTAACCTCGGGACCAAAGTTAGCGGAGTTCGAAGCAGCCCTCAGCGACTACTTTGGTGGTCGCCCGGTGCGTTGTTTTGCTAATGGCACGGCAACTATGAAGATTGCATTGCAAGTGGCTGGTATTGGCGAGGGCGATGAAGTAATTACCACACCGATATCTTGGGTAGCCACTTCGAATGTGATTTTAAGTGTTGGTGCCAAACCCGTCTTTGTGGATATTGATCCTGTTACCCGCAATATTGATCTCAATAAAGTAGCTACTGCAATCACTCCCAAGACTCGCGCCATCATGCCGGTATATCTGGCTGGTCTGCCAGTTGATATGGATCAGCTCTACGCATTAGCCAAGCAATACAAGCTGCGCGTGATTGAAGATGCTGCACAAGCGTTTGGATCGCAATGGAAAGGCAAGAAGATTGGTAGCTTTGGCGATCTAGTGAGCTTTAGTTTCCAAGCCAATAAGAATCTCAGTACGGTTGAAGGTGGTTGTCTCGTACTCAATAATGCAGATGAAGCCAAGCTTGCTGAAAAGTTTCGTCTACAGGGTTTAACTCGTCAAGGCATGGATGGCATGGATGTGGATGTGTTGGGCGGCAAAGATAATTTGACCGACGTTAATGCGGTCATTGGCTTACAACAACTCAAACAATTGCCAGCTTATCAAACACGTCGCGCTACACTTGCACATCAATACTTTGATGTGATCCGTACCGAACTCAAATCTGCAGACCTGGATCATCTTAAGTTAGAGCTTCCAGTTGAAAATTTCACAGAGAGTAATTGGCACATGTATCAAGTAGTGCTGCCACTAGATCAACTCAATTGTGATCGCGCCCAAGTCATGATGGAATTAAAAGCCCTCGGCATTGGCACTGGTGTGCACTACCCTGCCATCACCGGCTTTACTCTGTACAAAGATCAAGGCTATAAAACAAGTGATACCCCGATTGCAGAACGTATTGGTCGCTCTATTCTCACTCTCCCACTATTTCCTGGAATGGCCGATGAGGATATTCGTCGTATAGCCAGTGGATTAGTCGGAATCCTCAAGAAACACCGTAAAAACTAGTCTTATTGGGTTAAATCCCCAGAATCAGGCAAAATTGCAGCATGACCGCAAATTTAGCTGCCAATCCAAAACTCAGCATCGTTATTCCCGTTTACAACGAAGAAGACGGTCTTCAGGCTTTATTTGATCGCCTTTATCCTGCATTAGATGCGCTCGCTACCAAACGCAATGTTGCATATGAGATTGTTTTTGTAAACGATGGCAGTAAGGATCGCTCAGCAGGGATTCTGGCTAGACAAGTGGAGTTGCGTCCTGACGTTACACGTGCAGTGTTATTTCATAGCAACTTTGGCCAGCACATGGCCATCATGGCTGGTTTTGAATACGCGAAAGGTGAACACATCATCACCTTGGATGCAGATTTACAAAATCCTCCCGAAGAAATTGATGCGCTCACTGAGCAATTGCTAAAGGGTCATGATTACGTCGGCACTATTCGTGCAGATCGTCGCGATAGCTTCTTCAGAAAATTTGCCTCACGCGCGATGAATCGTTTACGTGAAAATATTACCCGTATCACAATGACCGATCAGGGCTGCATGCTGCGGGGCTATAGCCGTCGCATCGTTGATCTCGTTCGTCAATGTGACGAGAACAATACCTTTATTCCTGCGCTGGCTTATACCTTTGCTGCCAACCCCATTGAAATAAGCGTCAAGCATGAAGAGCGCTTCGCTGGTGAATCCAAATACAGCCTCTATCAACTGATTCGGTTGAACTTTGATTTGGTTACTGGCTTTTCTATCATGCCTTTGCAGATCTTCTCGATTCTGGGCATGTTACTGTCGCTCGCTGCCGGCAGCTTGTTTGCATACCTATTGGTGCGTCGCTTTGTTTTAGGTGCCGAGGTTGAGGGTGTCTTCACCCTCTTTGCGCTCACTTTCTTCTTAATTGGTGTGATGCTCTTTGGCCTTGGTCTCTTGGGTGAATATATTGGCCGCATCTATCAGCAGATCCGTAATCGCCCACGTTATGTGGTGCAAACCGTTTTAGAGAAAAAATAATTGCACGCTGTCGTATTCGCATATCACGATGTTGGCGTTAATTGCCTCAAAGCACTTCTTAATGCGGGTATCCAAGTTGATCTGGTAGTTACTCACGAAGACGACCCCAATGAGAATGTCTGGTTCGCTAGCGTCGCCAAACTCTGTACTGAAAAAAACATTCCTTACATCACGCCAAGTGCTAGCGAGTTAAATGATTTAACTCCTAAGCTTCAAGCACTATCGCCTGACTATATTTTTTCCTTCTACTACCGCCATATGATTCCGGCGCAAATTTTGGCTTGCGCCAAGATTGCCGCACTCAATATGCATGGCTCATTACTACCGAAGTACCGAGGTCGAGCACCAGTCAATTGGGCAATCTTGCATGGCGAGACAGAAACTGGTGCCACCCTCCATGTCATGGAAGTCAAACCGGATGCTGGTGACATTGTTGGACAAGCAAAGGTCAGCATTGGTCCAGACGAAACCGCGACAGATGTCTTTGGTAAAGTCAGTGAAGCTGCTGTAGCAGTGATCAACCAAGTTCTGCCAGAGCTTCTCCAAGGCAAAGTTCCCCGCAAGCCCAATGAACTCCAAAAAGGCAGTTATTTTGGCGGCAGAAAGCCTGCTGATGGGCAAATTCACTGGAATCAGAGTGCACAGCAAGTCCATAACCTTGTCAGAGCCGTTGCACCCCCCTATCCAGGGTCTTTTACTGAGCACAATGGCGCAACCATGATCCTAGCCCGCACTAGCCTGAAAGGCCCCTTTCCAGCCAAGCTCGATCTTAGGGCTACTGGTATCCAAGTGGTTGATAATCGGGTATTCGGCATCTGTGGCGACCACCAAGCAGTTGAAGTCTTGGAATGGTTTCCAGCAAGTAAATAAGCATTAAATACAAATTAGATTAAAACGAGGCAGTAGAGATGAAAAAAGTACTCATTCTTGGTGTTAACGGTTTTATCGGTCACCACCTTTCCAAACGCATTCTGGAGACAACCGATTGGGATGTCTATGGCATGGATATGCAGAATGATCGCCTGGGTGATTTGATCAATCACCCTCGCATGCACTTCTTTGAAGGTGATATCACTATCAATAAAGAGTGGGTTGAATATCACATTCGCAAATGCGACGTTATCCTCCCTTTGGTTGCGATTGCTACACCGGCAACTTACGTACAACAACCACTTAAAGTATTTGAGCTCGACTTCGAAGCCAATCTGCCGATCGTGCGCTCTGCTGTTAAATATAAAAAGCACTTGGTCTTCCCATCGACCTCTGAGGTTTATGGCATGTGTGAAGACGGCGAATTTGATCCGTCTCAATCAAATATGGTTTACGGTCCAATCAATAAACCCCGCTGGATCTATGCTTGCTCCAAGCAATTGATGGATCGCGTGATTTGGGGTTACGGTATGGAAGGCTTGCGCTTTACCCTCTTCCGCCCATTTAACTGGATTGGTCCTGGACTCGACAGTATCTACACACCAAAAGAAGGCTCCTCCCGCGTAGTGACTCAGTTCTTGGGTCACATCGTGCGTGGCGAACCTATTAATCTAGTAGATGGTGGCGCACAGAAACGTGCTTTTACTTATATTGATGATGGTATCGACGCACTCATGCGCATCATCGCCAATAAAGATGATGTTGCTAATGGCAAGATCTACAACATTGGCAACCCAAAAAACAATCACTCTGTTCGTGAATTAGCAAATCAAATGCTCGAGATTGCCCGTAGCATCCCTGAGTACGCCAAAACAGCGAATGACGTCAAGATAGTGGAAACAACCTCTGGAGCATATTACGGCGAAGGCTATCAAGATGTTCAGAACCGCGTACCAGCGATTGACAACACTATGAGTGAATTGGGTTGGAAACCGACTACGCCAATGGCAGATGCCCTCAAGAATATTTTTGAAGCTTATCGTCAAGACGTGGAAAAAGCCCGCTCTTTAGTCGACAAAGAATAAGCAGAAATAGATTCAAGGATTCATGGCTAAGATTGCTCTCAAGGTTGATGTTGATACCTTACGCGGCACCAAAGAAGGTGTCCCTAATCTAGCTAGAGCCCTTGAGCGTTTTGGCTTAAAGGCCACCTTCCTATTTAGCCTGGGACCAGATCACACTGGCTGGGCCTTAAAAAGAGTTTTTCGCCCCGGCTTTCTAAAAAAAGTGAGTCGTACCTCTGTCGTAGAGCACTACGGCATTAAAACTCTGCTCTATGGCGTTCTTCTTCCTGGCCCAGACATTGGTAAAAAAGCGGCTGCAGAAATGCGTGCAATTGATCAAGCTGGACATGAAACTGGTATACACACTTGGGACCACGTTGCATGGCAAGATGCTGTGCGCACTCAAGACTCCAGATGGACTAAGGCGATGATGCAAAAAAGCTGGGATCGCTTTATCGAGATCTTTGGTCACGCTCCAGTAACCTATGGTGCAGCAGGCTGGCAAATGAACGAAGCCGCTTTTGAGCAGCTGGATCAATGGGGGATTACATATTCCTCTGATGGAAGAGCAGAGCCGAACTTGATACCGTATCGCCTAGGACTTACTTCAGGTAAGGCAAAACATGTGCAGTACCCAACCACGCTACCGACTTTTGATGAACTCATCGGGATCGATGATGCCGATGAGTTCGGGGCTGTCAAAAAACTCCTTGAAATTACTCAAAGCAATCCCAATGACCAAGTCTTCACCCTGCATGCAGAATTAGAGGGTCAGAAGCTACTTCCAGCGTTTGAACAACTATTGGCTGGATGGCTCAATCAAGGTCATGACCTAGTCACCATGGGCGAGTTACACCAATCCTGGAAAGCCACCAATCAACTGGATAAAATAGCGGTATTGCCACTCACCTGGGGTGAGATACCCAATCGAAGTGGCGAACTGATTATTCAGCATCATTAAGCAAGTAAAACCAAGAGACAAATTACAAAGGATCATCATGACAGTAGCAATCGGCCAAGCAATTCCAACATGCGCTATTCCGGCGACATCAAACCTCACTTTTTCTCCGGCATCTGCTAAAGGAAAAAAACTGGTTCTCTACTTTTATCCAAAAGATATGACGCCAGGCTGCACTGCCGAGTCGGGTGAGTTTCGCGACAACATCGAAGCCTTTACTAAAGCAAATACCTTGGTGGTTGGCGTCTCTCGCGATAGCCTCAAGTCGCATGACAATTTCCGTAGCAAGTTACAACTGCCATTTGAACTAGTTGCCGATACCGAAGAAAAGCTCTGTCAACTCTTTGGAGTCATCAAGATGAAGAATATGTATGGCAAACAGGTCCGCGGAATTGAGCGCAGCACCTTCCTGTTTGACTCTACTGGGACGTTAGTAAAAGAGTGGCGCGGCCTAAAGGTTCCTGGTCATGTGACAGAGGTATTACAAGCGGCTCAAGCTACCAAATAATTTTTGCAACAATTTGTTCTCGGGTGCTTGCAAAGCCCAAAATTTGGGGTAAAGTAAAGTCATATGCACCGTAAACGACGGGAAAGTCTGACAATCCGTTTGAATCAGAAACCTGAGCATCTGAAGTCAGGTTCGGGGAGTAACCCCCTCCGTTTTTTTGAAGTCCTTGCAACTAGTTTCGTAATAAACCGTCAACGCACTCCGCTTGGCGGTTTTTTCTTTTAGGAGAGCCTGCATGCCATTGCCACCCATCCCAACTCAAATTGCTGATCAAGTGAAGCTCAGTCGGAAAGATACTCCCGACTTAAAGAAGCGCCCAGCTCCAGCAAAACCAGTGGTGGTAGAAACCTCTGATTGGGTAAACGATGTCGAGGAAGATTTATCTGCAGCAGAAGTAGCTCTGGAAAAAATTAAAGCAGACCGCAGCCCCACCCGAAATGAAAATCATGTAGCAACTCCTGCAAAACCAAAACGTGTCATTCGTACAGGACCCCCAAGTTTATTTGTACTCGATACCAACGTCTTGATGCATGATCCAAGTTCTTTATTCCGCTTCTCGGAGCATGACCTTTTCTTACCTATGACCACTCTGGAAGAGTTGGACAATCATAAAAAAGGAATGACCGAAGTAGCCCGCAATGCACGTACTGTCAGCCGCTCTCTCGATCAGTTGGTTGCCGGTACTAGCGGCACCTTAGATGACGGTATCCCGCTCAACAAACTTGGCAACCAAGATGTTTCCGGACGCCTGTATTTCCAAACCAAACTTGCTACTCAAGCTTTGCCAGAGGGACTGCCCGAAGGTAAGGGCGATAACATGATTTTGGCTGTGGTTAGCGAGCTTCAAAAAACGCGCAATGGTCAAGAAGTAGTCTTGGTATCCAAAGACATCAACATGCGTATTAAGGCGCGTGCTTTGGGCTTGCCCGCTGAAGATTATTTCAACGACCAGGTACTTGAAGATCGTGACTTAATGTACTCAGGCGTCATGTCATTGCCTGCAGACTTCTGGCCAAAGCATGGCAAAGATATGGAAAGCTGGTCTGATTCAAAATCAGGCACGATGTTCTATAGAGTTACTGGACCATCTGTGCCAAGCATGCTAGTCAATCAATTTGTTTATCAAGAAAATCCAGACGGCTCTACACCGTTCTATGCCCACGTACGAGAAATCAATGGCAGAACTGCTCTCTTGCAAACCCTCAGAGACTTTTCTCACCAGAAGAACAATGTATGGAGTGTTACTGCACGTAATCGTGAGCAAAACTTTGCGATGAACTTGCTAATGAACCCTGACGTAGATTTTGTAACTCTCCTAGGGCAAGCTGGTACTGGTAAAACCTTGTTAGCTTTAGCAGCAGGCCTTGAGCAAGTCCTAGATAGCAAACGTTATAACGAGATCATAATTACCCGCGCCACCGTTCCCGTTGGCGAAGATATCGGCTTCTTGCCTGGTACCGAGGAAGAGAAAATGCAACCTTGGATGGGTGCCTTTGATGACAATCTAGAGGTGTTACAACGTAACGATGATGCTGGTGAGTGGGGTCGTGCTGCTACCCAAGAACTCATTCGCTCACGGATTAAAGTCAAGAGCATGAACTTCATGCGCGGTAGAACCTTTGTAAGTAAATTTGTGATCATCGATGAGGCACAAAACTTAACACCAAAGCAAATGAAAACCCTCGTAACCCGTGCGGGCCCAGGAACGAAGATTGTTTGCTTAGGTAATATTGCGCAGATTGATACACCTTACTTGACAGAAGGTTCATCTGGCCTTACTTATGTCGTTGACCGCTTTAAAGGTTGGCGCCATGGCGGCCACGTGACCCTAGCGCGCGGCGAGCGCTCACGTCTTGCGGATCATGCTGCCGACGCGCTCTAAGAAAACTCTGTCATGCCGCACTCTCATTGGGTGCGGCTTTTTTATTTGTTCGATTCTGGCATTATCGGGATGCAGTACATTCGGCAGCAAAGCAGGCCCATCAAAAGTAGTGCAATTCAAACAAGACACTAGTGTCGGCACCGAGGATATCTCTATTGCAGCCGTAGGCTTAGTAGATATTCCCTATCGTTATGGGGGCAATACGCCCAAGGGTGGCTTTGATTGCAGCGGCCTGATTGTTTATGTTTATAACAAAGCGGCGGATATTAAATTACCCCGCACCATCCAACAAATGAGTACTCAAGGCAGGAGTGTTGAGAACCAACCACCAGCACCAGGTGACTTAGTGTTTTTCAATACTACCGGTGAAAAATACTCGCACGCTGGCATCTATGTGGGGCAAGGAAGGTTTGTGCATGCGCCAAGCGCAGGTGGCACTGTACGGCTTGACTACATTACCGCACCCTATTGGGCTGCTAAGTTTACTGAGGCTCGTCGGATAGCACCCTAAGCTCTCTATCCCTATAGGGTAAATAGCATTTACCCTATATTTCCCAATAGCTTAATTTTGATTAGAGTATTGATTTAAGAAAGTCATTCATTGAAGTATTCACAAAAGGGGTCACTATGAAGAAGATCGTCATCGCTTTAAGCATCGCATTGAGTTTTACACTTCCCACCTATGCTTTTGCCGATCAGGCAGCCTGTGAAGCAAAAGCTGTGAGCAAGGATGGTAAGCCTTTATATGGCGCCGCTAAAGATGCCTCCATTAAAAAATGTATGGGCGATGCAAAACCCAATGATTGTGAAGCAAAAGCGGTCAGCAAGGATGGTAAGCCACTATATGGTGCTGCTAAGGCTGCCTCCATTAAGAAATGTGAAGGCGGAAAGTAAGTGATTCGGTTGAGCGCACTACCTCAGTAAAAAAGCCTCGCAATGCGAGGCTTTTTGATGTGTTCATTCTTCATCGATATTTTAGAACGGCTCATAACCGCCAGAAGAGTAGCCGATAGATCCCATCGCTAAGTTATCGAACTTGGTATACGGGCCTTGCCAGCTCAATCTGACTGTACCAATGGGCCCGTTACGCTGCTTGCCGATAATGATCTCAGCCATGCCTTTATCGGTCGTAGTATCAGGGTGATACACCTCATCACGATAAATAAACATAATCAAGTCAGCATCTTGCTCGATCGCACCTGACTCGCGCAGGTCAGACATGATTGGGCGCTTATTAGGACGTTGCTCCAAACCACGATTTAACTGTGAGAGCGCCACTACTGGGCACTGCAATTCTTTTGCAAGCGATTTAAGGGAGCGGGAGATTTCTGAGATCTCAGTTGCGCGGTTCTCTGAACCGGAGCCACTCATCAACTGCAAGTAGTCAATCACCACTAAACCAAGAGTGCCGCCAAAGTTTCTGGCAATTCGGCGCGCGCGCGTGCGCAACTCTAGACTTGATAGGGAGCCAGTCTCATCAATCAAAATTTGAGTATTACTTAACCGGGCAATCGCATCAGTCACGCGCGGCCACTCATCATCTTGCAGCTTGCCGGTTCGCATACGACCTTGATCAACGCGCCCTACTGAACCGAGGAGGCGTGATGCCAATTGTTCACCTGACATCTCCATCGAGAACACGACCACAGGCAAACCTTCTGCGAGAGCAACGTTCTCAGCAATATTCAATGCAAAAGCCGTTTTACCCATCGAAGGCCTTCCGGCAACAATGACTAAGTCACCTTTTTGTAGACCACTGGTTTGCTTATCTAAATCAATAAAGCCCGTGGCAATACCAGTGATGTCGCTACCACCTTGGCGGTTGTATAGCTCGTCAATACGTGCCACAACCGAGCGTAAGAGTGGTTCAATCTCGAGGTAGTCTGCTTTGCGACTACCTTCTTCACCGATTTGCAAAATACGAGCCTCTGCCTCATCCAACAGCGTTCTCACTGGACGGCCCTCTGTAACAAAAGCAGAGTTCACAATACTGTCTGAAACCTCAATTAAGCGACGCAGAATGCTGCGGTCACGAACGATGTCGGCGTAGCCTTTAATGTTCGCCGCACTCGGTGTGTTCTGCGCTAATGAATTAAGGTAATCAATGCTAACCAAATCGTCACCCTGCTCAGACTTAATTGCATCATGAACAGTAATGACGTCGGCGGGATGGTTGTCGCTAACTAAACGTGCAATGACTTTATAAATCAATGCATGCTCAGGGCGATAGAAATCTTTATCGTTTAAGAACCCACCCAGGTTGTCCCAAGAGGAGTTATCGATCAGTAGACCGCCGAGCAATGATTGCTCGGCTTCTACAGAATGCGGCGGAACTTTTAAGGCCTGCACGACTGCATCCCCAGAACCCATCATGTTGGGATTCAGCGTCACGGAACGTGAACGGGATTCAGCCATGAGGCTAGCGAAGTTCCTAAAGCCTGAGTTTTAAAACTTAAGCTTGTTCGCCAACTACACGAATCGTGATGTCAGCCACTACGTCGGTATGTACAGCAACCGCAACAGGATGATCACCAACCATTTTCAATGGGCCAGTTGGCATACGAATTGAAGCCTTCTCAATCGTGAAGCCTTTCGCTTTCAATGCATCGGCGATGTCATGGTTAGTTACAGAACCAAACAAACGACCATCAACGCCTGCTTTTTGACCGATTTCGAGAACCAAGTCTTTGAGCTTCACGCCAACTGCTTGGGCAGCAGCCAATTTCTCAGCAGCCAATTTTTCTAACTCGGCACGACGTATTGCAAAATCAGCGATTGCTGCTTCAGTTGCACGACGAGCTTTACGTTGCGGGATTAGGAAGTTACGAGCGAAACCGTCTTTAACGCGAACGACGTCACCGAGGTTGCCCAAGTTGGTTACTTTTTCTAAAAGAATAATTTGCATTGAGGGCTCCCAATTATTTTCTATGTTGATCGGAGAATGGCAGCAAAGCCAAGAAACGAGCACGCTTGATAGCAGTGTCTAACTGACGCTGATACTTTGCTTTTGTGCCTGTCAAACGAGCAGGAGTGATCTTGGCGTTTTCGCCAATGAAGTCCTTCAATGTATCTACATCTTTGTAGTCGATTTGCTCAACGCCACCAACAGTGAAACGGCAATAACGCTTACGCTTGAACAATGGGTTCTGAGCTGGTTTCTTTTTGAAATCGGGTTTCTTTCCAAACGCCATGATGATTTCCTCTTTAATTTTTCAATTGAATATGGGTAATATGGAAAACAAGTCTTTGATTACGTAGAGTCTTTGGTGCTAAGAATCCTTCAAACACTGCCTCAACTCCTAAATCCATTTGCTCTAGATCCTTTTGTATGGGACCAATTGCTATGGCTTCAACGCTCATCTGAATTTTCCTTGCCACTCCTACCTCGTTCGCTTCGCCACGATGTTCTAGCTGGCAATGCATCACTGGTATTCCTGCAGGTGTAAATCGAATCGCGTCTTTAGAAACTAAGATTGCAGTGAGAGTGAAATGATTCAACGCCGCCCCGCTTCTCTAATACGTTTTCTAGTCTGTGTATTCCTCTTCAAATTTCTAACTTAGGCTACCGCTGTAGGAGCGTCGGCTTGAGCTGATTTGCGAGCTTCTTCACGTTGCACTTCTTTCATCATGATGGAAGGCTCTGTTTCAGCTTTCTTAGTCTTGATAATGAGGTGACGCAAAACAGCATCGTTAAATTTGAACGCATGCTCAAGTTCTTCCAGAGTTTTCTGGTCGCACTCAATGTTCATGCAAACGTAGTGGGCTTTAGCAAGCTTGTCGATCATGTAAGCCATCTGACGACGACCCCAGTCTTCCATACGATGAATTTTGCCGCCCGCAGCTGCTAATGTAGCTTTGTAACGATCGATCATCGCTGGCACTTGCTCGCTTTGGTCCGGATGGACGATAAAGACGATTTCATAATGACGCATCAAACACTCCTTTAGGATTAAGTCACCTGGGCGTCTGCCAATTTCTGATGGTTTTGAAATTAGCGCCAGTGTGACAAGGTAGTAACAAATTGTAAGTACTGCTCACAACACTTTTTAAGTCCTCACCTAAATCCAGGCAAGACCGCCATTCTAGCAAAAAAATCCTGCCAAGTCAGGGATTTAGGGTTTGCTTTGTGATCTTTTTCAGCATTTAAAGCCAGCTGCAGGGCAATCCTCGCTCTGGGAGCAGAAAGAACCCCTGCCAGTTCACAAGAAAGCTCATCTTTTGAGGCTAAAGTTGCTCCAGCACCAGTTCGGGACGTTCTGACCAAAGCGATGCCCTGCATTTGAGCCTTTTTCAAAGGCTCAAGCCAAGTTTTATGAAAACCACCTAAACCAGTGCCAGCCAAAACCAAGCCCTGGACACCTGCGCCAACAAGCGCCTCAACTGTCTGCCCCCGCGCTCCAGCGTGACTAGTCAGAATATCTACCCATGGCCAAACCTCAGGAATGGGCAAATCCTCAACTGAGGCAGCCTGAATTGCCTTTACCCTAGAAAGCCAAGAGGGGTTTATCAAGCCTATAGGGCTGTTGGGCGAGTCCATCAGTGGCGCATTTAACGCCGAACTATGGCGTTTAGCCAAATCCCGCGCCAAGCAAACTTTGCCGGCAAATACTGCAAATACCCCGCCAGGACAGTTTTCAGGTGCGGTTGATGCCCATTTCAAGGCATCCAAGAGGTTTGCTGGACCATCTGCTTGAGGTGCATTTGCAGGCAACATGGCGCCGACTAAGACCACCCTTTTGCCTAATTTTTCAGCAAGCCTGCCACAGGTAGCATGTAAGAAAAACCCAGTTTCTTCAATGGTGTCGGTACCATGAGTAATCACTACGCCTTTTACAGCAGGATTTTGAAGAGATTCTTTAACTGTATTGCCTATCAGGGTGAGTAAATCCTCACTAAGATCACGACTATCGATATTGGCAAGCTGTTGAGAGACTATTTTTACAGCATCTGGAATACTTTCCCGAATCTTTGCCAAGAGGGCCTCAATACCAACTTGGCCCGATTGATATGCAGTCGGATTGGCAGGATCAGAAGCTAAACCAGCAATGGTTCCACCCACCCCCAAAACCAAAATATGGGGGATATTTTCAGGATTGCCATGGATGGAGTTCATACCCCATTATCTCCCTAAATTACTTGAATTATCAAAAAGTGCTGTATACAATCCCAGTATGGACATAAATACAGTCGATTATCTAGAGGAGCTAACTGCCCTCCCCAAACTCACTGCACGCCAGAGTGAGATATTGGAACTGATCACCAAAGCAATTGATGAGAGTGGTTTGCCGCCGACTCGCGCAGAGATTGCCACGCAATTAGGATTTGCATCTGCAAATGCTGCTGAAGAGCATCTTCGCGCACTCGCAAAAAAAGGCTATATTGAACTAACGCCAGGAACATCGCGCGGTATTCGTATCCCCCAACGCTTTCATCAAGCACAACACTCAAACAAATATCGTCAATTGTCATTACCATCTGGCGCATTACAGCAACTCACGCTTCCACTCATTGGTCGCGTTGCTGCAGGTTCACCGATCATGGCAGTTGAGCACATTGAGAAACAAGTCCCAATTGATCCAAGTTTATTTAGCAAAGGCGCTGATTACTTATTAAAAGTAAAAGGGATGAGCATGCGCGATGCGGGCATTTTGGATGGCGACTATTTAGCTGTCAGAAAAACTACCGAAGTACGTAACGGCGATATCGTTGTTGCACGTCTTGATGATGAAGTCACCGTCAAGCGCTGGCAACAAAAGAAAACAGCTAACGGCATGGTGATTGAGTTGCAAGCAGAAAATCCAGACTTCAAAAATATTGTGGTCGATAGTCGTCAACCGAACTTCGCAATTGAAGGTCAAGCGGTAGGCCTCATCAGGGCTGAAGGCTTGTAAGCCAATTCCCCCATAAGAAAAGGCCTCCAGTGGAGGCCTTTTTATTTCCTGCAGATTTCTTACTGACTGCTTACTGCTTGACTACCGCTTACTTGGCGCCACGACATTGGCGTTCTTTGGAGATGAAGTAATCGTAATCAAGGTTTTTGGTCCAGTCAAAGGACCTTCATTTAACTCGACGGTAGCAGTGCGATCACCTTTAGTAAAGACCAAAATGCTGGTTTTAGACTTTACTGCACTGACTGTTGTCCAACCGGCTCGAGGGTATTCTGACTGGAAGAAGGCATAAATATCAGTTGGGGTTTGCACGCCAGACAGAATAACACGACCTACCCAGTTATCACCACGGCCAATAATCAACGACTCTCCGCCAATAATTTTTGATGCGGCAGGCAAAGGCATATCGCCCAAGAGCTGAGTCTGAACTTCTTGCACTTCCTGTTGCGTTCCAGTTGGTGAGTCGCCAGAGCTAGCGCAAGCAGCCAGCAATGCTGTCATGAACAATGTGAGGGCGCTCAATTTAAGAGTATGAATTTTGATCATTTTTCGCTTTAAAAAGTGCTTTCTGGAACAGACTGAAAGTATTTTATGTGCTCCGCCTATTTCGTCAAGCGAAATTACTGGAGGCGCGTGAGGGAATCGAACCCCCGTACGAAGCTTTGCAGGCTCCTGCCTAACCACTCGGCCAACGCGCCATATGCCTGAATCAAAAATGGGAAGCTTTTGAGGGCTTCCCATCGAACTTGGAGCGGGAAAGGAGGTTCGAACTCCCGACCTATACCTTGGCAAGGTATCGCTCTACCAGCTGAGCTATTCCCGCATAACAGGGCGATAGTTTAACAAACAATCAAAAAGAAAGCATTATTCCAAGTGATCCAGCAGAGTCTCAGAATTTATCCTACCCGCAAAGCTATACCAGGTGGTGTCTAGATGGAATTAGTCGATTTTTCCTGCAAGTTGCGGCAGGGCTTTTTTCAAGTAATAAAACATCGACCAAAGCGTCAAGAATGCCGCAACCCAAATGAGCCAAGTTCCGACTCTGGCGCAATCTAACCACCCAAACAAAGTGTCATTGAGCAGCAAAAAAGGAATTGCCACCAATTGAGCAGTTGTTTTTAATTTACCAACCATATGCACCGCAACGCTCTTGCCAGCACCCAACAAAGCCATCCATTCTCGCAAAGCAGAGATCGTGATTTCTCGACCAATGATCACTAAGGCAACCCATACCTGAACACGATCCATATTCAAAAGAACAAGTAATGCCGCCGCAACAATTAATTTATCGGCAACTGGATCCAAGAACTGGCCAAAGGCAGATTCTTGTTTTAAACGGCGCGCAAGAAATCCATCCAACCAATCAGTAATTGCCGCTGAGATAAAGATAATTGCTGCAATCAAGTTCTTCTCAAATGGCGTAAACCAATCACTCGGAAGATAGAAAATTGCCACCAGCAATGGAATTGCTGCAACACGCAACCAGGTAAGGGCAATGGGGAGATTGAACGGCATTAGATAAGCATAAACTAAATATGGCGGGAAACCGCTAGTGTAATTGGCGGTAAATTTGCTCTGCCAAGGTGAGTGACACCCCTTCTACGCTAGCAATTTCTTCTATGCTGGCATTGGCCACGCCCTTGAGACCGCCAAAACGAGCCAACAGCTTTTGGCGTCGCTTAGCACCAATACCTTCAATCTCCTCCAAACGAGAAACTGTTCTTGCCTTAGCTCGCTTAGCGCGCATGCCGGTAATGGCAAAACGATGCGCCTCATCTCGAATCTGTGCAACTAGCAAAAGTGCGGCGCTATCAATACCTAGCTCTAAGGATTCGCGGTCATCTGCAAAAATCAGTGTTTCTAAGCCAACTTTGCGACCCTCTCCTTTGGCAACACCCACAATCAAGCCCACATCCATACCGAATTCTGAAAGCACCTGCCTTGCCATCTCTACTTGCCCTTTACCACCATCAATCAAAATGACCTGAGGCATTTTTTCTGGAGGAAGTTCTTGGAAGTTGGCATAACGCCTTTGCAAAACTTGACGCATCGCTGCATAGTCATCACCCGGTGTAATGTCATTGATATTGAAACGTCGATACTCGCCTGATTGCATGGCATTCTTCGCATACACCACGCACGAAGCTTGAGTTGCTTCACCTGAGGTATGGCTGATGTCAAAACATTCAATTCGCAAATGCTCTAGACCCTCGAGATCCAAACCTAAAATATCAACCAAAGCCCTTGCTCTAGCTAACTGCCCACCGGTTTCAACTAAGCGTTTCGTTAAAGCGATCTTGGCGTTACCTTCGGCCATCGCTAACCAATGACGACGTTGACCTTGGGGTTGATGTAAGAAGGTAATTTTTTTACCGGCTTGTGCATTTAATAAATCGTGCAGATCTTCGGGAGGTGCTTCATTAGATTGGCTGACATCGTCGCTTAAGGATTGCAGAGGGTGATTCAAGACCAAAACAGGTGGTATTAAATTGACCGTTGCGCTGGCCGCACTCTCGCTAGCGACATCCTCTAAATAATGCTGAGCAATAAAGGCTTCTAATATTTCTGCAGGGGGCGGAAGTTCTCCAGAGGCAGTGCGCAAACCTTTAGGGAAATAAGGTCTGTCGCCCAGATGACGCCCACCACGCACCATGGCGAGGTTCACACAAACCATACCTTCCATTTGTGCGACAGCAATGATGTCAACATCGCCCTCACCTTCGGCAACGGTATCCATTGCCTGTTGTTGCAGAACGCTAGAAAGATCGGCAATCCGATCACGTAGTACTGCAGCCATTTCGAATTCCATGGCGTCGCTATGCGCATGCATTTCCTTTTCCAGCTCCGCAAGTACCCGACTATGGTCGCCCTCTAAAAATCGCGTTGCTTGCGCCACGTCTTGACCATATTGCTCGACACTAAGGCGACCCACACAGGGAGCACTACAACGATGAATCTGATGCAAGAGACAGGGGCGGCTGCGATTCTTAAAAACGGAATCTTCACAAGTCCTCAAGCGAAAGACTTTCTGCAAAATTTGCACACTATTACGCACTGCCCAGCTATTGGGAAAAGGGCCAAAGTAATGATTGCGTTTATCCACCTTGCCACGATAAGAAGCCAAGCGCGGGAATTGATGCCCCGTTAACATCACATATGGGTAGGACTTATCATCCCGAAACAAGATATTGAATGGCGGAGCCAACTCTTTGATGAGATTGTTCTCTAAAATGAGGGCTTCAGTTTCTGTCCGTGTTACTGTTGTTTCATAGCGAGCGATTTTCCCTACCATCAACGCTATTCGCGGTGACAACTGTTTGCTTTGAAAATAACTAGTTACACGCTTCTTAAGATTGCGAGCTTTGCCGACATATAAGATGTTCCCCGCCTCATCAAAGAAGCGATATACCCCCGGCAATTCGGGTAGCCGTTTAACATCCTGCTGAAGGGTTTCAAAAAGCGAATTACTCATGCGTTGGGATATTTTCTGCCAAATCGTAGACAACTATGGTGATGCCGGTGTTTGCTGGCGTCTAGCCCGAAGCTTATCAAGCCTTCATGGCCAAGAGATACGCATTTTTTGCGATGACCTACCAACCCTCAATTTACTCGCTTCTGGCGTAGATCCTGTAATTAAGCAAAAAATAGATCTTCAACCTTGGGAAGCAAGCTTTAGTAATGCAAGGCATCCTGTACAAACTCCCGATGTCATCATCGAGGCTTTTGGCTGTGAATTGCCTGAGCGTTATCTTGCTGGTGTATTTATTGCCCCCATCAAGCCCATCATCATCAATCTTGAATATCTCAGCGCTGAACCCTGGATTACCGACTTTCATGCAAAAGCATCACCACAATCCCATGGCATACCTAAGTATTTTTTCTTCCCGGGATTTCAGGATGAAGTCGGCGGAATATTGGTTGACCCTGTGCCACCAGAAGGTATATCTGTTGCCAACAAAATTCCGTATGACTTACAGGGGGCGTGGTCTAAGCTGCGAAGTGATACAAAACGCATTAGCATCTTTTGCTACCCAGGAGCGCCTTTGCGCAAGTGGCTAGAAGATCTTGGCTCGCTAGGTGAGAATATCGATGTCTTACTAACGCATGGTCATGCTGAGCTCCTAAATCTTTATGGAGAGAAGCCCATTCAACTGCCTGCCAATCTGCAATTAATCTCCATGCCTTTTGTATCGCAAGATGAATTTGACTGGGTACTATCGCAATGTGATTTCAATATCGTTCGTGGTGAGGATTCTTTCGTGCGCGCGCAATTAGCAGGCAAACCATTTATTTGGCACATATACCCACAAGAGGATCGCGCCCATGAAGTCAAATTAGCCGCCTTTTTAGATCTCTACCTTGAAATGGCTAATCAAGAATTACGTCTTGCAACCATTGCAGCCATGACTTGGGCAATGCCGAGCGAATGGTTCCATATGCTCGATACTTGGAATACCCATTCTCAAGCATGGCGCACCCAATTACTCAAAAACCAAGGGGATGGAGGCTTAGCAGCCCGTCTATTAAGGTTCGTAGCCTAAGACCAAGCAATAAAGGCTTGCGGGCGGTTACAATCTTGTTTTTGATAAAAACCGCAGAATAATTACTCTGCACCCAGGAATAGCAAGATGAAAACAGCACAAGAACTCCGCGTTGGTAACGTCGTTATGATTGGCACCGATGCCATGGTCGTTTTAAAGGCCGAATACAGCCGCTCTGGCCGCAACTCTTCAGTTGTGAAAATGAAATTTAAGAACTTGTTAACCGGTGCGCCAAATGAAGGCGTTTATAAAGCCGATGACAAATTCGATGTTGTCATCCTCGAGAAGAAAGATTGCACATATTCTTATTTTGCAGATCCAATGTATGTCTTCATGGACGGCGACTATAACCAGTATGAAGTTGAAGCTGAGTTCATGGGTGATGCATTGAACTATCTTGAAGAAAGCATGCCCTGTGAAGTAGTTTTCTACGAAGGTAAAGCACTCTCAGTAGCAATGCCTAACTCGCTCGTTCGTGAAATCATTTACACAGAACCTGCAGTGAAAGGCGATACCAGCTCCGGCAAAGTATTGAAGAACGCAAAACTGGCTACTGGCTATGAATTGCAAGTTCCATTGTTCTGCAACACTGGGGACAAGATCGAGATCGATACTCGTACTGGTGAATACCGTAGCCGCGCTAACTAAGCAAAAACTGCGTAGCAAACGCTCAACCAAAAGCCCGGCATGCCGGGCTTTTGGCTTAACTACTACTTAGTTTAAGCGATCAATTTGAACTGCTTAAGCAAGCCCTTAGCATGTTGATACTCTGCTTCTTTTTGTAACATATCCCACGATAGGGCTAGCGAGTCTGGCATCAAGCGATTTAAACGCGTGGCAGATTCTGCTGCTTTTTTCTTTGAAACCTTTAGCTTGCTCAGTAACTGATCAGCCAAGTCCGGGCGATTACAAATTAAGACGGCATCACAACCGGCGTCTAGCGCCATTTCGGCCCCCTTCACCACTGATCCAGCAACGCTCGCCCCCTCCATAGAAAGGTCATCACTAAAGATTACCCCCTGAAATCCTAGTTCTTGCCGAAGAATAGAATGTAGCCAAATCTTTGAGAAGCCCGCAGGATTTTGATCCACCTGCGGATAAATGACATGGGCTGGCATCACCGCTGCCAAACTCAAGTCCAGCCACTCATAAGGCTTAGCATCACCGTTGAGAATTTCTTGAAGTGAGCGCTCGTCCACTGGAATAGCTACATGAGAGTCTGCCTCTGCCCAGCCATGACCTGGGAAGTGTTTGCCACAGTTGGCCATGCCACCAAGCCGTAAACCTTCATTCAAACTCTTGGCTAATGCAAACACGATTTGCGGATCACGACTGAATGAGCGATCACCGATCACACCACTGCGATCAAAATCCAAATCGAGGACAGGGGTAAAACTAAAGTCCACACCACACGCACGAAGCTCTGCAGCCAATACATATCCACAGGCAGTTGCGGCAGCCATGGCGAGCGCAGCAGAATCAGCGGCATGGCTTGATTTACTTTTCGCACCCCAAAGCTCACCTAACTTACGCATCGCGGGAAGATGCGTAAACCCATCCGTCTTGCAACGCTGTACTCGTCCACCCTCATGGTCAATCGAGATCAAGACATCAGGGCGTAATTTCTTAATATCAGCAGTCAATTTAGTCAGCTGCTGACGATTAGCAAAGTTCCTACCAAACAAAATCACACCACCCGTCAGAGGATGCAAGATCCTGCGGCGATCTTCCGCATTTAAGACCTGGCCCACCACATCTAAGGTAATTGGGCCGGGGTTCATGGTGGCTTTACTCATGTATTCCTCTTAAGAATTTCTCAGTTTTATCTTTAATTCAATTCTTCAATTATTTCTGAGTAACGATGACATGGGCAATCGCCATGTCTTGCTCATCACTCACAGTCACGTGAGCTTCCCAATTTTTCTCTTGCATAAATTGAGCCAAAGCCCCGAGATAACTAGTTACTGGCTTCCCACTAGCTTCATTTAAAGTTTGGAGAGAGCGCCAAGTCATTGGCATTCTCATTCCCAAACCAATTGCTTTTGAGAACGCCTCTTTAGCAGCAAAGCGGGTGGCCAAAAATGCAATGCCGCGTTTGTGATTTCTGGCAAGACGATGTTTGAAGACCGCCATCTCATCTGGACCCAAAATCTTTTCTGCCAAGCGGCCATTAGTACGATCGTAAGCAGCTTGTAAGCGCCCAATCTGCAGAATGTCAGTACCAATGCCGATGATCATCAAATGTTTGCTAGTCAGAGAGGTTTGATACGGTCTTGATGTCGACCTCTTACCATCAAGGCTTTCATATCCTCAATAGCATTTTGCCAACCTTTAAATAAAGCCTCAGCCACAATGGCATGGCCAATATTAAGTTCGGATAATTCTGCAATAGCGGCTATAGGCATCACATTACCTTCATGCAAGCCATGGCCAGCATTGACTCTGAGTCCAATGCTCTTGCCGAACTGCGCCGCCTTTCGAATGCGCTCTAATTCTACTGCTTGTTCAGAACCAGATAAATCTGCATAACGCCCTGTGTGCAACTCCACTACAGTAGCACCAACGTCTTTTGCTGCCTGTATTTGCTTTTCTTCAGGATCGATAAATAGAGAAACCCGAATACCGGCGTCTTGTAACTGCTTGGTAGCAGCCTTCACTGCATCAAATTTCCCTAATACATCTAAGCCACCTTCAGTAGTGACCTCCTCACGCTTCTCGGGCACCAAACAAACATCGTGTGGCTTTACCTTACAAGCAATATCGAGCATTTCAGGGGTCACTGCACACTCTAGGTTCATCCGAGTTTTAATAAGCGGGCGTATTGCTAATAAATCAGCATCTTTAATATGGCGGCGATCCTCTCGCAAATGCAAAGTGATTAAATCCGCGCCAGCCTCCTCGGCTAATTGCGCCGCCTTGAGGGGATCTGGATATACCGTGCCACGCGCATTGCGTAAGGTGGCAACGTGGTCAATATTGATGCCCAGTTCTAAGGCGTGCGGAGAAGTCATGTCAATAGATTACTAGATTTTCTTCAAATCAATCAAAATTTGACGGGTCGTCAAGACTTGATCTTGCAAGTGCAAGCCCAAAAGGAAACGCATGAGCTGCTTACTTTCAGAGAGCGTCTCTGGAGCAGAAAAGTCCCCAGCAGCAATTGCCAATAAAGATTGACCCTTCAATACTGGCCAGTGGCCTGGATCGTCACCTTGGGTAGGACGCACACCTCGCTCTGGCTGGTAAACATAGTGGGTTTGGGCATCAGGTATTTGATTGGTTTCAACGCAACGATCTAAGGCAGCCGCGTAGCCCGTCTCTTGAAGCAGCGATAACTCAAAAGGACGCAGAATTTCTTCTAAGCCCTTCGACTCAAACTCAAGATTCGATAGAGCGTTGATGGTTTCAGCATAGCGATCGTAAAGCTTTTCGTATTCATCTTCACGAGCTAAAAACTTCACGAGTAGTTCATTGAGGTAAAAGCCGCAGAGCAGTGCATCACCGACTAAAGAAGGCATACCACCCACCCACTCAGACTTGGTAAGCGTGCGCAATTCAGACTTACCACTCCAAGAAACCAGTAATGGCTGAAAGCGTTGCAACACAGGACGTAGTGTTGAATGAGGACGTTTAGCACCTTTAGCAATCAGTGCCATGCGGCCATGTTGCCGCGTGAAGACATCCAGAATTAAGCTAGTCTCTTTATAGGGAATGCTGTGCAATACAAAAGCAGGCTCGTCAGCAACACGAATCGAGGCCATAGGAGCTTATTCCAGACCCTGTGCCCGCAATTCAGCGCGATCATCTGCCCAACCACGCTTCACTTTGACCCAAGTCTCCAAAAAGACTTTGCCATCAAAGAGCTTTTCCATATCAATGCGAGCATCGGTAGAAATCTTCTTCAGCCGCTCACCCTTTTGCCCAATGATCATGGCTTTATGGCTATCGCGATCTACCAAAATGGTGGCAGCAATCCGGCGCATCTTGCCATCCATCTTGAATTGATCAATTACTACGGTAGAGGTGTAAGGTAACTCTTCGCCAGTAAAACGGAAAACCTTTTCACGCAAAATTTCTGCCGCTAAGAAGCGCTCACTACGATCAGTAATGGTGTCACCATCGTATACAGCCTCAGCCTCAGGCAAATAACCCTCAAGCACATCTAACAGTCTTTCAATATCTCCCGGACTCTTTGCACTCATGGGTACGATTTCTGCAAACTCACACTTTTGATCTTCGTGCCCACCTAATTCACACCAAGGTTTAGACATCTCTTTCATAAAGTTGAGCAAGGCTTGATCCCGGTCAGATGGAGTCTGAAAGCGACTATTGAACAAGTCCAATTTATTTAAGACCAGCAGCACTGGAAGATCATCTGGCAGCAGCTTTAATACTTTTTTATCATCCTCGCCAAAGTAACCAGCCTCTACTACAAAGCAAGCGACATTGACATCTTGTAAGGCGGTAGTAACAGTACGATTCAATGCTTTATTAAGGGTGTTCATTAAACGTGTCTGGAAACCAGGCGTATCAATAAAAATGAACTGTGCTTCCTCGCGATTCTGGATACCCAATATCCGATGACGGGTTGTCTGCGCCTTACGTGAAGTAATACTGATCTTTTGTCCAACTAATGCGTTGAGCAAGGTTGACTTACCCATATTGGGACGCCCAACAATGGCGATAGTGCCGCATCTAAACACGATTAGCCCTTCAGCTTAAGATTTAACTGCTCTTCAGTCGCTTCTTTCTTGGCTGCTTTTTTCTTAGCCGACCGAGTTTTCTTGGGCTTGCGAGATTCTTGTGGCAAGGCTTTTAAGACTCCCAGCAAAGCGGTTTTAGCGGCTGACTGCTCAGCAGCGCGGCGGGATGCACCCTCACCTTTTACTGAGACCTTGAGGCTTGGTATGACACACTCCACCTCAAATTGCTGATTGTGTGCAGCGCCACTAGTGCCTGTCACGTTATAAGTTGGCAAAGGTAACTGGTAACTTTGCAAACACTCTTGCAACAGTGTTTTGTCATCTTTACCTAAAGTTTTGGGATCAACCTGCGTCAGAATAATTGAATAGAGTTTGCGCAAACACGCTTTTGCCGCTTCAAAACCGCCATCCAAAAAGATCGCGCCCGTCACTGCCTCTAAGGTATCTGCCAGAATGGATGGACGGCGAAAGCCACCACTCTTGAGCTCACCCTCGCCCAAGCGAAGGTAATCTGATAGAGATAGTGTTTGGGCAATCTCATACAAAGCTTGCTGTTTGACTAAATTTGCACGCACACGTGAGAGGTCACCCTCATCTAAATCGGAATAACGCTCATACAGTAAATCAGCAACCACGCAATTCAGAATGGAGTCACCCAAAAACTCTAAGCGCTCATTATTTTTCTTGCTATGACTACGATGAGTCAAGGCTTGATTTAAGAGTTCGGGCTTTTTAAAGGTATACCCCAGACGCTCTTGAAGTGGTGCGGTTTCGATAACGGCGCGCGCGTTCATGATCGACTACTCAAAACCACCAATACGACCTAGATTACCTAGGTTAAGCCAGACAAAAAATGCCCTGCCAACAATGTTCTTATCAGGCACAAAACCCCAATAACGAGAGTCAGCACTGTTATCGCGGTTATCACCCATCGCAAAGTAATGCCCTGCAGGCACCTTGCAGGTCAGACCAGATGGTTGGTATTGGCAAAACTCTGCACCCGGAAAACGCTCTGCGGGGAATGCCCCTGCAGGACGATCAGGGTCATTCAAAATCTCATGACGATTGCCACCTAAATCTGCTGGGAAAGCTTCTGTATAACGTTTGGCGTAACGCATATTTTCGGGATCAAGATAGGCTTCGCCGCCGCTGTATTGCAAAGGCTGGCCATTAATTGTTAAGCGCTTATCTTCATAAGCAATCACATCACCCGGTAAGGCAACGACTCGCTTGATATAGTCCACTGACTCATCGCGAGGGTAACGGAACACCACCACATCCCCACGTTTAGGGGAGCCCAGCTCCACAATTTTTTGATTAATCACCGGCAAACGAATGCCATACGTAAATTTATTCACCAATATGAAATCGCCGATCTGCAATGTCGGAATCATGGAGCCAGAAGGGATCTTGAATGGCTCAACAATAAAAGAGCGCAATACAAATACTGCACAAATGACTGGGAAAAAGCCTGCGGTGTACTCGAGCCATAATGGCATGCGATCAATACCGGCTGCTTTTCTTTGTGGTGCAAAGTAGACCCTGTCAGCAATCCAAGCAATGCCAGAAACAATTACCAAAATGAAAAGAATCAGAGCGAAGTTCATTAATCCTCCACCTGCAAAATCGCCAAGAAAGCTTCTTGCGGAATCTCAACGTTACCCACTTGCTTCATGCGTTTCTTACCTTCTTTTTGCTTCTCTAATAACTTGCGCTTACGAGAAATGTCACCACCGTAGCACTTCGCCAAAACATTCTTCCGTAAGGCCTTGACGTTTTCACGCGCAACGATATTGCTACCAATCGCCGCCTGAATAGCTACATCAAACATCTGTCGCGGAATAATGCCGCGCATCTTGGAGACCACTTCACGACCGCGGTGCTGACTATTACTTCTATGCACAATGACTGACAAAGCATCTACGCGATCACCGTTAATCAAGATATCCACTTTGACCACATCGGCTGGGCGATATTCTTTGAACTCATAATCCATCGAGGCATAGCCACGTGAGATTGATTTGAGACGATCAAAGAAGTCGAGCACAATCTCAGCCATCGGCAACTCATAAGTGAGCTGCACTTGACGACCTAAGTAGTTCATCCCCGTCTGAATCCCGCGCTTGCCAACGCATAGAGTAATCACTGAGCCTACATACTCCTGTGGCATATACAGATTGACAGTCACAATCGGTTCCATGATCGTATCGACCTTGCTGGTCTCGGGCATCTTAGATGGGTTATCTACCATCAAGATCGTGCCGTCAGATTGCTGCACCTGATACACCACGGTTGGCGCAGTTGTAATCAAGTTCATGCCGTACTGGCGCTCCAAGCGCTCTTGGACGATTTCCATATGGAGCAAACCCAAGAATCCGCAGCGGAATCCAAAACCTAAAGCTTGTGAAACCTCTGGCTCATACAGAAGTGATGCATCGTTTAATTTCAGTTTCTCCAGTGACTCACGCAATTGATCGTACTCACTCGCCTCTACTGGATAGAGGCCAGCAAATACTTGTGACTTCACTTCCTTGAAACCAGGTAATGGCTCGGTAGCAGGTGTGCGGCCTTGTTGGCCTACAGCATGGGTCACCGTATCACCTACTTTTGCAGCTTTAAGCTCTTTGATGCCGGCGATGATAAAACCGACTTGACCAGCACTCAGCTCAGGGCGATCTACTGACTTTGGACTAAAGACGCCCACGTGTTCAACTAAATGGGTTGAGCCATTGGCCATTAAAGTAATTTTGTCTTTGGGTTTTAAGGTGCCATTAACTACACGCACCAACATCACCACACCAACATAATTATCAAACCAAGAGTCAATGATCAAGCATTGCAATGGTGCACTCGCATCACCCTTGGGTGGCGGAACGCGACGAATCATTTCTTCAATGACTTCATGCACACCCATCCCGGTCTTGGCAGAACAAGTTACCGCATCAGTTGCATCAATACCAATCACATCTTCAATTTCTTGAATAGCGCGTTCAGGGTCTGCCTGCGGCAAATCAATCTTATTGAGCACCGGTACCACTTCAACGCCTAACTCAATTGCGGTGTAACAGTTTGCTACTGTTTGCGCCTCAACACCCTGACTTGCATCTACCACCAGCAAAGCACCTTCACAAGCCGATAAAGAGCGACTCACCTCGTATGAGAAGTCAACGTGACCTGGGGTATCAATGAGGTTGAGGTTATAAATCTTGCCGTCTTTGGCTTTGTAATTTAGAGCAGCCGTTTGGGCCTTGATCGTGATACCTCGCTCACGCTCAATGTCCATTGAATCGAGAACCTGGGCTTCCATTTCTCGATCAGAGAGACCGCCACAAATTTGGATAATACGATCAGCAAGCGTAGATTTGCCGTGATCGATATGGGCGATGATAGAAAAATTGCGGATTAAATCCATAGCGTCTTAAAAAGTCATTCAAGAAAACGCCTTGTCAGAACGCACCACAATGATGCGCTGCAAAAAGTCGTCTTAGAGGGATTGTAATGGGTGGCGCCCTTAAGACGCCGAACCCTATTTTTTAGCCTAAAAAGGGCTTATTTTGGCTTTACCGGAAGCACCAAAGTGCTATCTGCACGGCGAATAAAGACTGGAACAGCCTTATTGGCATCCAGGGCTTTAACCAGGGCTTCAAACTGCTTAACCCCAGTAATATCAGTATCAGCCACCCGAATAATGACGTCGCCTGGTCGAACCCCTGCCTTAGCTAGAGGGCCATCACCTAGACTAGTGACCTCTACCCCACCCTTCAGATTCAGATCCTTCTTTTTGGTATCCGATAAATCGATTACAGCCACCCCAAAGACATTTGTACTGTTGCTATCTGCAGTTGGCGCATCAGATTTCTTATTAACAGCTTTTGCAGACTCAGTGTCAGCCACTGTCACTGTTAATTCGCGCGCTGCACCCTTGCGCCAAACTTGTACTGGAACAGAGCTACCAGGTTTTGTATCACCCACGACTCGAGGCAAATCGGTTGATTTAGCAATCTCACGTCCATTGAAACTTAAAATCACGTCGCCAGCTTCAATACCACCAGCTGCTGCTGGGCCACTTGGCTCCACGTTACGAACGTATGCACCTCGAGGTTTGCCTAAACCCAAACTCTCTGCAATGTCTTTTGTCATCTCACTTAAGGCGACACCAATACGACCGCGAGTCATTTTTCCGTTAGTTCGTAACTGATCTGCAACTCGCATTGCTTCATCAATGGGAATGGCGAAAGAGATACCCATATAACCACCAGAGCGACTAAAGATCTGGGAGTTAATACCAATCACTTGACCGGCTGTGTTGAGTAATGGGCCGCCAGAGTTGCCGGGATTGACGGCAACGTCAGTTTGAATAAAGGGTAAGTAATCCCCCGTATCACGACTCTTGGCAGACACAATGCCTGCAGTTACTGTATTTTCCAAACCGAAAGGTGAGCCAATCGCAAGAACCCACTCGCCTACTCGCACCTTTGATGAATCACCCAAAGGCAGTCTTGGCAAATCACGCGCTTCAATTTTGACAACCGCTACATCGGTACGTTTATCCATACCCAATAATTTCGCCTTGAACTCACGCTTATCCGTTAAGGTGACATAAATCGTGGTGGCACCTTCAACCACGTGCGCATTTGTCAGAATCAACCCATTGGATTCAATAATGAAACCGGAACCAACGCCACGATCTGCTTCTTGCGGCTTTCCGGAGTTTGGCTGCGACTGCTTAGGACCGTTAGGAACTCCTGGCATCGGCACGCCAAAAAAGCGGCGGAAGAATTCCGCTTGTTCTTCTGGCATTCCGGGAATGCCGCCTTGAGCTTGCTGAACCATGACTTTTTCAGTTGTACGAATATTGACAACCGCTGGGCTGGCGCGCTCAACCAAGTCGGCAAAATCAGGAATCGCAACTCGAGGATTCTGAGCCATTGACGGTGTCATAAAAGACATCTGCCCCAGACTCAAAATAGCCAGGAGCGCAATAAAGTGCTTTTTCATAATGCTATAGACCTACTTGGTGAAAACCAACAGTGGAGATAAAGAGAATATTAGGTCAACTTGCCGAAAATCAAGGTGCCGTTAGTACCCCCAAAGCCAAAATTGTTTTTAACAGCATGATCAATCTTGACATCCCTAGCGGTATTGGCGCAGTAGTCCAAATCGCACTCAGGATCTTGATTAAAGATATTGATAGTGGGTGGGGATTTCTGATTATGGAGGGCCAGGATAGTGAAAACTGACTCTAAGCCACCGGCACCACCCAAAAGGTGACCAGTCATTGACTTGGTGGAATTGATCAGCGCCTTCTTAGCGTGATCGCCCAAAGCCGCTTTGATGGCTTCGGTTTCATTCTTGTCACCTAAGGGCGTAGAAGTGCCATGAGCATTTAAGTACTGAATTTGGTCTGGATTTAAACCGGCATCACGTAAGGCATTAACCATGCAACGACGTGGACCATCCATATTGGGAGCGGTCATGTGATACGCATCACCGCTCATACCAAAACCAAGCAGTTCACAATAAATTTTTGCGCCCCGGGCCTTGGCATGCTCATACTCTTCCAGCACAACTACGCCAGCACCTTCGCCAAGGACAAAACCATCGCGGTCTTTATCCCAAGGTCGTGATGCAGTTGCAGGATCATCATTACGAGTGGAGAGGGCTCTTGCAGATGCAAAACCACCAACACCTAAAGCAGAGATAGTGGATTCAGCGCCACCGGCAACCATGACATCCGCATCGCCATACTGAATCAAACGCGCAGCTAAGCCAATGCTGTGCAAGCCAGTTGTACAGGCAGTAACAGCAGCCACGTTTGGACCTTTGAGACCAAACAAAATGCTGAGGTGTCCAGAAATCATATTAATGATTGAGCCTGGCACAAAGAATGGTGAAATGCGACGAGGACCGCGGGCCAGTAACTCGGCACCCGTTTCCTCAATCATTGGCAGTCCGCCAATACCAGAGCCGACCATCACGCCAATGCGTTCGGCATTTTGCTCGTTGATCTCTAGACCGCTGTCGCGAATCGCCTGCGTACCAGCGGCGATACCGTAATGGATAAAGGTATCCATATGGCGTGCCTCTTTGGCAGAGACGTATTCTTCGACATTGAAATCTTTCACCTCTCCAGCGAAATGAACACTTAGTGGAGTGTGGTCAAACTTGGTGATCGTGGCGATGCCTGATTTGCCGGCAAGCAAGTTAGACCAAGCTACATCAACTGAATTACCAACAGGTGAAATAAGACCAAGGCCGGTAACTACAACCCGGCGTCGGCCATTTGATGCTGACACAGTAATACCTAAGCTAGGGATTTAACCCTGAGCTTTTGATTTAGCGAAGTCGATCGCGAGCTGCACTGTGGTGATTTTTTCAGCTTCCTCATCAGGAATTTCGATGCCGAATTCATCTTCCAAAGCCATAACCAGCTCAACAGTGTCAAGAGAGTCAGCGCCCAGGTCATTCACAAAAGAAGATTCATTCTTGATATCTCCTTCAGCGACGCCCAATTGCTCAGCGACGATTTTCTTAACGCGTTGTTCGATGTTATCCATTAAGTCCCCCAAGGGTTGTAAAAAAACGATGGAAGGATTTTATCAGCATGGCGGGCTTAATTAGCAAAACCACCCAAAAATGACCAAATCCTTGCTTTGCCGTTAGGCCAAATAGAGTCCGCCATTGACGTGTAGGGTATTCCCAGTAATGTATCCAGCTGCTGGGGAGGCCAAAAATGCCACTGCCTGGGCAACATCTTCTGGGCTACCCAAACGAGCCAAAGGAATGTTCACTTTTAGGGCATTTTGCTGATCTTCGCTCAAAGCGCGCGTCATATCGGTATCAATAAATCCCGGTGCCACACAGTTCACAGTGATATTACGACTGCCGATTTCACGAGCGAGGGCACGAGTCATGCCAGAAACACCGGATTTTGCTGCGGCGTAATTAGCCTGTCCAGCATTACCCATGTGACCAACGATCGAGGTAATGTTGATAATGCGGCCACCACGAGCCTTCATCATGGGACGTAAAACAGCTTGAGATAAACGGAACACTGAGCTTAAGTTGGTATCAATCACATCAACCCACTCTTCAGACTTCATCCGCATTGCTAAGTTATCGCGAGTAATGCCAGCGTTGTTCACCAAAATATTGATGCCACCATACTCTTTCACAATGTGATCGATGATTTCTTCGCAAGCATTTGGTGCAGTTACATTCAATGCCAAACCAGCACCACCGGAAGGCTTTAAACGTGCATCAATTGCTTTAGCGCCATCACTGGATGTCGCAGTTCCAATGACCTTGGCGCCACACTTCATCAACTCATCTGCAATCGCCTGACCAATACCGCGCGAGGCGCCAGTCACCAGGGCAATTTGTCCGCTTAAGTCGAGATTCATATTTGTCTTTCGCTTGATTTTTACTGAGTCGATGGTTTTATTTGAAACTTACTAGAACTTCGTTCAAGCTAGCTTCATCAAATACTGGCACCCCAGTCACCTGATCATGAATTCGCTTAGTAAGCCCTGCCAATACTTTGCCTGGACCACACTCCACTACCTGAGTAATTCCTTGTGCGGCCATTGCTTGAATAGTTTCTTGCCAACGGACTGGTTTCGCTGCTTGACGTACCAAGGCGTCTTTAATCGCCGCTGGGTCATTCAAGATTTCGACATCGACGTTGTTAATGACAGCAATTGTTGGCACTTTAAATTCGATGTTCACCAAGTAGCCTTTGAGCTTTTCAGATGCTGGTTGCAATAAAGAAGAATGAAATGGTGCAGACACTGGAAGTGGCAAGGCGCGCTTGGCACCAGCAGCCTTAAGTAATTCACATGCTTTAGTAACGGCAGCGCTGGCACCCGCAATCACGACTTGGCCGGGTGCGTTGAAATTGACTGCCTCCACTACACCACCCGATGCAGTGCTTGCTTCAGCGCAAACCCGAATGACTATTGCGTCATCCAATCCAAGGATCGCTGCCATACCGCCGGTACCAACCGGAACCGCAGATTGCATCGCTTCTGCACGAAAACGTACCAAGGGAACTGCGTCTTTAAATGAGATCACGCCGGAAGCAACTAATGCAGAGTATTCGCCCAGGCTGTGACCTGCCATCACCTTCGGTGCAGGGCCTCCCGCCGCTAACCAAGCACGGTAAAAGGCTACCGCTGCAGTCAACATAACAGGCTGGGTATTGGTAGTTAATGACAGCGCCTCTGCAGGACCTTCAGCAATCAAATTCGCAACATCTTCACCCAAAGCTTCAGAAGCCTCTTGCAAGGTTGCACGCACTTCAGGACGCTCGGCGATGGAATTGAGCATACCTACTGATTGAGAACCCTGTCCAGGGAATACGAATGCAAATGTCATGAGATTAATTTACAAAACAATGAAAAGAGATGGAATACGGATTAACGCGCATGAGTACGGCATCAATACTTCAAGGCCACCGCGCCCCAAGCAAAACCACCGCCAACACCCTCTAATAAGAGATGTTGACCACGCTGAATTTGACCGGAACGCACACCAGCATCCAAGGCCAATGGGATAGAGGCTGCCGAAGTGTTACCGTGCTCATGCACAGTCACAATCACTTTATCCATCGACATGCCCATCTTTTTGGCAGTACCTTCCATGATGCGGATATTGGCTTGGTGAGGAACTAACCAATCAATTTGCTCAGGCTTAAGATGCGCCTTTTCTAAAACTTCATGAGCCACTTGCTCTAGAACTTTGACTGCCAATTTAAATACCGCTTGACCATCCATGGTCATAAATGGTGAGCCATGCACTGCACCGTTACCAGCACGCCCAGGCACACACAAAATATCACGCTGACTGCCATCGGCATGTAGAGCAGTCGACAAAATGCCAGGCTCACTTGAAGCTTCGAGCACTACTGCGCCAGCACCATCACCAAACAACACACACGTGCCGCGATCTTGAAAGTCCAAAATGCGTGAGAAAGTTTCCGCACCGATGACCAACACTTTTTTATAGGAGCCACAACGAATAAACGCATCTGCCGTTGCGATGGCATAAGTAAAACCGGCGCAAACTGCCTGTACATCAAATGCAGCGCAGTTACTGTGAACACCCAATTTGTCTTGTACTACACAAGCTGTACTGGGGAAGCCGCCCAAGTGATCAGGAGTTGAGGTTGACAAAATGATGAGGTCTAAATCTGCTGAAGTAATGCCAGCACTGCTTAATGCCGCTTGCGCTGCTTTTACTGCGAGATCGCTCGTGAGTTCATTTTCTGCAGCAAAGTGACGCGCAGAAATACCGCTACGAGTGGTAATCCACTCATCGCTAGTCTCTAAACCAGATTTAGCCAAACGTTCCACTAAATCTTGATTGGTTAAACGCTGCTCCGGAAGATAGCTTCCAGTACCAGCGACTCTTGCAAAAATACTCATGTTTTTGTCTCCGCTACAAAGGCTGCGGCAATACGTTCAACCATGCGATTTTTAGCTGCTTCGTATGCTCGATCTAAGGCAAAACCAAATCCAAAACGGTCTGCAGAGCCATGGCTCTTAATCACACAACCCCGAAGACCCAACAATACAGCACCGTTATAGCGGCGATGATCAACCCGCTTACGCACCCGTAGCAGTGGCACCATGGCACAAATGGCCATCAACTTAGTCAATAAAGAGCGATTGAATTCATCACGAATCATGCCGCTCATCATTTTTGCCAAGCCTTCACTAGCCTTCAGCACTACATTGCCTACAAATCCATCGCACACCACGATATCGGTGGTGCCTTTAAAAATATCATTCCCTTCTACGTTACCGTAAAAGTTTAAATTCGTCTGACGCAGCAATTCACTCGTTTGTTTAACGACATCATTACCCTTAATCACCTCTTCACCGATATTCAGGAGACCAATGGAAGGATTTTGTTTGCCATCAACTACCTGAACCATAACATTGGCCATCTGTGCAAATTGCACCAAGTGCATCGGCTCACAGTCAGCGTTGGCGCCTAAATCGAGCATCGTCGTACCACGCCCTAATTCATTAGGGATGGCAGTGGCAATCGCTGGACGATCAACCCCCTCAAGGGTTTTTAAAATATAGCGAGAGATTGCCATCAATGCACCAGTGTTGCCAGAGGAGATGACAGCGTCAGCAAGACCTTCTTTTACTTGCTCAATCGCAACTCGCATCGATGAATCTTTTTTGCGACGCAAAGCAACCTCGATGGGATCGTCCATCAACACCACTTCACTCGCGGGAACAATTTGAATTCGTTCCATTGGCGCTTTGGGAGATTTGCTCAAGACTTGCTTGATCAACTCTGGATCACCCACTAAGGTAATCTTGGCATCAGCATGCTTTTCTAGAAAATCGCAGGCGGCAGGAACCGTCACGACGACTCCATGATCTCCGCCCATGGCATCGATAGCAAGAGTAACGCTCATAAACTGATGGATTGCTACAGTAATGTTTCTAAGAAAAAAGCGGCTTTAAATGAGCCGCTTCTATCTGTTTAGACTAAAAAATTAGTCGTTTTTAGTTTTAACAACTTTACGACCACGATAGTAGCCGTTAGGTGAAATGTGGTGGCGCAAATGAGCCTCACCAGTTGTGGCTTCAACAGCCGTAGCAGGTGCGGTCAAAAAGTCGTGCGCACGGTGCATGCCACGTTTGGAAGGTGATTTTTTGTTTTGTTGAACGGCCATATTGGACTCCTAAGCAAGGCGACATTCTAGCATGGAAAAGCGCCTAAATGCTTGATTTATCAATGAAGCATACCGAAAACAACAGGCTAACTGAAAACCCTATTTTCAGTTTTTCTTCATATTTTTCAATATGTTAAAGGGATTTTCTGGTTTATCTGCGACCTCATCGCCATCCTCATCTCCAAAAACCGATACATGAGGCTCACAGAAGCCCTCAGGGTGCTTTGGAATTAAGGGGATAGAGAGTAAAACCTCATCCTCGATAGTTTCCAAGACGTTAAATTGCTGACTAATCACCAAGGGCTCCTGCTCCTCGTCTTCGAGGGGGTAATCGTCAGCCTCAGCTTCAGTAGCAACCAGCAGAAAACGCCGCTTTTCCGCCAAATCCACCGCGCAATCCTGTAAACAACGTTGGCAAACTAAGTGAAGCCGCCCTTTTAAACCCAAATCCATTACTTGGCGAGGCTCGCTGCCTGGCGAATCCTCAAAATGCGTCTCCAAGTCCCAATGGAAGCCATCCCCCAAAACTACGGTAGACGCCTCCTCAGCCACTCTGGGAAGCTCAGAGATGCTTAAAAAACCAGCCCCTTTATAGGATTGGGGAGCACAAAAATCCACCCGCTTCAAAGTATTAGGTTCTGCAGATAACTGGACTTGAGGTAAAACTTGATTACGATTCATGACATCAGTCTAAATCAAGGCATCTTCGAAAGTCAGCAGCAATGAGTAACCAAAGAAATTCACCCGAAAATCCCCCCCTCATCTTGGCATCCACCTCGGTGTATCGCCGCGAGCTTTTAAAGCGCCTGCGTATTCCCTTTGAGGTGATCTCTCCTAAAGTAGATGAAACACCCCTTACCGGTGAAAACACGCTCGACTTAGCACAGCGCCTTGCACTGGCAAAAGCGGCAGCTATTGCCAAACAAAATCCTCATGCTTGGGTCATTGGCTCTGATCAAGTGGCAGATCTCTGCGGCGCAGCGATTGGTAAACCAGGTAATTTTGAACGGGCGATGGCACAACTCCAACTCATGCGCGGTCAAACAGTGACCTTTCATACAGCGCTGTGCTTAATGAAAGGTGATTCACAAACCACCTTAAGTGTTCTAACTGAGGTGAGGTTTCGTAAACTTTCCGATGAAATATTAGAAAGTTATTTGCTGGCAGAGGAACCTTATGACTGCGCCGGTAGTGCTAAGTCTGAAGGCTTAGGCATCAGCCTTCTAGAGGCGATTCAGAGCGATGACCCTACCGCCCTAATCGGTCTGCCACTCATCGCTTTGACAGGCTTGTTGCGTGATGCAGGTTTTGTGATTCCAGGCAAGAGTTAATTGGTTCATGGCAAAGCTCGGCACACTCTATTTAGTTCCCAACACCTTGGGTGATGATGCTCGCACGGAGCAATTACCTTGGGTATTGCCAAGTGAAACGATTGCTTGCACAGCCAAGCTGAAGCATTGGATTGTGGAAGATGCAAAAACTGCGCGCGCATTTTTGAAAGCGGTTGATAGCATCTCACCGCTAGCCTGCAGTATTCAAGAGATACAAATGAGTGAGTGGCGTGGCGCTGCACGTAATGCAAAATATGGTGAGTCAGTAAAACCTGCTGACTTATTAAAACCCTTGATTGCGGGCAATGATATGGGCCTGATGTCCGAAGCTGGAGTGCCGGGCGTTGCTGATCCTGGCGCTGAACTGGTGCTTGCGGCCCACAAATTGGGTGCTCTAGTAAAGCCCTTGGTGGGACCTAGCTCTATCTTGCTGGGCCTCATGGCTAGCGGTCTCAATGGTCAGCGCTTTACTTTTCAGGGTTACTTGCCTCATGACGTTCATGAGCTTAGCGCCAAGCTCAAACAGCTAGAAGTTGAATCTCGAAAATTACAAGAAACGCAAATTTGGATTGAGACGCCCTATCGCAATACGGCCATGCTGATGGCTTGTATCAATTCACTAGCACCACAAACATTACTTTGCCTTGGTGTTGATCTCAGCCTCAAATCTGAAATGATTACAACACTGTCAATTGCAGACTGGCGCAAACGCTATCCCAATGAAGCAGCCTGCGCCGGATTGCAAAATAGGCCAATGGTATTTCTACTATTGGCCTAGATCGATTCAGCTTTTATAAGTTCTGAAGTTTTCTATTTTTATTTAAGATCTGGCGCCTTTACTAAAGCTTTACCAGCAGCGGCACCCGCTTCAGCACCAAAGCGTTTAGCCACACGCTCCGCAAAGTTTTCTTTCATGGTGTAGTCGAGCACATCAGGCGCCTTAAAGATATCGCGCGCTACTGAATCGACAGTACCGTAACCATCTACCAAACCAAGCTTTACTGCCTGCTCACCATTCCAGATACGGCCCGAGAATAGATCTGGTGCGTCTTTTAAACGTGCGCCACGACCTTCTTTCACTACCGCAATAAATTGTTGATGAATCTCATCAATCATCGTTCTGACCATTTGCACTTGCTTTGGATCTTCCTTACTAAAAGGATCAAGCATGCCTTTATTAGAGCCCGAAGTAATCATGCGACGGGTCACACCCAATTTATCCATCAAGCCTGTGAAACCAAAGCCTTCCATAATCACGCCGATGGAGCCAACCAAACTGGCTTTATCTACCAAGATTTGATCTGCAGCCACCGCAACATAGTAGCCGCCTGAAGCACAAATATCCTCGACCACTACGTAGAAGGGCTTGTTTGGATATAGCTTACGTAGGCGATGAATCTCATCATTAATCATGCCTGCTTGCACAGGTGAACCGCCGGGACTATTAATACGCAGTACCACGCCTGCACTGTGCTCATTCTCAAACGCAGATACCAGAGATGAATTGATATCCATCGCATTAGCCAGCGAACTAGATGAGATCTCACCTTCTAGCGTCACCATCGCAGTATGTTTTTCAGTACCCATGCCGCGCCCAGGCAGATGAAAATCAAATACTGAAAGGACGACGCCAATGATGGCCACCAAAGTCAGAATACGAAGTACCGCCTTCCAGCGACGCGCTTTACGAGTCTCTTTTAGATTCTCCAAGAGCAAGTGCTCAAGCGCTTGACGTTCCCAGTTTGGATTTGGATTATTTTCCATCTTGATTCCTCAGTGTTGCCTATTAAATTACAGATTTTGCTTGAGCCATTGTGACAGTTGTGCAACATCATCTACCTGCGCTAACGACTGTGAGGTCTTTAAAGTATCCAAAGGATGAGCACCATAGGTGACTGCTACAGCATCTACTCCAGCGCTAGCAGCCATATCTAAATCATGCGTGGTATCACCAACCATCAACATCCGACGCGTGGGCACTTGAGTGACATCAGAGAGCTCGAGCAACATTCCTGGGTGCGGCTTAGAGAAGGACTCGTCAGCTGTGCGTGTTTCATGAAAGAGGTGCCCAATCTGATGATGCTGAAGGGATCGATCTAATCCAACACGAGATTTACCAGTGGCAACTCCCAGTAGATAGTTATCTGCTCGTAATTCTTCTAAGAGCTCACGAATCCCTACGAATAAATCGAGTTCATGATCTTTTGCTAAATAGTGATAGCGAAAACGATCGGTCAATTTTGGAAAGTGCACCGGCTCGATCCAAGGAACTGCGCGACGTAGTGAGTCATGAATACCTAAACCAATCACTGAACTTGCCAATGTGTCATCGGGTTCCTTAAAACCCAAATCACGACAAGCCTGCTGAATGCAGTGCACGATGGTTGGTGTGGAATCCATGATGGTTCCATCCCAATCCCACACAATCAGGTCATATCGGCGCTCCGACTTATTTTCTTCAGGCATCTTTTTTACTCATTACTTCTGTTCACATTACTGTTCAAAATTCTTCATCATCGCTGCAAACTCTGCCGGTAGAGGCGACTCGACACGCATCTTCTCGCCCGTGCGAGGATGGGTAAAACTAGCTAGGTGGGCATGCAAATAGAGTCTTTTGGATTTGATGAGCTTATCTCGATCTTCAAAGCCATACTTATCGTCACCCAAAATAGCGTGGCCCAACTTCTGCAGATGCACGCGGATTTGATGAGTACGCCCTGTTTTTAACTGAGCCTCAGCCAAAGTAATCGCAGCATCCTCACGCTTCATCGTTTTGCTGACACGTAAAGCAGTGTGACTTGGCAAACCTTCGGGATCAACTCGCACCCGCCGCTCGCCATTTGCTAATAAATATTTATGAAGCGGGTATTTGAGCTGCATCACTTGAGCACCCTGCTGGATTTCACCATGAGCAAGCAAGTAATAACGCTTATCCGTTTGACCTTCGCGAATTTGGCGATGCAACTCTACAAGAGCACTGCGTTTCTTTGCCAAGAGCAACACTCCGGAAGTATCACGATCGAGACGATGCACTAATTCTAGAAATTTCAACTCAGGGCGGGTAATGCGCAAGGTCTCAATCACACCTAAGGCGATGCCAGATCCACCATGAACTGCTAAGCCAGCTGGCTTATCAACTATTAATAGAGCTTCATCCTCAAACAGAATCGGCATTTTGTCGGAATAGCCCTGAGCACGGGATTTGGTCTGGGCGGTATTGACCGCTGCCATTTGGGAGGGCTCAGCAATTCTGACGGGCGGAACTCGAACGACATCACCTTCAATCAGGCGAGTGGTTGGTTCAGCCCGCTTTTTATTCACCCGAACTTCACCCGAACGAATAATGCGGTAAACGTGGCTTTTGGGGACCCCTTTGGCCCAGCGTAGCAAATAGTTGTCCAAACGCTGGCCTGCTTCTTCCGGACCAATCGTCTGCAAATGGACTGCAGCCGGGGGGCGGGTTGGGGCGGGTTTAGGCTTGGATACTGGATCGGATTTCATGATTTATCTCTCTTGCGACCTCGCTCAAGGACGACAAGGGACTCAACAATACCCCATTGTCATTCAACTTGTGCCGTATAATCAACGCTCTAGCCAATTTATTGGCCCGATAAGAACCTGAAGTCAGGTTTAAATCGTGGAGCTTGGAGTCGCCCTTTAAAAGACTCCCGGGGTTGCCCCTCCCCCGTTGTAATGAGGCGCAGGGTTGGTGTGCCGTATGCCGCGACCCGCGATTAGAAGACAGTTTTCAGGCGCGCGCCTGCATTGATGACCTAAAGGAGGTCTCTGCGGCGATCGTCAAGTGTGGCACCAAATTAACCAACAGTTAACTGGGTGAACTAGGCAAAAAGTGCCTAGAGTTGCATGAACCACACTTATATACCGCCTTAGGCTCAGTCCTTTGCGGCATCTAACTTGTCCCCTAACGCAGCGCGCTTACTTCACCCTCCCCCATAGGAGAGTGTTATGAAACGCATGTTATTTAATGCAACTCAACAAGAAGAGTTGCGAGTTGCCATCGTCGATGGTCAAAAACTCATTGATATTGATATCGAAGCTGCCGGTCGCGAACAACGCAAAGGCAATATCTACAAAGGTGTTATTACCCGTATTGAGCCTTCCCTAGAAGCTTGCTTTGTGAACTACGGTGAAGAGCGTCATGGTTTCTTGCCTTTTAAAGAAGTTGCCAGAGCCTATTTCAAAGAAGGTGTTGATGTTCGCAATGCTTCCATTAAGGATGCCCTGCGCGAAGGTCAAGAAATCATTGTTCAGGTAGAAAAAGAAGAGCGCGGCCAAAAAGGCGCAGCCCTCACCTCCTTTATCTCCCTAGCTGGTCGTTATTTGGTATTAATGCCAAATAACCCACGTGGAGGTGGCGTATCCCGCCGCATTGAAGGTGAAGACCGTCAAGAACTCCGTGAAGCGATGTCTCAATTAGAGGTACCTGATGGCATGAGCATCATCGCCCGCACGGCTGGTATTGGTCGCGACGCTACTGAATTGCAGTGGGACTTAAGCTACCTCATGCAGTTGTGGAAAGCGATTGATGAGGCTGCCAAAGGCAACTCAGCTCCATTATTGATTTACCTCGAATCTAGCTTAGTGATTCGCGCAATCCGCGATTACTTCCAACCAGATATCGGCGAGATCCTCATCGATACCGATGACATCTATGAACAAGCTGCTGCTTTCATGTCAGTAGTGATGCCAGACAATTTGCCCCGAGTAAAGCGCTATCAAGACGATGTGCCTTTGTTCTCTCGCTTCCAAATTGAGCATCAAATTGAAACTGCATACTCACGCACTGTGCCATTGCCCTCTGGCGGCGCGATCGTGATTGACCACACTGAAGCTTTAGTTTCCGTGGACGTCAACTCAGCACGTGCTACCCGTGGCTCCGACATTGAAGAGACTGCAACCCGCACTAACTTAGAAGCTGCCGATGAAATCGCTCGTCAAGCCCGTTTACGTGACTTGGGTGGTTTGATCGTGATCGACTTCATTGATATGGAATCAAGCAAAGCTCAAAAAGATGTTGAGAATCGCCTGCGCGATGCTTTGCGTCATGACCGTGCACGCGTTCAAATGGGCAAGATCTCTAAATTTGGTTTGATGGAAATGTCACGCCAACGTTTACGCCCTGCTCTCTCTGAAGGTAGCCATGTCACCTGCCCACGTTGTAATGGCACTGGTCACATCCGCGATACCGAATCATCTGCATTGCAAGTTCTGCGCATCATTCAAGAAGAGGCAATGAAAGAGAACACAGCAGCGATTCATACACAGGTTCCAGTCGAAGTGGCTGCTTTCCTCTTGAATGAAAAACGGGCTGAAGTCATCAAGATTGAAACTCGCTTCAAAGTTAATGTCTTGATGGTTCCGAACAAGCATTTAGAAACACCGCATTACAAGTTAGAGCGTTTGCGTCATGACGATCCTCGTTTAGATGATCAAAAAGCAAGCTACGTGATGGCTGAAGAGGCTGCTCGCGAATTAGAGACTGACACGACAGTGAGCCGCAAGGATGCTGAAGTCAAGGTTCGCCCAGAAGCAGCAGTCAAAGGCATTACACCAACACAACCTGCGCCTATGAGTCAGCCGCGTCCAGCGCGTACTGAAACAGCATCGGCTGAGAGTTCTGGCGGCTTCTTTAGCTTTATCAAGAAACTCTTCTCTTCTTCTCCAGTAACTGAAGAGAAATCAGTGCCAAGTAATAACCGTGGTCGTAATCAAGGTCGCAATGGTAATGGCGGTAATGGTGGCGATCGTAATCGTGTCCGCAATCGTCGTGGCGAACGCAATGATCGCAACGGTGAACGTGCTGAGCGTCCAGTAGCCAATGCTGCTGATGGTGCAGCTACTGAAGGCAATAACAACCGCAACGGCAATCGCAATAATCGCAATGGCAACCGTAATCAAAACGGCCCAAAACCTGAGCGTCAAGCAAACCCGGCTGCAGTAACCCCTGCAACTGAAGCTAGTCCTGGTAGCGAAGCTGCACCAAGCGCTGAAGGTGAAGAGCGTCGTGGTCGTGGTCGCAATCGTCGTGGTCGTGGTCGCGGAAGGAATGAACGTGGTGAACGCGATGAGCGCACTGAGAATAGTGATGTAGTTTCTGTAGCACCATCAGCAAGTCCATTCAGTGGGCCTCCTGTAGGCATGGCTGGTGCATCCGCATCTATGCCGATTCAGAATCTTGCCAATAGTTTCGGTAATGCAAAGCCCGCTGCGGAAAAACAAGAAAGAGCTGAGAGAGCGCCACGCCCTCCACGTCAATCAAATCGTCCAGCTCAAAACACAGCTACTACTCCAGCTGCAGCACCGGTTGCAATGGTGGCGGCAGTTTCTACTGTTGAGGTGATTGCTAAACCTGTACCAGAGCTTCCTAAAGTTGCTTTCCAGGCACTTGAAGAAACTCCTTTGCACAGCGTGGTGGAATCTGCCGGCATGATTTGGGTGGGTACTGATTCCTCTAAGCATGCTGAAGCACAAAACCAGATTCAGGCAGAACCCGTTGCGGATAACTTAGGCAGAACACCTAAACCAGCCGCAACCCTGCCCGATGGCCCCATGGTCTTAGTTGAAACCGGTGGCCAAGAAAAAACGGTTTAAGACTTACTAAAACTTTTTCTCCAGACTGCCTCGTATCCCAAAAGGATATTGGGCGGTTTGGCAGAAACCCCGTTTCACAGCCATAATTCAGCATATGGTTGAAAAAGCAATCCCCGCAACGTCCAAAGTCATTCCTATTCGCATTGATGAAGGCAAAGGCCTGACGCCCTCTATTGGCGGGGAATTACTGGCGCCCCATGATCGCACTCAAGATACTCGTGGCCGTGCTTTGCGTGATCTACGCATCTCTGTCACTGATCGCTGTAACTTCCGCTGCACGTATTGCATGCCAAAGGAAGTGTTCGATCAACACTATCCTTACTTAGCGCATCAAGAGTTATTAAGCTTTGAAGAAATTACGCGCCTCACTACTATTTTCTCAACTCTTGGAGTTGAGAAAATTCGCTTGACTGGCGGTGAGCCATTGTTGCGCAAGAATTTAGAAGTACTCATTGAGATGTTGGCAGCCGTGCGTACTCCTGCGGGCAAGCCTTTAGATCTCACTCTCACAACAAACGGCAGCATCCTGCGTAAGAAGGCTGCAGTTCTCAAAGTCGCTGGACTACAAAGACTGACGGTAAGTCTTGATGGCTTGGATGACACGATCTTTAAAAAGATGAACGATGTTGATTTTCCAGTGGCTGATGTGTTGGATGGCATTAACGCCGCACAAGAAGCTGGCTTTGAGAACATTAAAGTCAATATGGTTGTGAAAAAGGGAACGAATGATCATGAGATCGTTGCCATGGCCAAACACTTCAAAGGTAGCGGCATCATTCTGCGCTTTATTGAATTTATGGATGTGGGCAGCTCTAATGGATGGAATATGGCCGAAGTGCTTCCCTCTAAAGAAGTGATCGCTCGTATTCATGAAGTATTTCCTCTGGAAGCTATTGAGGCGAATTACACCGGAGAAGTTGCGCAGCGCTGGCGTTATGCCGATGGCTCTGGTGAGATCGGTGTGATCTCTAGTGTGACGCAAACCTTCTGTCATGAATGCACTCGTGCCCGTATCTCTACCGATGGCCAAATGTATCTTTGTCTTTTTGCCAATGAAGGATTTGATTTCAAAACCTTATTACGTTCTGGAAAAAGTGATTTAGAAATCGCCAATGCCATTATGAATACCTGGTCTGCGCGTGATGATCATTACTCCGAAATTCGGGGCTCGCATACCGCCAAGCTATCGACTGGTAATCGCAAAGTCGAAATGTCTTATATCGGTGGCTAATGATTCTGACAGAACACATTACTGGACTGATTCTGGCGGGTGGCCGTGCTCAGCGCATGGGGGGCATCGATAAAGGTCTGATTCCTTTTCATCAAAAGCCTATGATTGAAGCGACGCTCACCAGACTCAAGCCACAAGTGGGCTCAATGCTGATTAATGCCAATCGAAATATCACCAAATACGCTGGCTATGGCTACCCCGTCATCATGGATGAAACGCCTAATTTCTCAGGGCCTTTGGCAGGTTTCTCGGTTGGATTGAAGGCTTGCACAACACCTTATCTCATGACTAGCCCATGTGATTCACCGCTACTGCCAACTGATCTCGCTGCAAAACTTGCTACTGAATTAGAGCGGGGTGACTATCAATTGGTCTATGCCTCTAGTCAAGAGGCAGATGGCAAAGTCTGGGCGCAGCCTGTTTTCTGCCTGATGCGTACTGACTTACTAGATTCATTAGATTCTTTTCTACAGAAAGGTGATCTCAAGATTGATCGCTGGTTTAAAGAATTAAAAAGTAGCACTGTGATTTTTGACGATGCCCGAGCATTTGCCAATATCAACACACCGGAAGAATTGCAATCCTTAGAAGCAGCGTCTGCATGAAGCACTCACCCAATAGCCCTATTTTGCTAACTTCATCACTGCACGTTGATGAGGCACGCAAGGCTATCGCTGATTTAGTTAGCGAGCTGCTTCAAGAATCTCAAACCATGCATCATCCTGCTGACATCGAAACGGTTTCACTAGACCACGCGATTAATCGGATTCTTGCAGAAGATTTACTATCGCCAATCGATGTACCCGCCGCAGATAACTCTGCAATGGATGGTTATGCATTTAATGGCCAATGTCTGAAAACAAACGCTGATGAAATTAGCTTGCGTGTTGCAGGAACAGCCTTAGCAGGCAAGCCCTATGAGGGTGAGATTCAAGCTGGCGAATGTCTCAAGATCATGACTGGCGCGGTGATGCCTGCTGCTTGTGACACCGTGATACCCCAAGAGTTCACCGCCACTAATCATGAATCTATTAGTTTCAAATCAGATCAACTCAAGGCAGGCGAGAACCGTCGCTTACGCGGAGAAGATTTACAAAAAGGTAAAGCGGCTATTACTGCTGGTCGATTATTGCGCCCCTCCGATTTAGGTTTAGCAGCATCGCTGGGTATTGCCACCCTTAAAGTACGACGCAAATTAAAGGTGGCTATTTTGTCTTCAGGTGACGAGCTACGCTCCTTAGGGGAGTCTCTCACTGCCGGCAGCATTTATGACAGCAATCGCTACAGTCTGACCGGTTTACTTAATCGCCTAGATCTAGAGATCGTCGACTGTGGCATTGTGCGCGATGATCCAGCATCGCTCAAGCAAGCTTTCATTGAGGCAGCTGCCAAGGCGGATGTATTGATTTCTTCTGGTGGCGTATCCGTTGGTGAGGCAGACTTTACTAAACAAATTATGCAAGAGTTGGGAGACGTTGGTTTCTGGAAAATTGCGATGCGCCCTGGTCGTCCCATGGCTTTCGGAATCCTCAAGCCCATTCCTGGAACATCTAGCGCCCGCAAGACCCTCTTCTTTGGTCTTCCAGGCAACCCAGTGGCGGTGATGGTGACCTTCTATCAATTTGTCCGAAGCGCCCTCTTGCAACTCAATGGCGCCAGTCAAACTGAACCGCCACTAGTGCAAGCCGTGACTGAAACAGCCATTCGTAAGAAACCCGGTCGCACAGAATTTCAACGCGCCATCTTGGGGCGCAATGCTGAAGGCAAACCCAGTGTGAGGCTGACGGGCAGCCAAGGGGCAGGAATTTTGCGCTCCATGAGTGAGGCAAACTGCTTTGTCATCCTTGGTCACGACCAAGGAAATATTGCTGCGGGTGACTGGGTTGATATAGCGCTTTTCGATGGACTGCTTTAAGATTGCGTCATCATGAAACTAACCAAAAAAGAACTTGTCTTCCTAGATCCAACTCATACCGCTAAAACTTTGGTCTTAGTTTACTTATGCTTCTCTGTGCCCATCGTCTTATTAGCTTTATTTGTAGCCTTCATTCGTGATGGCGCGATTCCTGGATTTACCGTGCTATCTGCCTTGATTCTCAATGCACTTCTTGGATTTGGTTTACTGTGGATTGCCTGCAAAGTCTACAACTGGGTGGCTGGAAAATTTGGCGGTATTGAATTAGCTTTGCGCGATCTTCCAGAAGAGGTTGACGCAGAGTAATTGAGGCCAGCATACTCAAATAAAAAGCCGAGAATTTCTCGGCTTTTTTACTTTCTACTTATTGCTCTTTAAGAACATCTTTCCTAGCTACCCTTTAAAAGCCTCGGTATTAATTAGGCTAGGTGGTTTCTTACCAGCGAGTGCTGCACGCAAATTCTCAACCGCCAAATCGATCATTGCTCTACGCGTTTTTTCAGTCGCACTCGCAATGTGCGGGGCTAACACTACGTTACTTAATTTCAATAACTCAGGATTGACCTTCGGCTCACCTTCGAATACATCTAAGCCGGCAGCAAAAATCTTTTTGTCTTTAAGTGCTTGAGCTAAAGCCATATCATCCACAATTCCACCCCGAGCAATATTGACAAGGGTTGCCGTAGGTTTCATGAGTGCAATTTCTTTCGCACCGATAGTGTGATGATTCTCTGGCGTGTAAGGTAAAACCAAAACAACGTGATCGGCAGTACACAGTAATTCCTCTTTAGATACATAGCTCGCGCCGCAGGCTTTTTCGTCAACCTCAGATAAACGATTGCGATTGTGATAGATGACCTTCATCCCAAAACCGAGTGCGCGCTTGGCAATCCCCTGACCAATTCGGCCCATTCCAATAATGCCGATCGTGCTGTGATGCAAATCCATACCCAAAGGGTTATGCACAATCGACCATTTATCCCAATAGCCTCCGCGCACCCAATGTTCAGATTCAGTAATCCGTCTGGCGGTTGCCATCAATAAGGCAAAACCAAAATCAGCAGTGGTATCGGTCAACACATCGGGCGTATTAGTAGCCATTACACCAGCCGCAGTAATTGCCGGCACATCAAAATTGTTATAGCCAACGGAGATATTGGCAACGATCTTCAAATTTTTAGCGTGAGCCAAAGCCGCAGCATCAATACGCTCACTTCCAGTCACTAATGCACCAGCAACACTCTCGAGTTCTTTCTGGAGCTCTTCTGGCGTGAGTACTTGATCTGCCTGGTTGGAGCGAACCTCAAAGGATTCCTCTAACTTTGCCAGTAAATCCGGAAATATTGCTCTCGCTACCAAAACTTTTGGTTTATTGCTCATGAATACCCTTTTATTAATCGATCAATTGCTTTTTGCATCAGCGGTAGTTTACCTAGGGTAGTGCCATGACCCTCGCAATCTCAGCTCAGGGTTTTATTATTGCAATGCACAATAAAAACCCTGAGCAACAAGGGGAAACCCTCAACCCCCTAGCTAGCGAATTCGATTAATCTTAGTAAGATTTTGTTTTACTCAGCCGTAATTTATTAAAAGCAACAACCATAGGAGATACAGATGTCTGAAACAACCAACAACAGCCCACGTCGTAAGTTCTTAAAGAACGCAGCCGTTGGCAGTGCCGGCGCAGCTGCAATGGCTTTCCCAATGATTTCTTCTGCGCAAACTGTGAACTTGCGCTTTCAATCTACCTGGCCAGCAAAAGATATTTTCCATGAGTACGCCAATGACTACGCTACTAAAGTGAATGCAATGTCAGGTGGTCGCCTCAAAATTGAAGTGCTACCAGCTGGTTCAGTAGTAAAGGCCTTCGATATGTTGGACGCTGTATCTAGTGGAACACTGGATGGCGGCCATGGCGTTTTGGCTTACTGGTACGGCAAAAGCCCAGCACTAGCACTATGGGGATCTGGTCCTGCTTTTGGTATGGATGCCAATACATTGCTATCTTGGAACCAATATGGTGGTGGTCAGCAATTGCTCAATGAGATCTATAGCGACCTTAAGCTCGACGTCGTTTCCTTCCCTTATGGTCCAATGCCAACTCAGCCATTAGGCTGGTTTAAAAAGCCAATCGCTAAAACGGATGATTTGAAGGGCTTGAAATACCGTACTGTTGGCTTGTCGATTGAGATCTTCACCGATATGGGTGCATCAGTTCAGGCCTTGCCTGGCGGCGAGATTATTCCAGCGATGGATCGCGGCGTTCTCGATGCAGCTGAGTTTAATAACGCGTCTTCAGACCGTATCCTCGGCTTCCCAGACGTATCTAAGATCAACATGCTCCAAAGCTTCCACCAATCTTCAGAGCAATTTGAAATTATCTTCAATAAGAAGAAATTCAACTCCTTGCCTGCTGATCTTCAAGCCATCCTTACCTATGGCACTCAGGCAGCTTCTGCTGATATGTCCTGGAAAGCAATCGATCGCTATTCCAAAGACTTCGCTGAGCTACAAACCAAAGACAAAGTGAAGTTCTACGCTACGCCGAAGTCTATTTTGGTGGCCCAGTTGAATGCTTGGGACAAGATTATTGCGAAAAAGGCTGCTGAACTCCCAATGTTCAAGAAGGTACTAGATTCACAAAAAGCCTTTGCCCAACGCGCAGTTCGCTGGGATTTGCTTGTAAACGTTGATATGAAGATCGCCTACGACCATTACTTCAAGGCTTAATTTGCCTTTATAATAGCGTTTTAAGAGTATCTGACCGGACGGTACCCCCGTCCGGTTTTTTATATTTCCCCAGAGAAATAAATAGTTGTTTTAGGAGAGTATTTCATGGATAAATTCATGCTAAGAGTAGATGAAATCAGCACTTTTGTAGGCAAAGCTGCTGCTTGGCTTGTGGTTCTACTGATGCTGATGGTCTTTACAGACGTTGTTCGGCGCTATGCATTTAATTCCCCATCGGCATGGATTGGTGAGCTATCTGTCATGGCATACGGCACTCTGTTTATGCTGTGTGGCGCCTATACCTTGGCACAAAACGGACACGTTCGTGGCGACTTCCTTTATGGCTCCATGAAACCCCGCACACAAGCAACTCTAGATTTAATTTTGTACATTACTTTTTTCCTGCCTGGTATTGCCGCTTTGGTTTATGCAGGCTACACCTATGCAGCAGAATCTTGGCGCATCGGCGAACACACGACTCAAATTGCTAATGGTCCGCCCCTCTATCCATTTAAAACCATCATTCCGATTGCAGGCGCATTTGTGCTCTTGCAAGGTGTGGTTGAAATTATGCGTTGCATTCTTTGCCTCAAGACAGGCGAATGGCCAGCCCGCTTAAAAGATGCAGAAGAAATCGATGTGATTGAACAGCAGTTAGCTTCTTCCACTCACGTTGATGAAGAAGCCCGTCAACTCGCAATCAAAAATGCCAAAAATATCGATGAAGCAGCACACCATCGCATTGGTCAAACTAAAGAGATAAATCATGAGTGATCCAATTCTTGGCTTAGCCATGCTCGGCTTGATTATTGTTGTAATCATGCTGGGCTTCCCAACCGCCTTTACCCTGATGGGCTTAGGCATGATGTTTGGTTTTGCAGCGTTTTATGATCCCTCACAAAGCTGGGCTGCAAACAAAGTGTTTACTCTCATGGTGCAAAGAACTTTTGGGGGTATGACGAATGATGTCCTGCTATCCATTCCGCTCTTTGTATTAATGGGCTATGTGATGGAACGAGGGGCGCTGGTAGATAAGATGTTCTACAGTATTCAGCTCGCATTTCGTCGTGTGCCAGCCTCATTGGCTGTAGCTACTCTGATTGTTTGTACTTTCTGGGGTATCGCAAGCGGTCTCGTTGGCGCCGTAGTTGTTCTCATGGGTGTGATTGCCATGAAGCCTATGCTCAATGCAGGCTACGATACGCGGCTTGCTGCTGGCGTTATTACTGCAGGAGGCACCCTAGGTATTTTGATCCCGCCTTCAGTAATGATCATTGTGTATGCGGCTGTTGCAGGCCAATCTGTCGTTAAGCTCTATGCTGCGGCGATGGTGCCAGGCTTCTTCCTGGCATTCTTATATTTGGTGTACATCATTGGTTGGGCTTTAATTAACCCCAAAGTCGCACCGAAGCTACCCCCAGAGCAACTCATCGTTCCAATTCCACCGACGATTCGTTTCCTGCGTGAGAACTATGCAAGCAATATGCTGCTTGCCACATTTAAAGCTTTGTTCTCGCCAGCAAAACTATTGAATGCGCCGGTTGACGCAAAGTTGTCTTTTGGCAAAATATTCAAAAATGTATTGGCTGCATTAACTCCATTAATCTTGGTTGCAGTGACTATGTGGGGAGTGTGGTGGTACGTCATGATTCATCAGCAATCTGCAAAAGATGCCTTGAACGTGCCAGTAGCAACTCAAGTCGCCAAAGCCTCTACAAGCGCTGCAGAGCCGGTTGAAGAGACTCTAGTAGCCATTGATGCCACCTCCAATAACAACAGTAAATCCAAAGAGGTTGAAGAAGATGCACCTTTGGTTGCTCTCGATGCTGCCTCTGGAGATGATCCTATTGAAGCTGGCGCCGTGGCAGAAGCTGATACTGGACCACCAGAAAACTTCGAGCTGTATTTTGGCTTGACCTGCATCCTCTTCGGCTTGCTACTCATTTACTACTACATTAAGTTAGATGAAGAGCAGTTTGAAATCCTCAAACTATTGATTGAGTCTGTCATGCCTCTAGGCGTGCTGACTCTCTTAGTCTTGGCCGTCATCCTGCTCGGCATTACTACCGCAACTGAGTCTGCTGCAGTGGGCGCATTGGGTGCTTTCATTCTGGCACTACAAGCGGGCACCCTAGACTTTGAGCGCACTAAGCAAGCCGTTTTCTTGACAGCTAAAACAACATCGATGGTGTGCTGGTTGTTCGTAGGTTCAGCACTCTTCTCGGCTGTGTTTACGATTTTGGGCGGTCAATCGATCATTGAAAAATGGGTGCTCATGTTAGATCTGACACCTATTCAGTTCATGCTGCTCTCTCAAGCGATCATCTTCTTCCTAGGATGGCCTTTAGAGTGGACTGAAATTATTGTTATTTTCGTGCCGATCTTCTTGCCTTTGTTAGCTCACTTCAACATCGATCCGCTCTTGTGGGGAACCTTGGTATTTGTGAACTTGCAAGCAGCATTCTTGTCACCACCGGTTGCGATGTCTGCCTTCTATCTCAAGGGGGTATCGCCGCCAGGCGTCACACTCAATCAGATTTTTGCAGGCATGATGCCTTACATGTTCATTGTGATTGCCTGTATGGTCTTCATGTACATCTGGCCAGGTATGACATTGTGGCTACCGAAGTTCCTCTACGGAGGTTGATGTTAGGTAGTTTCAGTAAAAGAAAAGCGCTCCCTTGGGAGCGCTTTTTTATTTCCACTGTAATGAATTAAGCAGCCTGTTTTAGCAGCTCACTATTCGTCTTACCCAAAGCCAGCGTAAATAAACCTTGCCAGTAATTGAATGCTGCCAGCTCATCCTCATCTAACTCCATCTCAATAAAGGCTGGATGGCGAATTAAGGAAAGCCAAATACGGCAAAACATCTTGTCCTCAAGACGAGAGGGTTTACTGACAAAGGGAATCTCTTCAAGATTGGGGATCATTTCGTAAACACCCTCTTTATCGTCCATCTCTTGCTTATCTCTGCTTAAGCGCATCATTTCAAGCATCACTCGACCCAACTGATCGTAATGACCTTGCCAGCAAATAGGGGTTGCCGCAATCTCTTTTGTTTTCTGTAAATACTTACGGGCAAAGTCGCTCCAGGCATGCGCTAAATCAAACTCCGTTTTTACCTTAGCATTTTGCAGAGCAGTTGGTAAGTTGGTAGATTTCATTAACTCCAAACTGCGATCACTCCCAAAGGTGTAATCGATAATCAATAACGGTTTTGCTGTTTTATCGATCTGTAGCCGATACTCTTCCATAGTCCATTCTTTCTTGACAGGGTTTATTCGTGTGAATGCCTAAAGTGTAATCAATTGAGGTTTATCTTCTGAAAACCAAAGCCCTAGGGAAAGCCCTTGCTTAGACTTCACTCTTACTCTCGACCGCCATATGGGTAAAGGCAATTTTTAATAGCGGGCAGTCTATAGATCCCTGATTAGCAAAACCAATCAAATCGCCCAAGATATGTTGATGTTCATTTTTCTTGCTTGCCAGCAAGTCTCTCAGCATTGAGGCTGTAAAAGGTGAGCCTTCTTTTGTCAGAATTTCTTGAGAGCTCAATTGAGTCTTCTCGGCAATGGGATGACCTTCACTACTAGCAATAGCACAGCATTCTGCGAACATTCGCTTGCTGAGATCTTTGCCATAAGGGGTTGCGGTAATCTCGCCAATAGAGCCGCGACAGATGGTTGTCACGCCTGCTAAGGTTGCCAAGAACACCCATTTATCCCACAAAGTTTGCTCAATATTCTCATGATAGAAAGCATCGAAATCGGTTTTTTTGCACAGCGAAAAGAGTTCCTGACTCAGTGCGACTTGTTGTGGTGTTCTGGGGCCTATTGTGAATGAACCCAATTCGGTTAGCTGTTTTACTGAGCCCGATTCAGAAATGGTTGCAGCGATATGGGCTACCCCACCCATCACTCGCTCTTTGCCGAACTGACGGTCCAAAACCTCGAGGTGCGTGAACCCGTTTAAAAAAGGTAGGATCACTCCTTGAGAGCTTGCTTTGGCAATCGACTTTAACGAATCATCCAAATCAAAGGCTTTGCAGGCCAAAATGATGAGGTCGTAAATAGGCTCCAACTGGGCGGCTAAGACCGTTTTAGGGTGGACCATAAAGCTGCCCTTCGGAGTCTCGATAGTCAATCCCTGGGCTTGAATCAGCTGCTGGCGCTGCTCACGTAATAAATAAGTGATATCTGCGCCTGACTGCTGCAATTTGGCCCCAAAAAACCCCCCGATTCCACCTGCCCCAACAATCAGTATTTTCATAATAGATGCTCTTTTTACTCAATTTTCAGCCCCTAGGATAGTCCTCATTTTGCAAAGCCACCAAAAGGGTCATAAGCGCTAAAAATGGCTCATTTCGGCTAAAATTGACCTTTTATAATTTCCCAATTCTTAATTTGGGCTCTTTAGATTAAACGCTATGACATACGTTGTTACCGAATCCTGCATCCGTTGCAAATACACCGACTGCGTCGATGTTTGTCCAGTTGACTGCTTTCGCGAAGGCCCCAACTTCTTAGTCATTGATCCAGACGAGTGCATTGATTGCGCAGTGTGCGTTCCTGAGTGCCCTGTCAATGCGATTTATGCGGAAGACGACGTCCCTGGAGATCAACAAGACTTCATCAAACTTAATGCTGAGCTTTCTTCATCATGGACATCCATCACTAAATCAAAGTCCGCCCTTCCAGACGCTGATGAGTGGAAAGATGTCAAAAACAAACTCGATCAGTTAGCAAAGTAATCCACAACTACACGAGCATTGATTTGTACTCACCCACAGAAGCTGACGCAGTCATCATTGGCGCCGGTCCTGTGGGCCTCTTCCAAGTCTTTGAACTTGGACTGCTCGATATCAAAACCCACGTCATTGACTCACTACCAGAAGCTGGTGGTCAATGTATAGAGCTCTATCCTGATAAACCCATTTACGATATTCCTGCGATACCGGTGTGTACTGGGCGTGAACTCACGCATAACCTTCTCAAACAAATTGAACCTTTTAGTCCACAGTTTCATTTAGGGCAAGAAGTCACTCAACTCGAGAAACAAGCCGATGGCCGTTTTTTGATTGGCACATCACAGAATCACTACTTCCTGGCTAAGACCGTCTTTATTGCTGCCGGTGTTGGTGCCTTTCAACCCAGACTACTCAACCTAGAGGGCATTGATAGTTTAGTGGGTAAGCAAGTTTTCTATCACATCAAAGATCCAGAACGATTTATCGGCAAGCGTATTGTTATTTGCGGCGGTGGAGATTCCGCACTCGATTGGGTCTTGTACTTTGCAGACAAAGCAGCGAGCGTCACCTTGATTCATCGTCGCGATGACTTTAAAGCGGCTCCACAATCTATTGCCAAAATGCGCGCACTGTGTGCCGCTGGAAAAATGCAATTACTCATTGGTCAAATTACTGGATACGAGACTAAAGAGGGTCAATTAACTGATATTGCGATCACCGACATTGATAGCAATACCACATTGCTTCCTTTGGATGATCTCTTGATCTTCTTTGGCCTCTCTCCCAAATTAGGCCCCATTGCAGAGTGGGGTCTTGATATTGATCGCAAGCAAATTACTGTCGATACTGAAAAGTTTCAGGCCAGTATTCCAGGAATTTATGCAGTCGGTGACATCAATGTTTACCCCGGGAAAAAGAAACTCATTTTGTCAGGCTTTCATGAGGCGGCCTTAGCTGCTTTTGCGGCAGCCGCATACCTGAACCCTGAAAAACAAATCCAGTTGCAGTACACCACCACCTCCCCTAAGCTCCATAAGGCACTTGGGGTGAAGTCGCCCACATTCGAGTAAGCTATCCTTTCATTTATTTACTAAACCCCTTTTAGCCAATTTTTATGCGCCAATATCACGATCTCATGAAAGAAGTCCTTTCCAAGGGCGTCAATAAGTCAGATAGAACGGGTACTGGCACGATCTCAGTTTTTGGGCACCAGATGCGCTTTAATCTAGCTGAAGGCTTCCCCATGGTTACCACCAAGAAGCTCCACCTCAAATCCATCATTTACGAGTTGCTGTGGTTTCTCAAAGGTAGCACTGACAACAATTGGCTTAAAGAACGTGGCGTCTCTATCTGGAATGAATGGGCTGCACCTGATGGTGATCTAGGTCCGATTTATGGCTATCAATGGCGGTCATGGCCCGCACCAAATGGTCAGCACATTGATCAAATCACTGAAGTCCTTGAGACGATTAAAAAGAATCCAGACTCCCGTCGCATCATTGTTTCAGCATGGAACGTAGCGGATATTCCAAGGATGGCTTTAGCGCCATGCCACGCCTTCTTTCAGTTCTATGTGGCTGATGGCAAATTATCTTGCCAACTCTACCAACGCAGCGCTGATATCTTCCTCGGTGTGCCCTTTAATATCGCTAGCTATGCTTTGTTGACCCACATGATGGCCCAACAATGTAACTTAGAAGTAGGTGACTTTATTTGGACAGGTGGTGATTGCCACTTGTATAGCAATCACCTAGAACAAGTAGATCTTCAGCTCTCTCGAGATTTCTTCCCTCTGCCAAAGCTCAATATCTTGCGTAAACCTGCTTCGATCTTTGATTATGAATTCGAAGATTTTGAAATTGTTGGTTACGAATCGCATCCCCATATCAAAGCTCCAGTAGCTGTTTAAGAAATCCCTCAGACATGACACAACCTGCTATCTCGATGATTGTTGCGCGCTCACGAAACCACGTGATCGGTCGCGACAATCAAATGCCCTGGAAAATTTCGGCAGACTTGCAATTCTTTAAGCGCGTCACTATGGGCTACCCGGTCATTATGGGTCGCAAGACTTGGGAATCGATTGGTCGCCCACTGCCAGGCCGACGGAATATCGTTGTCAGCCGTAATGCCAACTATGAGGCCGCTGGTGGAGAACTTGCTAGCTCTCTAGATGCGGCCCTCAATCAATTAAATGAAGCCCCAAGAGTATTTGTAATTGGTGGCGAACAATTATTTACGCAAGCCTTTGATAAAGCAGATCGCTTATACATTACCGAGATTGAGATGGATGTTCAAGGTGGCGACACTTTCTTTGAAATCCCTAACGAATCCGCCTGGAAAGAAGTGGAACGCACCCCAGGCTCAGAAAACAATATTCATTTTAATTTTGTGACGCTTGAGCGCAAATAAAAAGGACTCCGAGGAGTCCTTTTTATTCTGAGCATCAAATTCAATACATCGCTATTACTGAACAACGATTTTTGAATTCTTTGCAATCCCAGAAACAAATTCAAATTGCTTTCTCTGCGCTAGGCCAGCACGAATCGCTGGTTTGGCCTGCTCAAAAGTAGGTGGCTTACTGGACTTTTTATCTTCCAGCTTTACTAAATACCAGCCCTGTTGCAATTGAATCGGAGCAGATGTTTGCCCTTTTCCAAGATTGACTAATACAGCAGATATTTGCGGTGGTACTTGGCCAGGTTGAACCCAACCTGCAGCACCGCCTTGCGCTTTATTCGGCGCCAATGAAACGCTTTTAGCCACCTTATCAAAGGCTTCGCCCTTCTTAATGCGATTTAAAGCAGCCTGAGCATCTGCCTCTGTGGCTAGCGCAATATCACTAATCTTGTATTCTATGATCATGCCTTGAGGGCCAAGGGATGCTACCTGCTTGTTGTACTCTGCCTGAATATCGGCATCGGAAATCGGATTTTGCGCCATGAAAGTAGACAGCTCTAGGTCTGCCAAATAATTTTGGCGAATCATCGTCAGCTGAGCATTGGCTTTTTCAGAATTGGCCAAACCATCTTTTTCAGCTTGCTGTGATAACAACAATACCTCGATGAACTTCTCTATCACCATTTTACGGAGCTCTGGAGAATCCTTTTGACCTTGTGAGATTGCAACTTTGATACCTTGCTCAACCATATCGTTTGTAATGATGGCGCCATTCACCGAGGCTGCGGCATTAATAGGTAAACCGCTTTGCTGTGCATACGCAGCACTACACAATGCAAAACTCAAAAGGCCGGCAAAAATGAGGTGTACTGTCCTTGGTTTTAATGGAGACATAAATGGTTTCATCAGGTTTGATCTTTCTAGGCTTTCTTAAAAGTAGCCCTAATAGTAACAGCAGCCTCAACAGTAAAATAAACTGATGTGCGTTCAATACCTCACCACCGTCAATATCGATTGGGTCAAAGCCCACTTTGATCTCGATCTACCAACATCCAGCACGCATGATGTGTTTCCAACCTATCCTGGAACAATCATTCTAAAAAGTCATAATACCCAACGCACAGCCATTGGTCCTGCGCGTTTTGGCTTGATACCGTCTTGGGCAAAAGATGAAGACTTTGGCAGGAAAACCTATAACGCCAGATCTGAAACTGTCAGCCAAAAACCCTCATATAAACAGGCATGGTCTCAGCGGCACTTCGCACTCGCTCTGGCAGATGCTTTTTATGAACCCTGCTATGAATCTGGCAGGGCAGTGCGCACCAAAATTCAACAGGCTAATCGTGAGCCCATGGCAATTGCCTCTATTTGGGATACCTGGACTGAACCAGAAACTGGCGAACTGATTGTGTCATTCTCAATGCTGACGATCAATGCAAATCATCATCCATTAATGAATCGATGCCATCATCCTGAAGATGAAAAGCGCACAGTCGTCCCATTGCGACCTGAACTATTTAATGATTGGCTTAACGCTACCCCTGATACAGCAAAATCACTCCTCAGTCTTGATGCAATCCCCGAATTAATTTTCTCTGATTGATTTCAAATCCAAAAGCACTAAAAAGAAATCGCCGGGGTCATGGGCTGGTAGGGTGCTGCTGACCCTGTTTCCAAAGCTTCAGCCTCTTGTTCGCCAACAGGGGCATTGAAAAACTTGGAATTTAACTGTGGTGGTTGCTGCAAATTCATTTGCTGTTGATTTGATCCAACCGGCCCAAAAGGCCCTTCTGCTGGAGAAATTTTTTGCTCATTAAAAGCTTTTAACTGTTCAGGGGTATAGGGAGAAAAGGTCTGCATTCCTTGGTTTGAAGGGGTTTGCGCGCTGGCTGAACATCCCAATAACAGTAGGCATACTGCTAACTGAATACGAATAGTATTCATCCTACTTCCCGACCAATAAGGTAATTCTGTCTCGCACCACGGGAAGTCTAATCGATAGCAGTAACAGTATTACTCCGGCATAAATCGATACAGTCTGCAAGTCATTTTTACCAGCCTTATGCCACCAGTAGTGAGCAATCACCGTACAAGCAATGACATAGATTAATCGATGTAATAAGCTCCAACGACGTCCCAACTGGCGGACTGCCCAGTGGTTTGATGTGATGGCCAAAGGTATTAATAAAACGAAACTCAAAAATCCCATGGTGATAAATGGTCTTTTGAGAACATCATGGATCATCGCCTGAACATCGAGACTCTGATCCAAGAAAAACCAAATGGCGAAATGAACGCAGGCATAGAAAAAACAGAACAACCCAAACATACGACGATATTTGATTCCCAGACTAGATCCTGTCAAGACACGTAAGGGTGTCATTGCGAGGGTGATACATAAAAATATTAAAGCCCAAGTTCCAGTAGAGCGCGTCATAAACTCGATGGGATTAGCGCCTAAGTCATCCATATATCCCAGCCATACCAAACGCCCCAAGGGGATAAGGGAGATCAGAAACAAGATGCTTTTGAGATACCTCATGAGTAGATGTTAAACGACCCCATCAATATTCTCTGATGGGGTCGCTATTTTTGCTTAGCTTGAACCGAATAAAACAAATGAATCTATGCCAAGCTCAATCCTTCTTTGTAAAGCGGGAAGTTGCGAACTGGTCTTCCAATGGCTGCAGAGACGGCATTAGCAACTGCTGGCCCAACCACACAAATCGTTGGCTCACCTACTCCACCCCAGAAATCATAAGTTGGCACAAGAACCGTTTCAATTCGAGGTGTAGAGGCTAGTTTGAGCATTGGGTAAGAATCTAAATTCTGTTGCTTGATGCGTCCATTTTCAACCGAGATCTCTGGATTAAAGATGGCACCCAAAGCCATAGCCACAGAACCTTCAATTTGCTCACGCGTTAAATAGGGATTCACCACATGACCAGAGTTCAAAGCAAACACCAGGCGCTTAACGTGCACCATATTGCCATCGACTGAGACCTCAGCAACGCAAGCCGAGTAACTGGCATATCCCATGAACTGTGCTACTCCCCGGAAAGTTCCTGCTGGCAGTGGCTTATCCCAATTTGCTTTTTGGGCCGCCGCATTGAGTACGCCTAAATGTTTCGGATGACTTTGCATCAGAGCCTGCCTAAATTTGACAGGATCCTTGCCGGCTGCTTTGGCGCACTCATCCATAAAGCATTCCATGAAAATACCGTTCTGATTGGTATTCACACCACGCCATGGGCCCACGGGCACATGCGTATTCTTCATGACATATTCAGTCAACAAGGTTGGGAATGTATAACCTAGCTGCGCATCAGGGCCATTCTCATAAAGGCCTTGAAGTTGGCGCTCATCCTTGCCATTTTTAATATTCTGAGGTGCAAGCGTGGCATTAATCGATTGGCCTGCGACTTTGATATGCATACCAGTGACATTGCCACCAGCATCGATACCTGCAGTCATTTTTGCCATCGCAATAGGATGGTAGAAGTCATGCGTCATATCTTCTTCGCGGCTCCAGAGAACTTTCACCGGCACGCCGGAATATTTCATCGCGACCTTGGCAGCAAAAGTGGTGAAGTCTTGTGTGGAACCACGACGACCTAGGCCACAACCAGAATCCAATTTATATATTTCACAATTAGCCAGCGGTATTCCCGTTGCCTCTGATAATGCCGCTAAAGATCCCTCACCATTTTGGGTGGGTACCCAAGCCTCAGCACGATCGCCACTAATTTTGACAGTCGCATTCATCGGCTCCATAGTCACGTGAGCTTGAAAGGGCGTGAAATAAATGGCTTCTACTTTTTTGGCAGAACTATTGATTACCTCAGGCGCATCACCTACCTTGCGTTGCCAGAAGTCCCCCTGCTCATCCAAGCCAGCGCGGAGCATTTTATTAATATCACTCTGAGAAACATTAGCGCTCTTACCCTCATCCCAAATAATTGGCAAGGCATTTAAAGCAGTATTGGCACGCCACCAAGTATCTGCAACTACCGCGAGTGTGCTGTCATTAATCTGTACTACGCCTTTAACGCCGCGCATATTTTTGATCTTTGATTCGTCATAACTCACCAGCTTGCCACCAAATACTGGGCACGACTTCACCGATGCACTCAACATCCCAGGCATCTGTAAATCTGCGCCATACACTTTAGTACCGTTCACTTTGTTTGCCGTATCTAAACGCGCATAAGGCTGACCGGCCACTTTCCAGTTGCGAGGATCTCTTAAGGTGATTGATTTTGGATCAGGCGGAGTCAAGGTAGATGCGAGTTCCGCTACTTTTCCATAGGTAGTTTTACGACCTGTTGGTACATGGGTAATTACACTCTTATCCACCTTGAGTTCACTGACTGGAACATTCCACTGGTTTGCAGCGGCTTGAACTAACATGATGCGAGCAGCAGCTGCGCCACGACGCACATAATCCTCAGAGATACGAATACCACGGCTGCCACCAGTTCCATGCTCACCCCATACCCGCTTACGAGCTAAGCTTTGTCCAGGGGTTGCAGATTGGGTTTTAACATTTTTCCAGTTGCACTCTAACTCTTCTGTAACGAGTTGCGCTAAGCCCGTACGGGTACCTTGGCCCATCTCTGAACGCGCAATTCTGATGTATACCGTGTCATCGGGCTTGATGCTAACCCAAGCATTGACCTCAGCCTCACCAGCCTTGGTCGGTGTATTTGGGTCATATTGACCAGCTTGCGCAAAAGCAAACTCTGGCAAAGCACCTACACCCAACATGAGGCCACCACCAACTAGGGTGCCTTTGATAATAAAGTCGCGACGTGAATGATTTTCTAGTGTCATCTTCTTCCCCTTAACCACGAGTCGCTGGAGAAGCTTGGTATTGCGCCAATACTTCCGCTAATTTTTTCTGACCAGAGGCAACATGAATGCCATCCCGAATTTTTTGATAGGTGCCGCAACGACAAATATTCGACATCGCATTATCAATATCGGCATCAGTAGGCTTTGGAATTCTTTTTAATAAGGCTGCTGCTGCCATGACCTGACCAGACTGGCAATAGCCACATTGCGGAACATCGAGTGCGATCCAGGCTTTTTGCACAGGATGACTATTGTCTTTAGAAAGTGATTCGATCGTGGTGATCTTAGCGGCACCAACCACAGATACTGGAACAGAGCATGAGCGCACCGGCTCACCATTCATGTAGACGGTGCAGGCGCCGCATTGAGCCACTCCGCAGCCGTACTTTGTACCTGTCAATCCGACCACTTCGCGGATAGCCCACAATAAGGGCATATTGGGTTCTACGTCGATATTATGTGTCTGACCATTAATATTGAGCTGCATATTGCCTCCTATTTATTATTTTCAAATGACTATAAATCATTATTGGTTTTTTGTGGGCGCATATCAATTTCTCCCGCCGCCAGGGGTAATTTGCTATTCTGAGCCATCAATTAAGGATATTTATGACAAACGAAAATCAAACCCAAAACGACGAAGATTTTGACTATGGGTGCGAATGTGCCATGACCCTACTCAATGAGCCAACCGAAGATTGCCTCAATGACTTAATTGACGAGTTAGACGAAGACGGCATGATTGCTACCGAAGTGGTCTACGGCTTACTAGCGACGATTTTGATGAGCCTAAATGAAGAAGATCACGAAGGCGAAGAACATTAACTTCTAAGTCTGGACCTGTAAGGCAAAAGCGTCCATGGCTTTTGCCATCTGAATATCCAATGCAGTCAACGCTTTTGCTGAGTGAGTGCTGAGGTGCACCACCACCTTATTCCAAGAATTGGTCCAATCTGGATGATGATCAATCTCCTCAGCATATTGGGCACATAAAGTCATAAAGGCGAATGCCTGCTTAAAGTCCTGAAAAATAAACTCCCGGGTCAATTGAATACCGGAGGGTTCGAGCACCCAAAGAGGAATCACTCCTTTAAAGTCAAAGTCGATTGTTAAAGCCTGCTGACTCATTTAAGCTTCACACTTTGCGATAAGCATTTCAAATCCTCTGCATCAAGCCAACGCCATTGACCCTCAGCGAGATCTGCTGGCATGACATAAGCGCCGATTTCAGCGCGATGCAACTTGGCCACATGATTACCCACTGCAGCCATCATACGCTTTACCTGATGATACCGACCCTCCACAATTGTCATTGCTAAGACATGCTCGGAAAGCTGCTTACAAGCGGTGGCATAACATGGCTTTGGATCATCATCTAGAACGACGCCATTCATCAGGTGATCGATTTGAGATTGTGTAATTGGTTCTGGTGTTGTGATTTCATAGACTTTGCCGATATTCTTTTTTGGCGTTGTCATTTTATGAATGAACTGACCATCATCAGAAATCAAGAGTAGCCCTGTAGTGTCATAGTCTAAACGCCCAACACATTGCAAGCCCCGCTCAACGAAAGGAGCTGGCAATAAACTGTACACACTAGGGTGATGCGCAGTCTTATGAGAGCACTCGTAGTTGGGGGGCTTATTAAAAGCGATATACGCTTTTTCGTGATACTCCCAATCTGCACCCTCGACGTTGAGAACAAGTCCTTCAGTCGCAATGCGCTCCTCTGGATCCTCTGCTAATACACCGTTGACCTTCACGAGGTCGGCATAGACCAAATCGCTGCAATAGCGTCGTGTACCAAAGCCTTGGCTAAAGAGAATTTTTTCAAGGGAAATCGGTTTTGCCATATGCTGCAGAGCATACTACAGAGCACTTCCGCCTAGCCGCTGCCACAGCGGGGAATTCATTATCATTAGACTTATCCATATGAATTGAATTGACGACATGCTCTCCAACCCAAAACCTCGCACACCACTCCATACTCGAGAAATTACTTTTCATGGTTTTGCAAGGGGAGATGGTCTATGGGATATTGAAGGTCACCTCAAAGATTACAAACCAACACCTTTTGTCACTGGCGAAACTACTTGGCAACCTGGCGAAGCTTTTCATAACATGTGGGTCCGTCTTACGCTCAATGATGAACTGGTTATCCAAGATATCGAGGTAGCGATGGATGGTCATCCACATCCTGAATGTCCTCAAGCTATGCCTCCAATGATAGGACTGATTGGTGAGCGCTTGGGTAAGGGTTGGCGCAAAACGATCCAAACACACTTGGGTGGCATTGCAGGTTGTACCCATTTACGCGAACTACTCAATAGTTTGGCGACTGCCGCTTTTCAATCGATCCCAAGGGCTCTATTTGATCCCGATGAAAATAAGCCGCCCCTCTATCTAGGCACCTGCAAGTCCTGGGATTTCAATGGCCCCGTTGTGATGCGTATTTATCCCCAGTTTTACCGCTGGCAAGACCAAGATAAAAAGTCTTAGAGCTTAGAGCTCTCCGCGGTGAATCGTGGTCCCTCCAAAAGACTGCTGAATTGGCATAATTTCTACTGCATTAATGTTCATATGGGGAGGCAATAAAGCAGCCCAATAAATCGCTTCAGCAATATCGTCTGAGCTCAAAGCTTGTACATTCTCATAGACTTTTGCTGCCTTAGCATCATCGCCTTTAAAACGAACATTAGAGTATTCAGTTCCAGAGCTAAGGCCTGGCTCAACACAAGTGACTCGTAAGCGCGTACCAAGTAAGTCTGCACGCAAGTTCAAACTAAATTGCTTCACAAATGCTTTGGTAGCTCCATACACATTGCTTCCAGGATAAGGATAAAGACCTGCAACCGAGCCAACATTAATAATATGGCCACATTTACGCTCAACCATACCTGTCAAAAACGCATGGGTCATATGAACTAAACCTTTGACATTGGTATCAATCATTTGATCCCAATCAGAAATGCTGGTTTTATAAGCAGGCTCTAAGCCTAAAGCAAGACCGGCATTATTCACGAGTACAGTGACATTCGCAAAGTCAGCAGGTAAAGTTTTTGGCAATGCGTCTACTTTAGCGCTATCACAGACATCAACTACAAGAGTCAATAATTTTTTCTGCTGCTCTGCTGGCAAAGATGCTTTGAGCGCCTCTAGACGCTCCGCTCTTCTACCGACTGCAATGACTTTATGGCTGTGAGCCAAAAAACGTCGAGCAGTTGCTTCTCCAAATCCAGCGGTGGCGCCGGTCACTAAAACGGTATGTTCCATATTTCCTCTTTTATTTAAATCATGTTTCTCTTAAATGATGAATAAATGAATTATTCACCTATTTAAGATCTCTTTTTTATCAACTGCAAAATATTTTTAAATTGAGGATGGTCAGAAGTCTTCAGCCATTCGAATGCCAGCATTTCAGCCCCCAGCAAAATCACTCCCTGCTGGACTAAACGATCGAGTGCGAGCAATTTATCTTGCGCCAATCTGCTGCCACAGGCCTCAACCACTACCGCCACCTCATACCCCGCCTCGAGCAGACCTAAAGCAGTTTGCATCAAGCAAACGTGGGCCTCACATCCAGCCAATACAACGTGAGTAATTTGTGGACTTACCGACTTCATGTAATCCACCAAACCATCTGCTGCAGCATTGAAAGAATGTTTGACTAGAGTATGACTGCAGAACTGTTTAATACGCTCATCATTAGGTCCTAATCCCTTTGGATTTTGCTCGGTTCCTAAAATTGGGATATCTAAAGCTTGTGCTACGTTTGCTAAAAATATTGCTGAAGCAATAGCCTTTTCTCCATCATGAATACTGGGCATTAAGCGTGTTTGATAGTCAACTAAAATGAGAATACTCATGGCTTGATGAATCATGATTTGAATGAATTTAGAGTAATTTTTTCTTGGGCAAGCGCAGTGCTAAATGATCTAAATAGTGTGCCATTAATTCATCAGCACCCTTTCCAAACATCCGAATACGACCTGTATGGTTAAGTAATAGCACGCCAACGATGTGCGCAAATATCGCAGTCAATTCAGTATCGGTCTCTTTTGCATTACAACCCAATTTATTCAGAGCAATCTCTTGGGGACGCATGGCATCTCTGAGGCGCATATTGAGTGCTTGATCCCACTCATTACCTAAACCACGGGGCCTTAGGCCTTGGAAGAGATAAAAACCTAAATCCAAGTCACGTGGGTTATCTCGATAGAACTGGTAGAACGCTAAAGCGCTATGACGCAGCTCATCAAAGGCAGTACCCGGTTCACTTAATACTCTCTGCGCCGCTTCACCGACAAACGCATTTAGGCGCTCGAGTGATTCGGCAAGTAAAGCGCCATAAATCTCTTCTTTGTTGGCAAAGTAGCTGTAAATAGCTCCCGCTGTATAACCAGCGCGTTTAGCAATCTCGCGCATGCTGACTGCCTCCAAACCAAACTCAATAAACACCGCTGTAGCAGCACTCAGAATATGCTTACGCTTGGCATTCGCTAGCGCCTGCTGACGAAGATCTCGCGGGGAAGAAATCGCTTGGTTCATAGGTTAATTATACGACTGTATTAATAATTGAACAGTGTTTAATTATTGTGTATGATTTGAGCTATTGCCAATATCTAGCACCAGGACCCCAATGAGCCAAAGCACTACCAAATTCATGACCAGCAACGACTATCAGGAGTCTTTGCGCAGCTTAAAGCCCACAGTATATGTAGACGGTCGCCTGATTGAGTCGGTTGCTGATGAGCCCTCTTTAAGGCCAGGCGTACAAGCTTTGGGGGTGACCTACGATATGGTGCACGATCCTGCTTTAGCACCCATAATGCTGGCAGATCAAAATGGCGTGCAAGTACCACGAATGTTGCATATCAATCAATCCTCTGGTGATCTGCTGAACAAATTAGAAGCGATACGCGTACTGTGCCAAGAAACTGGTTGTGCTCAACGCTATTTAGCGCATGATGCATTAAATGCAATTGGCCAAGTGTCAGCGCATATCGATGATGCTCGCGGAAGTAATGAGCATCGCGCAAAATTTGCAGAATACCTTTCACATGTTCAGCAAAACGATTTATCTCTTGGCATTGCGATGACCGATGCCAAAGGCGACAGATCTCGCAGACCTCACGAACAAGCAAACCCAGATACTTATGTTCACGTCGTTTCTCAAGATGCCAAAGGTGTAGTGATTTCTGGAACAAAAGCCATTGTGACTGGTGCGCCTTATATGCATGAGTTTTTAGTCATGCCAGGTCGCAATATGAGCAAAGAGGATGCAGCCTTTGCCATCTGCTGCGCAGTGCCGGTAGACGCGAAAGGTATTACCATCGTTGCCCGCCCTGCAGGTCGGCCAGGCGATAAAGTGGAGCATGGCAAACCATTGTTCTCAAGTAAATATGGGCAATCTACTGGTGTCGTGATTTTCGATAAAGTATTTGTCCCGTGGGAGCGGGTATTTTATGCAGGTGAATGGGAGCACTCTAGCGTCTTAACTTATAGCTATGCCACCCATCATCGTCACAGCTGTATTGCGGCGAGAGCAGGCTTTGGAGATCTTTTAATTGGTGCTGGTGCCTTGATGTGCGAAGCCAATGGTTTTGATCCAGAAACAAAATCCAATTTGCGTGACCCAATGGTTGAGCTCATCAAAATTACCGAAGGGTTTTATGCTTGTGGAGTTGCTGCCAGTGTGTACGGTACTCAAGATCCACATAGCAAATCCTTTATGCCTGAGCCCGTGTTCTCCAACATCGGCAAACTGCTATTGGCTACGCAAATTTACGATATGCATCGCTTAGCTCATGAGGTGTCGGGTGGATTAATCGTAGCACTACCTGGACCCGATGAAGATCACAATCCAGCGACTGCTGCTACCTTGGCAGAAGTCTTGCGTGCTAACCCAGCAGTTCCTTACGATAAGCGCATTGAAGTGGCACGCTTTATTGAAGATTTAACGGCATCCTATCAAGGTGGCTGGTACTCCGTTATCAGCTTGCATGGTGGTGGATCACCTGCTGCAATGAAGAAAGAAATCTATCGCCAATATCCCATTGGTAATAAAGTGGAATTAGTCGAACGTTTATTAGACCGCGGAGTACTGACGAGTAATGATGAGCGGGCGATTACTAAAAACAAACAGCCTGGACGCTGTTGTGATCAAGGTTGTAGTGCTCCAGGTCAAGCAGTGATGGTGCCATTGCCAGAGCCTGGCAGAAGAACTTAATTTTTTCTGAGTAAAGCTGATTTATCAATTAATAGTACTTCTTTAAATCCATGCCAGCGTACATGCTGGCGACCTCATCAGCATACCCATTAAACATCTGGGTCTTGATCTTAGGAGCAAACATCCCCTTAGCATCGCCAATACGACGCTCTGTGGCTTGACTCCAGCGTGGGTGGTCAACTTGTGGATTAACGTTGGAATAAAAGCCATACTCACGAGCATCAAATTGATTCCAACTGGTTTTTGGTATCTCTTCAGTAAACCGCATTTTGACAATTGATTTGGCACTCTTGAAACCATATTTCCAAGGCACCACAATACGCACGGGCGCACCGTTTTGCTTTGGCAATACCTCTCCATACAGACCGAAAGTGAGGAGGGTAAGTGGATTCATAGCTTCATCCATCCGCAAGCCTTCACGATAAGGCCAGCTAATAATATTGCTACTCAGTCCTGGCATTTGCTTGCGATCAGCTAAGGAAATAAATTCAACATACTTAGCAGAGCCCAGAGGCTCTACCTTATTGATGAGTTTGGCTAGCGAATACCCATCCCAAGGAATCACCATAGACCAACCTTCAACGCAACGCATGCGATAGATCCGCTCTTCCATTGGAGCGAGCTTTAATAAGGCATCAATATCGAGCGTTAGCGGTTTTTTTACTAAGCCTTCAATCGAGATCGTCCAGGGCCGCGTTTGCAAGCTACCGGCATAAGCAACAGGATCAGCCTTATCGGTACCAAACTCATAAAAGTTGTTGTAGCTCGTCACGTATTTATAAGGCGTCGATTCCTCTTTAACGCTATAGGCTGAATTGAGGGTAGCAGCTAATTTATCGGGAGTGGCAGCTAGTGCTTGTCTTGAAAACCAGGGGGCTAGAGCAGCGCCAAAACTACCTGCAGCTGCCGCTTTAATCAGGGCGCGACGGTTTTCAAAAACCGCTTGAGGCGTGATGTCACTAGAAAGAATGGTTTTATCAAGAAAACGCATGGCGGACCCCATCAAAGTATTGAGTCTATTTTGCTCCTGAAAATAATTTATTGCTTGATGCAGCGATGCTTGCTCAAAACAAAAAAGCAAACCCGAAGGTTTGCTTTTTGTGCTGAAACCTCAATTAAATTAGGCTTTCATAGCCTGCAAGGCTGCATTGAATGTTGCGCTAGGACGCATCACGGCTGTACATTTTTCAGGATCAACTACATAGTAACCACCGATATCAGCAGGCTTACCTTGAACTGCCTTTAGTTCGTCAGTAATCTTTTTCTCATTTTCAGCCAAAGATTTGGCTAAGGGCGCGAAGTAAGCTTGTAGCTCTTTATCTTCCGTTTGTGCAGCCAAAGCCTCAGCCCAATACAACGCCAAGTAGAACTGGCTACCGCGGTTATCTAACTCACCAGTGCGTGGTGAAGGTGACTTATTGTTATCCAATAATTTGCCAGTCGCATCATCCAGAGTGCGCGCTAAGATTTTCACTTTAGCATTACCAGTCTTATCACCAATATCTTCGAGTGACACACCCAAGGCTAAAAATTCACCTAACGAATCCCAACGTAAGTGGTTTTCTTCTACGAGTTGTTGCACATGCTTAGGAGCAGAACCACCAGCACCAGTTTCAAATAAGCCGCCGCCAGCCATCAAAGGCACAATGGATAGCATTTTTGCGCTAGTGCCCAATTCCATAATGGGGAACAAGTCGGTGAGGTAGTCACGCAAGATGTTACCGGTAACAGAAATGGTGTCTTTGCCACGTATCACACGCTCTAAGGTGTAACGCATTGCGCGAGTCTGAGACATGATCTGGATATCGATACCCTCGAGATCATAATCCTTGAGATAAGTCTTTACCTTCTTAATCAACTCTGCTTCGTGGGGGCGGTACTCGTCTAACCAAAATACTGCTGGAGTATTAGAGAGGCGTGCACGATTGACTGCCAATTTGACCCAGTCACGAATCGGAGCATCTTTACATTGGCACATACGCCAGATATCACCAGCTTCCACATGTTGCTCAAGCAATACAGTACCGTCGTCCGCAACGATACGAGCTACGCCTGCTTCTAAGATCTCAAAAGTCTTGTCATGCGAACCATATTCCTCAGCCTGCTGAGCCATCAAGCCAACGTTAGGTACAGTGCCCATAGTGGTTGGATCAAAGTTGCCATGTGTCTTACAGAAATTGATGATCTCTTGATAGATGCGGGCAAAGGTACTTTCTGGAATCACTGCTTTGGTGTCATGCAAGCGACCATCCGCGCCCCACATCTTGCCGCCCACCCGAATCATGGCAGGCATAGAAGCATCCACGATCACGTCGCTTGGAGAGTGTAAGTTGGTAATGCCTTTGGCAGAATCTACCATCGCCAATGCTGGGCGATGCTCATGACACGCATGAATATCTTGAATAATTTCTTCACGCTTAGATTCAGGCAAGGTCTTGATCTTCTCGTACAAGCTGCTCATGCCGTTATTGACGTTGACGCCTAGCTCATCAAATAGCTTGCCATGTTTAGCAAACGCATCTTTATAGAAAATTTTGACGGCGTGACCAAAGACGATCGGATGAGAGACTTTCATCATGGTAGCCTTGACGTGCAAGGACAACATCATGCCAGTCTTATACGCATCTTCGATTTCTTTTTCATAGAAATCGCACAAGGCTTTTTTGCTCATATACATGCTGTCGATAATTTCGCCAGCCAATAAAGAGACTTTTGGTTTGAGCACAATCGTTTTGCCACTCTTCGTTACCAAGTCCATTTTCACATCACAGGCCTTAGTCATCGTCATCGACTTTTCACCAGCATAGAAATCACCACCATGCATGTGTGACACGTGCGTGCGGGAAGCTTGGCTCCACTCACCCATCGAGTGAGGATTTTTACGGGCATACCGTTTGACTGCATTCGGGGCGCGACGATCTGAGTTTCCTTCGCGCAAGACTGGATTGACAGAGCTCCCTAAACACTTTGAGTAACGAGTGCGGATAGCCTTCTCTTCATCGGTCTTAGGATCTTCAGGAAAATGAGGGATCTTGTATCCCTTATCTTGTAATTCTTTAATGGCAGCGAGCAGCTGAGGAACAGAAGCGCTGATATTGGGTAGCTTAATAATGTTGGCGTCAGGCATTAAGGTCATCTTGCCCAGCTCAGCCAAATTATCAGGAACCCGTTGCTCAGGAGCTAAACAATCAGAAAATTCAGCCAAGATACGTCCAGCCACTGAAATATCGCTTTCTACTACCTCCACTCCAGCTGGCGCTGTAAAGGTACGGATGATCGGCAGAAATGCGCAGGTCGCCAAAAATGGTGCCTCATCTGTCAGCGTGTAAATAATCTTTGATTTGCCTGAAGCCATGGATGTTTCCTTACTATTGATCAATAGACAGGGTCAGATTTTGACCCCACCACTCCTAGAGTCCGCATTCTGTCCGCCCGCTTTTAGCAGGCTTACTGATATGCCGAGCCTTCTATTTTAAATCATTGGGATTGGCAAAAATGGGGGTTTTGCACCCCAAAGTCGCAAATCAGCGCTAATTTAAGGAAATCCACCAAAATAACTAAAGCGGAAAATTCCTCGTAAACTGCAAGCCATGATGAGCAAGCACCCTTTACTGAATAAAAACTTGGTGCTGCTGATTGTTTGCCAGGGTCTATTTCTGACCAATAACGTTACCTTCATCGCCATCAATGGCTTGGTTGGCCTCAGTCTGGCCCCAGTGAGTTGGATGGCTACGCTGCCAGTCATGGGCTATGTTGTTGGAGCCGCCTTTTCCACTTCAATCGTGGCCAAATCTCAAAACCACTTTGGCAGAAAGATCTCTTTTCAGTTGGGACTGCTTGTAGCAGTGCTATCCGCTCTGTTATGCGCCTATGCAGCTCTGAGCCGAAACTTTTGGCTTTTGGTAACAGGCACCTTTATTGCCGGCTATTACAGCGCCAATGGTCAACTCTACCGTTTTGCTGCAGCAGAACTCACCGTAGCGAGTCAACGTGACAAAGCCGTGTCTTGGGTATTGGCAGGCGGAATCTTAGGAGCCGTCATTGGGCCGAACCTAGCCTCCTGGACCCGCAATCTTTTTGACACTGCATTCTTGGGCGCCTACCTCACGCTTTCGATTGCCGGCCTAATGGGGATCGTCGTAATGCAATTCATCCACTTCCCTACCGAATTCAAAACCGAGCACTCTCTGGCGGATGGACGCCCCCTAAAGGCCATCCTCAAGCAACCCGTGTTTATGGTTGCTGTAATTGGGGCAGCACTTGGTTACGGGGTGATGAATCTTCTGATGGCGGCCACACCCTTAGCGATGCAAATTTGTAGCCTGCCTTTTTCCGATACAGCCCTAGTTTTGGAGTGGCATGTCATTGGTATGTTTGCTCCAGGATTTTTTACTGGCACCTTAATACAACGTTTTGGTGCCCTCAAGATTATGAGTATCGGAGTCGCACTCAACTTCATCTGCATTCTGATTGCACTCACCGGTACAGACCTTCGTCAATTTTTGATTGCCCTCTTTTTATTAGGCGTTGGCTGGAACTTTTTATTCACAGGCTCAACCTCTTTGGCGATGACTGCCTACAAACCCGATGAGCGTGATAAAGCACAAGCAGCGATTAACTTCTTTGTATTTGGCACGATGGCCTTCACTTCCTTTGGTTCTGGTGCCTTAATTACCTCACAAGGGTGGAGTATTTTGAACCTCGGCTCTCTGATTCCTGTGATCATTACTGCGCTGGCACTGCTTTGGCTATCAGCCCAGAATAAGAAGCAGCAAATCGCTTAAGACGCTCTCGCTAGCGGCAAATTAAATAATAAGTTTTGTGGCTTTAGCTTTAATTGCTGCTGATCATTCATGGCAATAGCAAGATAGACGGGCTTCCCTTGCTGCACCTTAGTCACCGCAGTCTCGTCAATAAAGTCAAGACGAAATAGACAAATCACTTTCTCGAGCTCATCTGCCTCTAACAATTCTTTGTTGTAAAGCTTATTTAAAATCTCAGTTGCTGCCGCATCTAAACCGACATGCCAGGACCACTTAGGATCACTAATTTGCTGCATTGGGGTAATGCGTACTGCCACCCCCAGAAAATGTTTAATCCACTTTTCTAGTACGCGACAAAAATGATTAATTGGCTCATGCCCAAAATTGAGTTGAACGGCAAAATCAAAGTCCTCATTACGCGTCCAATATTCGGCAGCATTGTCTTCATACAAAACATCAAGATCAGCAGACTTCGTGAGCATGGATTTACCTTTCAGTAAGTCCATGATGTTGCCGGACTCGCCCGCTTGCGCATTACGAGCAACCACCTCTTCGTCGGCGGCCATGACAATGCTGTCCTCCAAAACAGTGATTTTTTGAGTTCTAAAGAAGATCTCGCCCATGCGTACTTCCAGCGGATGCGTATCATCTCCCAAGATATGGCGCACAAAAATTTGGGCTAGTTGCATCACAAATAAGGGGGGCACATCAACCCCATCCCCCTTAAATAAACTCATATAAAAACCTTCTAAGGAGCTTGCTGCTAATAGACGTGTTCGGTAGCGGAGCCAAACTCGATAGTTTTCCTGAATATCCTCATCAGCCATCGCCGCAATCTCTTGCTCGGTAATTTCTATGCGAGGATTTTCAGTAAGGCGCTGATGCAGCGCTTGCTCGGCAGCACAAGATTCTGGAACTAGGCTGAGTTCAGGTCTTTGTAAATAGGTGCGTAAAAAATCGTCTGTTACCAATAACTGCCCATCAGGGCTGGTTAGCAGGGTTTGATATGCAGAATTGGGCCAGTAGTTGCTCATGTCATTCCGTTTTCATTGCGCTTACAGTAAGAATCTAGAGCTCAGAATATACTAGCCAGTCATTTTGTACCCAATAGGAAAAATCATGACCGAACTCAAAAAAATCGATACCGTTGTTGGTGACGGCAAAGAGGCTGCTACTGGCAATGACGTTGATGTGCATTACACCGGCTGGCTCTATGACGAAAATGCCCCTGACCATAAAGGCCAGAAATTTGACAGCTCACTGGATCGCGGTCAGCTCTTTAGTTTTCCCTTGGGCGCAGGCCATGTGATTAAGGGTTGGGACCAAGGCGTTGCGGGCATGAAGATTGGCGGCAAGCGCACTTTAATTATCCCTTCTGAAATGGGTTATGGGGCCAGGGGTGCTGGCGGCGTCATCCCTCCTAATGCGACTCTGGTCTTTGATGTGGAATTACACGGTGTGAACTAAGCACTGCTCTTAGCTACTTAGCCAAAATAAAAGCTACCCGAGGGTGGCTTTTTTAATTATTCAGCTTCGTGAACTCTTTAAATTAAGAGCGTACGTCTTTACCATTCAAGCTTAAGCGATTTATCGAGCGGGTTTGGCATAAGCTAATCAAGCGATTACGTTCTGCCATCACTTTATCTGTATAGCCACCATCATCTTCAATATTGGCCGCGCCAACATAGAACTTCAGACCATTACGCAAAGAACCTGCGGTGGCAATGAGGTACTTCAAGATATAAGCGCCAACACGAATATTGACCTCTGGCTTGACCGCTTCTTGCGTGCCACCAAACAAGGCATATTTCTCACGGTGTACTGAAGTCATTACCTGCATCAATCCTTCTGCGCCTGCATGACTCTTGATATTGGGATTGAAGTTGGACTCTACAGAGATCACTGCCAATAACAATACGGGATCAATGTTCACTTCCTTGGCAATCAAGATCGTATTAGAAACATATTCTTCAATCTTCGCGCGATCGAGGCTGTATTTCTTTTCAAAGAAATCTGCAACTGCACGCTGATTCTGAATCGAACCCATCAAATTACTATCCAAGGCTTGAGGGTCGATCTTGGATGTTGGAATGCGATCAGCCAAATGAGAGATCGACTTCACTTGAATCTTCGCGACAGAGGGCGCTAACAAAGCAATGGTTTGTTGTTTGGCGCTTGGAAAGCTAGAGCCGCCAGGGATTGATTTTGGGTAAATGACACTCGCAATATTTGTTTCAGAGGCAACGGAAGCAGAGCTCTCATTAGCACTCTTATATTGATCGAGCATGCTAAAGCCATTGCTCCACACGATATGGCGCGCCTCATCTGGCACCAAGATACGGGCGAGATCGAAGGCACCCGCATTCGTCCCATTACCTGATAGCCAAAGACCTACTACCATGAAGACGCTCAGAGCCAATAGGCCGTTAACGACTCGATAGACTGGAGCCATCGCCTGGGCTAGCAGCGCCTTAGCACTCAAAAAGGCTGGTTGCCTATCGAGCATCTCAATCAAATTTTTGGATAAATATTTAATCATTCACCTTGTCGCGAGCAGCTCAAAACTTTATAAAGAATTTTGCTGCAACGCAATATTTAAAAAACATGGGTCATCCTAAAAAGGTTCTTATATCAAGTCAAGAATAAGGAAAGCTATTTCAATAACTTTTAGGTCTTGAATTACGGGAGTTCCCGTATATGCACCAAATAAATCATATTAAGTCTATTTAAATCAATGACTTATGGAAGTTAAGAAGCACTAATTTCATTTTATAAAAAATTACCTAAATCTAGACTTTTTTACTATTCGGAATGAAAAATTGCCTGCAAAAACCATACATCTAGTATTTCAGTCGCTCAAAATTTCTACCGGTAGTATCAGGCTGACTAATGCTGCAGGACATTATTTTTCAAGACTTTGAGTTCTTGAGCTCCCAACCTGAGTCCAGTAAGGATCAATTTCTGACTAGCTCAAAAGCTAACTCAAGTCAGAATGTATTTAAATAGGATCGCCCAGCCCCTACACTTACAGATGATGAAATTCTCCCGCAAGCTCCTCGCGCCCCTAGTTTTGCTGTTTTTATTGCTGAGTCCTTTGAGGGCTTTTGCCCTTTTCGATGAATGCAAGAACCTCTTTCCAGCTCAACAGGTTCCAATTACTAACCAAATGGGACGAGATCTTTGCTTTGATAGCTTTGCAGTTTTTTACTCTCCTCAGGATAAAAAGCCGATTTATACGATAGAAAAACTTCATCGCGACCAACTGCTAGCCCCACACCCCCGCAGAAGCAACCAGTTTTATGAAGAGGCCAGGCTTCCTTTTGCAGAGCGGGCTTTGCTCTCAGACTACCGCGGCAGTGGTTACGATCGCGGTCACAACGCCCCCGCTGGAGATATGAGCAATGAAAGAGCGATGGCTCAGTCATTCTCATTGGCAAATATGATGCCGCAGGCCAGACAGAACAATCAAGGCATTTGGGCCAAAAATGTTGAGGAACCAACTAGACTTTATGCCAAAAGAGCTACTGGAGATATTTATGTCTTTACCGGCTCCACTGGAAATCAAGGCAGCATAGGCAGAAGCCATGTCACCATTCCGAGTCATTTATTTAAGTTAGTTTATGACCCTGATAAAAATGAGGCTTGGGCTTACTGGATCGAGAACAGTAATGAAGCCCAAATGTCCCCGCCTATTTCTTATGCTGAATTAATGACCAAAATAGGAATTGATTTTCAATTACCCATCAAAGTAGGTGCTTCCCAGACCAAGCAAGCAATCACGCCAACCGTCAAACCCCCAACTGCCAAGCCTCATCAGGATTTGATGGGAGGATGGTATCCAATCTTTTTCGATGAATATTCAGTTGATAAGGTCAACGCCCTGATTGCCCGTATTCAAGATGGGAAAGTAGCCAGCGTTCAGATTCAATATGATCGCAATGCTGAGTTAGCGAATAGCATTGCCAGACAAATAGACTTAAAAACATCATTAAGAACTCAGCTCACGCAAAGCAGTCCGCCAGACTCACCCAACGTGAGCTACGAACGTCATCGGGTAACTGCGATCGTTCACTCAAAGTAGTTTTGATTTGGCTTGCAAGCCATGTACGCGCTGAATAGGTGCTAGCAGTCCACGTAATCCGTTGTGATCCAATGTATGCATTAGCTCTAGCAACTCACCTAATTCACCCTTAGGAAATCCCTCGCGCGCAAACCAAGCCAAATAGTTTCCTGGCAAGTCTGCTAGTGCACGCCCTGCATGCTTACCAAAGGGCATCTTCATGAGTACGAGTTTTTCTAGCGCTTGTGCATCCATTGAAAAGAAATCTTACAAGGGAAAGTAAATTCCCCCACAAATTTCATCATTTATTTAAAGATAGGCTTTTCTTATTTGAGAATCATTCTCATTTGATGTTATATTGAGAACTATTCTCATTTACTTTTATCAACCCTCTCTCAGAAAACCATGAAACTGACCATTCAAAAACTGATTGCCTTTAGCCTCGTCCTCGCCGCTACTTTGCACCTCTCATTAGCCCATGCTGGTGAAGGAGCCTTTGGTTGGATCTATACCCTAGACCTTCAACCCAAAGGTAAGTGGGAATTTGAGCAGCGACTACAACTCAACCAAACGCAAGCCGCAGGCACTTACGATGCATGGACTGCTAGAACAGAACTTGAGTACGGCCTGACCAACGACTTACAAGTTGCTGGCTATATCAACTCGTACTACACGAATGCCAATCAAAACTACACCAATCCAGAAGCGTGCGGCGATGCGCCTACTTGTACCGGAGGTTATGGAGTCCCTTCTTCACATGACCCATCGACTGCATATAGAAAGAGTGGTATCGAAGGTGGCTCTTTAGAAGCTATTTACCGTATTACAAATCCAGTGACTTCGCCCGTTGGTGTTGGTCTTTATTTAGAACCCACCTGGGGAAGAAATAAAGATGAGATCGAAGCGAGGTTATTACTGCAATCGAACTTCATTGACGACCGCTTAATTTTGGCTAGTAACGTCGTTGTTGCCAACGAGCGTTTGAAGTTTATTGAAAATGGCAACGTTCCTGAGTCAATGTTAGATATCTTGGTTGGCGCTAGCTATCGATTTGCCCCAAAGTGGTCAGCTGGCGTTGAAGCACGCTTTCACAATGACTACTCAGAACTTAATTTACGTAATCAAGTGCAGCGCGCAACCTTTGTTGGCCCGAATTTGCACTACGCCGCAAAAGACTGGTGGGTTACAGGTGCATGGCGCTATCAATTAGCAGGCGGAACCTGCATGGGTGGTGGCGAGGCAGAATGCTCCAATGCCCGCGTGTGGGATAGCCACTCAGTCAATGAATACATTCTCAAAGTTGGCTTTCCACTGAACTAATAAAAAAATAAGATCATGAATTGGAAACCAAATCCATATGCTGTAGTAGGGCTATCCATACTAGTTGCACCAATCTTTGCGCAAGCAAAGATTTACATCTCTAGCGAACAAGCCCAGCAAATACTTTTCCCCAATAAGGTACTCAGTAAATCACCCATCATCATTACTGATGATTTACAAGAAAAGATGCGAGCGGCTTCTAGCATCCGCCATCCCTTTCAAGGTGATCGCATATGGAGGTCATCCGATGGCGGATGGTTTGTGATTGATGAGGTCGTAGGTAAGCATGAAATGATTACCTACGCCGTCGCCTTAAATACAAAGGGGAGTGTTTTGGGCATTGAAGTCCTAGAGTATGTGGAATCTTATGGCTACGAAGTAGCTGAGGCACAGTGGCGCAAACAATTTGTTGGTAAAACTATCAACGACCCCATCAAACTGAATCAAGATATTCAAAATATTGGGGGCGCAACCCTTTCTTGCAAGCACCTCACCGATGGCATAAAACGGATCACTGTGCTCTATGACTTGGCCCTCAAGAACATGCCAGTCAAATCTCAATAAGCATTCAATGATGTCATGAAGACTCGCTGCAAACCACTTTTAGGAACCTTTGTCGAAATTACTATTGATCAAGATACCGATCAGGCTGCTGTAGATCATGCCTTTGCCGCCATCGAAAAGATTCAGGGCTTAATGGGCTTTCATCAGACCGATAGCGAACTCAATTACCTCAATCGTTATGCCCATCTCCGGGCGGTAGATATTCATCCCTGGACCTCACAAGTGCTAAGCATTGCAAAACAGGTACATCGTCACTCACGTGGTCTATTTAACTGCGGTATTGGGCATCGCTTGGTTGCTGCTGGTCTTTTACCCCGTCATATTGACATCACCAATCACAATCTTGGTGGCATTGAAGACATCTGTTTTTTGACGCCTGAGCTCATCACCTCCTCTCGTCCCGTATGTTTAGATCTTGGTGGCATTGCCAAAGGCTTTGCAGTTGATATGGCAGTCAAGATTCTGATCTCCGAAGGGATTCGCTCTGGCATAGTCAATGCAGGAGGTGACTTGAGAGTATTTGGAGATGCCCCTAAACCCGTTCAGATTCGCAATCCAAAAAATCTTTCAGAGCTGCTTCAAATCGGCTCTCTGCAAAACGCTGCGCTAGCTACTAGTAGCCTGTATTTTGCAAAAAGAGATGGGCATGAAAGTCATCTCATCAATCCCCTAGCAACAGAAGAATCTGATATTTATATTCAATCTTCAGACTCCTATTCCATCCTCGCAAAAGAATGCGTTTATGCCGATGCCCTCACTAAAGTGCTCGCTTTATCAAAACAAGCCAATCATCCTTGCTTTGCTAAATTCTCGGCACAAGCTATTCGGATTGCCATATGAGTCGTTTAGGAAAAATGCCAGAATGGCAGAAATGGTTTGTGATACTTGGGATCTCCAGTTGCTCTTTAAGCGGCGGCATTTACTTAATAGGTCACGAATTTCAGATTCAACGATCCATTTTGGGATCACACAATATTTTAGTGATTCATGGGGTAGCGGCTATGCTGACAATCCTTTCACTAGGGTCTGTTCTTCCTTTCCACCTCAAGGCCGGACTGAAGTCTAAAAGAAAATGGTGGAGCGGCTTAGGCCAACTGAGCTTCTTAAGCGCATTAATGGTTACTGGCTTACTTCTGTATTACGGTCCAGAAGCCATTCGGGAAACGGTAGTCAGTACTCATTGGGGGCTTGGTCTTCTGTTTTTTGCCGTTTTCTTAATACACATTCCCATGGGCCTGAACAAGCAAGCGAGGAGTTAGCAACCCAAACACCTTACTTCTGGATTGATTCGCCCTATAAAATCCATAGCAATGGATAACTCATTGCTCATCAGCCCAGCCCTCGGAATTATTGTGGGAGTTCTCATGGGGCTGACTGGCGCGGGTGGCGGCATTCTCTCTGTCCCACTATTAGTATTTGCCCTTCATCTGAATATGGTAGATGCCAGCCCCATATCCCTCTCGGCAATTGCCCTTGCTGCCAGCGTGGGCGCTTTACTGGGGCTAAAAAATAATCTTCTACGCTATAAAGCCGCCATCTTCATGGCTATCTTTGGAGTGATATTGGCTCCTGCTGGATTTTGGTTGGCAAGCCACATCCCAAATGGTCCGCTACTACTTATTTTTAGCAGCGCGCTCTTTTACTCCGCGTTTAACCAATATAGACAAGCTCGCAATACCGCTTTAGGTATCCCAGAACCTCCCAGGCAGCCACCCCCTTGTTTGCTTAATCCATCAGCTGGAAAGTTGACTTGGAATGTTCCCTGCGCTAAGGCGCTTGCTCTTACCGGCGGCTTGGCAGGTCTCTTATCGGGACTACTTGGAGTGGGTGGCGGCTTCATCATTATTCCGGCCTTAAAACGCTATACCAATTTATCAACTCAATCGATCATCGTTACTTCATTGGGCGTACAAGCTCTAATTTCTGGTGGAAGCGTCATCTTCTCTGCGGCAACGGGTAGCTTTAATTTCATTGTGGCTGCACCCTTTTCTATCGGCGCCCTCGGCGGCCTACTTATTGGTCTAGCAATCAGCAAAAAGCTCAGTGGGCCGAAGTTGCAGCAAGTCTTTGCAGTCATGGTTTTTGGTGTAGCAGTCAGCCTCACGCTGAAAGGTCTGCATTTACTATGATTTGTATTGATGTATGAGGTTGTGCAGCAATAAAGCGTGAAGCCTTCTAGCTCATCTCAGACTTCTAATCATCTTTGAGTTTTCCAGTAGGGCCAAAACAAATTGACCATCAAGCCCAAGATGACAATACCTGCTGCCAAAATTTTCCATAGGGGCAAAGGCTCACTCAAGAAAAATGCTGCAGAGCCCATACCAAAAATGGGCACCAATAAGGGTGCAGGTGCCACAGCTGCTGCAGGATGTTTGGAGAGTAGCCACGCCCAAGCACCATAGCCGAAGAGCGTATTTCCCCAAGACTGCCACAGAACACCAAGCCAGGCACCTGTTGGCGCTGAAGTGAGTGAGACATACATCGAGCCCCAACCTCCTTCAAAAATCCAGGAGATCAGCAGCAATGGTGGAATTGCAAAAGCACTAGCCCACACTACATAAGAAAGCATGTTGATAGCACCGGCACGGCGACTGGCAGTATTGGCTACACCCCAAGAAAAACCTGCAAATACCACTAAGGCTAAACCCAGAAAGGTGGTAGTAGCATCTGTATGGACCGCAATAATTCCTAAACCGGTCATAGCAATGGCTACTGCAACCGCCTGATAGAGTTTTAACTGTTCTTTAGCAAACAGCATCGCAAAACCAATCGTGAAAAATACCTGCGTCTGAACGACCAAAGAAGCCAGGCCAGGTGAAATATTGCCATCAATCGCAAAATATAAAATCCCGAACTGCCCGACCCCTACTGCAAGACCGTAAATACAGAGATTGACCCATGAGACCTTTGGTCTAGGCAAGAAGAACACTGCTGGCAAAAAGGCAAATACAAAACGCAAGGCGGCAAACAAAAAAGGCGGAAAACTCTCTAAAGAAATTTTGATCACTACAAAGTTGGTTCCCCATACGGCCACAATGGCTAATGCCAGTAACAAATGGCTAACAGGCAATTGGTAATTAAGAGATGGCTTCAATGAATTACTCACGCGTCAGCAATTCCGCTACGCGCTCTGCAATCATCATGGTTGGTGCAGCCGTATTACCCGAAGTAATGGTGGGCATGGCAGAAGCATCTACTACCCTCAAATGATGAATCCCCCTTACTCGCAATTGTGAGTCTAGAACGGCCATCGGATCATCGGGCCGCCCCATCTTGCAAGTGCCCACTGGATGAAAAATCGTCGTACCAATATCTCCTGCTGCTTTTACCAACTCTTCGTCACTTTGATATTGAATACCCGGCTTATATTCTTCTGGCGTAAAAGGTTTGAGTGCAGGGCTTTCCACAATCTTCCGAGTTAAACGTAATGACTCTACTGCCACCTTACGATCTTCTTCAGTAGATAAGTAGTTCGGTTGAATTGCTGGAGGCGCTTCAGGATCAACAGAGGTGATGTGTACGCTACCCCTTGAAGTGGGACGCAAGTTGCATACACTAGCAGTGAACGCATTGAAGGAATGCAAGTCTTCACCAAAACGTTCAAGCGACAAAGGTTGCACGTGATATTCCACGTTAGCACTCTTTTGAACTGAAGAGCTATAAGCAAATGCCCCCAGCTGTGAAGGCGCCATCGACATCGGTCCCGAACGCTTCAAGAGATACTCCAGTCCAATCATCATCTTGCCAAATAATGAATTTGCTTGGGTGTTGAGAGTTTTGATGCCTTTTACTTTATAAATCATCCGCAATTGCAAATGATCCTGCAGGTTTTCACCAACCCCCGGTAAGTCTGCAATCACCGGGATACCCAGCTGATTTAAATGCGCTGCAGCGCCAATACCGGAACGTTCTAAAATTTGCACGCTACCAATAGAGCCAGCACTCAGAATCACTTCGCCGCCTGGATTGATCAATGATTCAGTGACCATACCGTTTCTGCGGTACTCAACCCCGTAACAACGTTTAGTTAATGGATCAATCTTGAGTTTGGTTACCATGGCTTCGGTGAGCACCGTCAGATTACTACGCTTGACAGCATCTTTTAAAAATGCTTTTGATGTATTGAGCCTCCAACCCTTACGCTGGCTCACATCAAAGTAGCCTACACCAAAGTTATCACCACGATTAAAGTCATCTGATGCTGGAATGCCAGCTTCTATTGCCGCATCTTTAAATCGGTCCATGATGGGCCAACGCAAGCGTTGCTTCGATACGGTCCACTCGCCACCTTTGCCGTGCCATTGATTGGCATCACTGTGGTAATCCTCAAATACTTTATAGCGCTTGAGTACATTCTCCCAAGACCAAGCTTCATCGCCTGTGGCTTGTACCCAAGACTCATAGTCACTTGCTTGACCGCGCATGTAGATCATGCCGTTAATCGATGAACATCCACCAAGTACACGACCGCGGGGATATAACAAGGAGCGGCCATTGAGACCTTTTTCGGCAACCGTCTTAAAACGCCAATCTGTTTTTGGATTATCAATGCAGTAAAGATAGCCCACCGGAATATGAATCCAGATATAGCGATCGCTCTTACCGGCCTCTATTAATAAAACCCTCTTTTGCGGGTTCTCAGTTAAACGCTTAGCCAACATACAACCGGCACTGCCTGCCCCAATAATGATGTAGTCGTAAGTGTTTGCTTGAGTCATGTATCCGCTGCTTAAAACATAGTTGCTTCTATTATTGACCAATAAAAAAATCAGGTATTTCTTGGCATTTTTGTTGATTTGTTATAGAATCAATTACGATCTATTATTAGATCATGAGAACTTGCTATAAAAGAGCCTTTGCTCAATTTGTCAAAAGGGCTTCAAAGCCTTTGCAGTTAGCGATAGAAGATAAGGTTATTGAAGTTTGTAACAACCCCAGGATAGGTCAGCAAAAACTTGGTGATCTACAGGGAATATTTGTTTATAAGTTTCGCTTTAATAAACAGGAATATTTAATGGCATATCAATTTAACCATTTTGCAGATGGAAATTTCATAACCTGGATTGAGTTCTGTCAAATTGGACCTCATGAAAATTTCTACAATCAACTAAAACGATCAATTCGTCTCAAATGACAACTCAAAGACACTTGAATAAAGAAAGCGAGGTCAATGAATGACTCCAACGATGACTGCTGAGGATCTATTTGCTCAAGTGCAAAAAATGTCAGCAAAAGAACGTATTAAATTTTTCTCTTTAATTGCAATAAATGCCTTTAAGGAGGCCGATTACACTAACGAACAAGTATTTGGACATCTGAGAAATGCTACCTTTTCGGCAGAAGAGGCTGCAGAATTTTTAGAAATTTCACTTCCCACTTTGCGGAGATATGTCCAGGCCGGTAGATTACAGCCATCAACCGTCATTGGTCGCAGTCAGTTGTTTTCTAGTGATAGTCTGCGACTTTTCAAACAAAAGATCAGTAAAGAATAATTCGGATCAAATACCCGTCTAAAATACTTAGATGCACATTAATGAGAAAAATCGTACCCCCAAGCTTGCTGAGGAAGATGAAGGCCTTAGCAAGTCGGAGTTAAAGCGCCAAATGACTGAACGCCAGAAATTGGCAGAGGTATTGGCAGCTTTGAGTAGCGATGCCCTCAAAACCATTCCCTTAGATGACGCCATCAAAACAGCGATTGCAGAAACTAACAAGATTAAGAGTTTTGAAGCGATTCGTCGCCATAAGCAGTATCTAGGTAAGCTCATGCGCTTTCTGGATGAAGAAGAACTTGAAGCGATTCAAAAACGTTTAGATGCCATTCAGGGTATCAGTAAAGCAGAGACTGCAAAGCTTCATTTCTTAGAGGGCTATCGTGATCGGCTTATCGCCCATGATGAAACTTTTACCAAAATGATTGAGCAATATCCAGATATGGATATTCAGAATATGCGCACCCTTATTCGCAATGCGCGTAGAGAGAAAGAGCAAAATAAGCCGCCTAAGGCTTATCGAGAAATCTTTCGTGTCTTAAAAGAAATGGGGCTTTAGAATTTAATTCTCCGCGCAGGCACCTCTACCCATCGGTAGAGATAATTCGCAGCTTGCCAACTTGCTACTAAAGAGAAGCACATCAGAACTATCGCCATGACTCCATCATGTTGCCGGCTCATGCCCCAACCGATGTAGAGCGTATTAGCCAACAAGATAAAAGCGAAGTGTATTAAGAAAGCGCAATACGATCTTCTGCTACTCCATAAAATGGCATTCACAAATTTATGTGGACGCAAATATTTTTGATCTCGCCATTGGTCAATGTAGGTCCAATCCCCCCAGAGGATCAAAACTAAAGCTACTACATAAGCCAGAATATTTCGTAGCCAAAACTCTTGAAAACTGGCAACTATGATTGCCATACCAATAGCCCCCATCACTACTCTAGCAAAGCGATTGATTAATCGATCGGGATAATTTTTGCAAAGCTGAGCCAAAATACCTAAACCATAAGAGCCAATAAAGTAGATGAAATAATTTTCGTAGTCAGCATTTCTATTGAAATACAGCAGCGATAGAGCACACAGTACGGCTAAAAACCACACTACCGAACGAAAGGTAGGAAACATTCCCAATACGGTTGCCAGAATTGCGTATAGCTGCCAATCAATCGCGACATACCAAACGCCAGCAGAAATAGAATCAAGCCCTAAGATACCCTGCAGAAAAAATAGATGCGCTAAAAACTGACTGAGCGTTTCTGATTCACCCACGAATTCATCTTGTACCCAAAAACGCGCCACCCACGCACAAGCTATGGTGATGATCAGCGCAATAACGTACGGCGCGAACAAGCGTAGATAGCGATTAAAAATAATCCTCAAAACAGTTTGGAGATTTTTTAAGTTACTGGTGCGCGTCAGGGATTGGGCGGCCAAGTAACCCCCCATGACCAAAAAAATCTGTACTGCATAGCGTCCGTATTCAAACAACCAAGTCATTAGTTCTGGCAACACTGTGCGTGCATCCTCTGCGATCTGTCCGTAGCTCGACAAATGATGAAGGATGATTAAGAGGGCCGCAAAGACCTTGAGAAAATCAATTAATAAAAAATGGTTTTTGGTTTGCAATGAGGTGATCTACTTTAGAAGGCTGCACATCAAGCATTCGCTTAAGTAGCTATAAGTCAAATCTTTTGATGTACTTGTAAAAATCTTATTTTAGTTGGGATAAGTACTGGGCGATAGCCCTAAGATCATCATCATTCATGCCATACAAGGATGCAGCCATAATCGTATCTCGCCCAGTCGCTTGGTTGTTGCGGAATTGGCGCATGGTATGCAATAAATAATCTTCACGCTGTCCCGCTAGCCTAGGCATTTGCTCGCGACCCACATAGTCTGGCAAGTGGCATGTTCCGCAAAGAACCTGCTTTGAAAGCAGTTGTCCTCTTTCATAGAGCGCGTCGTCACGCTGGCCTGGAGCAGGTTTTAGTGTTTGAGCAGAATAAAACTTTGCAAGAGCAATAATTTGAGGGTCACTCAAACCATCTAATTGACCCTTCATCACAGGAATATCCCGAATCCCCTCGCGAATCATGATGAGATTATTTTCTAGAAATACTTTAGGTTGCCCTGCTAGAGAAGGAGTGCCTGCCATGGTGGAATTTCCATCGGCACCGTGACAAGCTCCGCAAACTACCAGTTTGGCACTCATATTCTGGGCATAAGAAAGCGGCGCAACTATCGAGAGATAAACCCCCGAGAGAAACGCCGCTATTTTTACCAATCTCATTAAAGCCAATACTTTATAGGCCGATACTTATTTCTTGTAAGTAATTCTGTAAATGGCACCTAGCTGTTCATCAGTCAAGAGCATGGAACCATCAGGCATCTGTAGGAAGAATGTAGGACGACCCCAGAAAGACTGATCAGCAGAATTCATAAAGCCGGTAATGAAAGGTGTGATCTTGGCATTCTTACCGTTTGCATCTGCCTTGACAGTCACAACGTCATAGCCTGATTTGACGTTACGATTCCAAGAGCCCTTGCGAGCAATAAATGCCACATTTTTGTATTCAGCTGGGAACATATTACCGGTGTAGAAGGTAATACCCATCGCTGCAGCGTGAGCACCTAATAGTGCAACTGGCTTGGTTACGCCCTCACAAGCATTTGGCTTAATGACTTTATCGTCTGGCATATTGCCTTCATGGCAATAAGGGAAGCCAAAGTTTTCACCTTTACTGGTCAGGATATTCAAAGTGTCGTTCGGCTTGTCGTCTCCCATCCAATCACGCCCATGGTTTGTAAACCAGAGTTGTTTGGTAACGGGGTGCCAATCAAAGCCTTGCGTATTTCTGACACCAGTAGCTAAGACTTCCATACCAGAGCCATCGGGGTTATAGCGACGAATCTGCGCATACTCAGGTGTTGGCAGTTCGCAAATATTACAAGGCGCACCGAAAGGTACATACAATTTACCATCTGGACCAAAGGCTAAATACTTCCAGTTGTGGTGTTGCTCTGGTGGCAAATTGAACTTAGAGGTCATATCCACTGGTGCCACAGTAGGATTTTTGCTAATACCGTCGTAGCGCAATACTTTATCAATCGCCATGACGTAGAGTGAGCCATTTTTATACGCAACGCCAGAAGGTTGTACTAACTTATCAACCACAATTCGGCTACTACGTTCTTTACCGTTATTACTCACTTCATAAATGCGACCAATGCCACGGGTACCGATATAAATCTTACCGTTGTCACCCATTGCCATTTCTCGTGCACCCGGAATACCGCTTGCATAGACTTCAATCTTGAAACCAGGAGGTAATTTCAAAGTATTGAGGGGAATTTCATTTGCTGGGGTAGCAGTCATCTTGCCAGCCAAAGGAGCCAACTTGGAAGTTGACATATCTGCGCCCATACCTTGTTTCCATGCTGGTGCAGGAGCCGGCTTGGGAGCCTCGGCTAGAGGAGTATTGCTAGTTGAGCAACCCTGCAAACCGATGACTGAGCTTGCCAATAAAGCTACGGCTAATGGGATGAGCTTATTCATCGCCGGCTTCTTAATAACTTGCATTTAAATCTCCCATTTTTTAGTAAGTATTTTGACTTCAGCGCCTATTTAAGCACTCTTTTACCCAAGGAGCTACACCCATTTCCTAGGGTAATGCCCTATATTGACCTAGTTTAAAAGCTTATACGCGCGCCCACGGTAATCGCCTGAGGCATCCCTGCTTGATAGGAGCTTGCCGCAGAAGCAATATTAAAAGTGACGTATTGCCGATTAAATAAGTTGACTACAGAGGCAAAAACTGAGGCCTGAGGGGTCATCTGATAGTTGGCCTTTAGACCCACAACGGCATAAGCTGGAACTGGTAGGGTGCCAGTAGACATCCAAGAGTTACCCACATAACGAAACGTAGTTGTCAGACTCGCATTGGGTGCTGGGTAATACGTAATACCCACATTTGCCATATTCATCGGCACACCACCCACCTGAGTGTTAGTTGGGTCGGTAGTTGCGGTCCACGTTAATATGGTACGAGTATAGGAGTAACCGCCATCCAAAGCCCAATGCTCATTGACATCATGGTGATACTGCAACTCAAGGCCGCGACTTAATAAATTCTGTTGATTGGTGTAGTAACTGACGTTAGTGTATCCACCAGAACTCTTACAACCCTGGGCAGAAACGGTAATGCCGCTTGCAGTACAAAGACTGTATGCGAAGGCAGAATTAGCATCTGTGATTTTGTAACTGGTAATAGCATTTTGAATGTAATTATTAAATGCTGTTAACTGAGTAAAACCGCCCTTCCATCGGTAGTCTGTTCCCACTTCATAACCCGTCATGGTTTCAGGCGTTAAATTGGGATTTGCAATCGAGTAACCAGTTGTAGTGTTTCCATAGCTACGTAAAGTATTGTTCATACTCGGCGCATGAAAAGCTTGATAGGCAGCACTACGTAAATTCCAATCGTCAGTAGCTTTATAAACAAGTCCCAAAGATGGGCTCAGTTGAGTCTTGCTTTGATTTGGAATAGCTTGATACACAGGGCTAGAACCATTTACTCCTGCGTTATATAGCGTTGGGGTCTGACTATTCCATACATCTACTCTGGCACCCAAAGTAGCCTCCAGCGGGATAGCGCTGGCATTCGATTTGATTTGCCCTAACAGCCCATAAAAATTTTGCTGCCCTTGAGCATAGTTCACAGAAGTCACTGCGCCGTTACCAGTAGTGGTATTTAGATTATTTGTCAAATTAGATGCAGAAATATTTCTAGCATCAACACCAAGAATGTATTGATCAATTCCGGCAGTCTTTAGATCATGCGTATATTGAGCTGATGCTCCAAGTGTTGAATAAGGATCGGTATAGTTGGCATTAATATAGGGCTTTTGGGGTGCAACTGTTAAGTTGTTAGCTGTTTGCTTAAAAAAATTGGTATTTTGATAATAAGCATTGACCTGCACTTTTTTATCTACGTCTAGATTTGTAGTAGAACCGCCCGCCACATCAGCTGTCTGAATTAAATTGGGCGCAATCGCATAGTTATTACTGAGATCAGCCATCGTGCTGTAACCCATTCTTAAGAATGCATTGGTATCTTGTGTAGGCTTGAAGTAATTTTGTAGGCGGACATTCGAATTCTTGACTGCATCAGTGCCCATACCATTTTTAATATTGCTCGGTGAACCTGGAGAAATCGTAGCGTAGTTCTGAAAGCCTTCGCTAGAAAAGTAATCTGCAGAAAAGCGCATTTGCATTGCATCTGACACAACCAGGTCTTTTGAGGCGGCCACGTTACCTGTTGCAAATGAGCCTATGCTGGCAGAAACTTCTTGAGAACTATTTTTAGGCGTTTTGGTATTGATATTAATCACACCACCCATGCCGTAGTTGCCATACAAACTCGATACGCCACCACGCACAAACTCCACTGACTCAATCGAAGACATCGGCACCAAGTTCCACTGTACTGTTCCGTAGAAGGCGTCATTTGCTGGTAAGCCATCGATTAATACTAGGGTGCGGCCATAGCCTAAGCCGCGCACGTTAATGCTTTGGCCAGTAGGATCTTTTTGGTAGTAAGGCACATCATTTAAAAATACGCCTGGTACATTCTTGAGTATTTGATCAACAGTTTGATCAGGAGAGGATTCCAATACTTCTTTTGTCAGAATCGTTGTATTGAGTGACATTTCATCTAGAGGTGTTCCTGAACGAGTAGCATTCACCACCATGTCATTGAGCTTTTGATCGTAATTTGGGGGTGGTGCAATTTGCGCCCAAGATTGACCAGATTGCAAAACTAATAAGAGAGCTAGAACATTCACGCTAGATTGCAGTTGCTTACACATAACCATTATTAAGAACGTACTACCAGCATTTTTTCTTATTTTTTCTTTGGCTTACTCTTGCCCATCAAAGAAGCTAGCATCGGGTTTGCCTCTGCTAGCTCTTTTTTGGTTTTTGCTACTGCATCGGCAGCTCCAGGCTTTGGAGTTTTGGCAGCATTCTTCATACGCTGAGCAGTAGTCAAGGCTAAGCTCTTGTACAGGTCTGTTTTTTTCATTGCCATGACTTTGCTCTTTATATGGAATGATTCAGTGTTTATTGCTTCGTTAATGATTTGGCCGCAAAACCTAAGAACAATAATGTCCAGCCTTGTAGTAGCAATTCAATAGCGATTAATAGGCCAGGTAACCATAAGCTTGATGATGGGAAGCTATTCATGATGAGTACGCCCATCAAGATAGAAATGGCTGCAGATAAGGCAAGCCAGAACCACTCAGCAAAATGACGATGCTGAAATGCCGAGACCAAACGCAAGAAGCCAGTGATGAAGAAGATTGCAGCAAGCCATAAAGTAATCGCTTCAAGGGCAGGAATCGGGAATGCCCATACATAAATTGCTGCGCCAATATACAAAATAGCAAAAATCAGCTGCACGCCAACACTTTTCCAGCCGGCAGATTTAAATGCATGCGCTCCCTGAAGAATGCCGCCTGCAAATAAGAAGATACTCAGCACATTGACTGAAACCAGAGAGAAGAGGGTTTGACCGGCAATGCCAATCATGCCGAGAATGAGGAACAAAATGCCTAGACCAATGAGTGCCCCCGGAACTTTTGCTGCCGCGCCCAATACATTGGCACGGAGTACTTTCATTTGTTCTACTGATAAGTCGGTCATGAGGAACCTTTTAGTGATCACTGCAAAATAAGCAATATATCTTTAGCATCTTCAAAACTTAAAGATGGTTGTCTACCGAATCAATAAACTCTCGCACCGCTTGATTAAATCGAGTGGGCTGCTCAATATTCGATAAATGGGCTGCGTCTTCAATAATAACCATCTGCGATCCATCAATCAGACGATTAAGCACAATACCTTGATCTACGGTACAGGCAGGGTCATGACGACCAGATAGAACCAGGGTTGGCGCCTTAATCTTCAGCAACATCGTGCTTTGTGCCATATCGCGCACTGCACTTCCGCAGCCGATATAACCTTCCACATTAGTAGCCAAAATCATCTGGCGTACTTTTTCGATATCTTGTGGAGCACGTTCTACAAATGGCGCTGTGAACCAGCGGCTAATCGTGCCATCCACCAGACCAGTAAGGCCTTGTGAGCGGGCTGTTTGAAAACGATCTTCCCACAAACTGCGGGGTGGCATTTCACTGGCGGTATTACAAAGTGAAAGTGAAAGAATGCGCTCAGGATAACGAGCGCCCAATTGCTGACCAATCATTCCGCCAATCGATAGGCCCATGAAATGCACATTCTCAATTTTTAGTGCATCCAATAAACCAATAGCATCATCAGCTAATTGCGCAATGCTGTATGGACCAGGCACAACTCCAGACTGGCCATGCCCTCTTTTGTCGTAACGCAGCACGCGGTAACGGTCAGCAAGAGCAGGCACATTCCAATCCCACATACTGCCGTTGGCCATCAAACTATTGGCCACTAACAGTACTCGGCCATCTTGGGGACCATCAAATCGATAGGCAATATCAACGCCATTGACGTTAACGGTTTTGGTGTCTTGCAATTGGGTCATCTGTCTCCGCCTTTTTTGGATCTACCGGCCTCTATTTATCTATTTTTGAGACCGTGTTAGATTATCCAATGAAATACCCTAGAAGGTATTTAGACGCCACTATAAAAACGACGCCATAAAAGTCATAGGAGACACGATGTTGACATCACAAATTCAGGGCAAGCGCACCCGCATGCTTGGCAAACTCACTCTGATACTGAGCCTTTCCGTATCTGCAGCCATAGCTAATGCCCAAAGCTACCCCAATCGCACTGTCAAGATGATCGTGCCTTTGACTACTGGCTCTGGGGCTGACATTGCTGGACGAGTCGTTGCAAAGAGCCTGACCGAGTCTTGGAAGCAGCCTGTCATTATTGAAAATCGTCCTGGTGCTGGCGGATTGATCGGGACAGGTGTTGTAGTCAACGCTGACCCAGATGGTTACACCCTGCTCGTGCAATCGGCTTCCTATGCAGCGAACCCTGCTATTTATAAAAAATTGCCTTATGACCCCCTCAAGAGCTTGATTGATGTGGCCATTCTTGGGCAAACCCCTTACGTCATAATCACTGCCGCAGATGGTTCTTATCAAACGATTCGGGATTTAGTGATCGCTGCAAAATCCAAACCTGGTGAGATTACCTTTGCTTCAGCAGGTGTTGGCAGCTCTACTCACTTGGCGGGCGAGTACTTCAATCAAATGATGGGCATCAAACTCATTCACGTTCCCTATAAAGGATCACCTGAAGCGATTTCTGACACCATGTCAGGCCGCACTGCTTTTTATATGGCACCACTTGATACTGCGATTGGGCAACTCAAAGGTGGCAAGGTGCGTGCTCTTGGGGTAACTAGCAAATCGCGTAATGCAGCAGTTCCAGAAATTGCGAGTATCGCTGAACAAGGCTATCCCAATTTTGAAATTGGTCTTTGGTTTGGTGTTTGGGCGCCTGCGGGCACTCCAGCTGCAGTAGTTAAAAAGATTAATACCGACATCAATCAATCGATGCAAGATCCTGAAGTCAAAACAGCTTATGAAGCTAAAGGCATTAAAGCAACCCCAATGAGCCCAGCTGAGTTTGGCAAGTTTGTGCGTGAAGAAATGGCGAAGTATCAAAAGATTGCAAAAGATGCCAACATAGAACCGCAGTAAAGCAACGCAGTCAAAAAGCGGTAAAGCAATTGACCAATCATCCTTCAGCGCCTCTGTGCCAAGCCCCTGACCCAGAAATACGATCGCCGAAGATTGCGTTTCCGGCTGGGGCGGTTGATTGTCATGCCCACATCTGTGGCCCCGCAACTCAATTTCCCTATGCGCAAGAGCGTATCTACACACCACCAGACGCTACCTTAGAGAACTACGAATCTTTGCTTGATATGCTTGGTGTAGATCGAGCAGTGCTAGTACAACCGAGCGTCTATGGCTCTGATAATCGTGCGATGTTAGCAGCGCTCAAGGAGCAACCTAAAAATTTTCGTGGTGTAGCCGTTGTTTCAAATAACGTAAATAAATTTATCGATCAAGAATTAGAGCAACTGCATGCAGCTGGTGTGCGTGGCATTCGTTGCAATATTGTGGATGTAGCCGATAAGTCTGCTGGTTTACCAATTCAAAATCTAAAAGCTTTAGCAGAGCGCATCAAACCATTTGGTTGGCATATTGAACTCCTCATGCATGTGAATGAATATCCAGACTTAGCTAAGGTCTTTGAAAACTTTCCGGTAGATTTAGTATTTGGTCACTTTGGTTACAGCCATGCAAAAAATGGAGTAAATGATGAAGGTTTTCAGGGCTTATTGGAGTTACTCAAAAACCAACAGGCCTGGGTCAAAATGACAGGCCCTTATCGCATTTGTGATGGCAATCTTCCTTATACTGATATGCGCCCTTTTAATGATGCAGTGATAGACGCCAATCCTAAGCGACTGGTCTGGGGTAGCGATTGGCCCCATGTAATGGTGAAGAAAAACATGCCTCACGATGCTGATCTGTGTGACCTATTTGGCGATTGGGTTATAGACTCAAACTTAAGAAAATCGATCATGGTCGATAACCCTTGTATCCTGTATGACTTTCCGGCAATCAATTTATAAATAAGCTAGCAAATACAGTAGAAAGAAGTTTTATATGGATACCACTCTTACCGTCATCTTAGGCATTGTTGCGATGTTGTTACCCCTAGTGGTAGGTCGCCTAGTTTGGAAACGCTTTGATCAATGGTTTGGTCGTAATGATGAAGCTTATATGGATAGTCTGGAATATTTCCTCAAGAAAATTGGCTTCACCGTACTTGTTGCCTTCATCCTCTTATGGCTTGGCATTAGCCTGGTCTTTAATGGCAATGGCGCTCCATTAGCCTGAGCAATATGAACGATCAACTAAAAGCCATTCTCTCCAAAGCAAAGTTGAACTTTGCGATCTTAGCTAGCATTTTGACCATTGCCGTTTTGGGAAAATTTACTAACCCAGAATTAACCAATTCTATTTTTGTGACTGCGGACCAATTGGTTGCAGAGCTCTACTTAGTATTTATTGCAATCACCTTGGGTGCATTTATACCCAATTTCAAACTGGTAGCGTTTGGATCGATTGGTGCTTTTATAGCAGCTGCGATCCTCATCCAACTCAAGGTCTTTAACTACCTCACCACTGAATACTTATTTGCAATACTGATTGTGACCCTAGGATTTGCGTCAATTGCTAACTTATATAGACACTATCGGGAATTTAATCTTCAATAATTCAGCAAATATGTCAGCGAAGAAATTCATCTACTTATTCTAAAGCATCACCTCTGCCAACAAAAATATGGTAACTGGTACTGTAAGCTCAGGGTCTAAAAATTAATAAAAAAGCTGTTGAAGCCCATCATTTCGAAAGCCTCAAATATTTTCCTGAACTCTAAAGAAGACTTTCAAAGTAGTAATTTATTTATCTTTCAGATATGCCAAAATATGGTCAATGTTTTTTAACTTTTTATCAATAAATTTTTTTACTTGATTGTCATTTACTACCCTCAGCTTTATAGCCACATAACTTTTCAAAAGTTGCGAATGATCACGCATTAAATCATTGAGTCTTTGCCATAAGAGCGCTTTGGGAAGCTCTATCTTTAACATCTTCATACAAGTGTCTAGCCACCCATCGCGGGTTAATAACTTATTAATAGCTTTATGCAGATCCCTGTGCACGCTATCACCATATGCTTGATAGGCTTTTTTTAATGCGCTACTCAACTCAATCTTGCTTGGTGATAGCATTACAAAGTCGATAATGTCCCTGTTATAGATAACCGCATCATTCCATCGATCTGAGTTAGCCAATAACTTGCTTGCTAACAAATCCAGCCTAGTTAAGGTCGCAACATCTTGAACTATATCTCTCGGGCCGGGTAAATCAAATTCAATACGACCCTCTAAAACAATTTCAAATTTGACAGCTATATCTCCCGACTGGATCATTGTGCGGATGCCATACTGATCCGCCTTAATATCGCGGGCTAACACCAATTTAGCGTCCTTCTTGGCGATGGTATAAATACCTGCTGTATCTGTTAATAAATGACGCAATTCGCGGTAATACTCTTTATTAGAGACAAGGAAATCAATATCAACAGATTCCCGATACTCATCTTGTAGTAAAGCTATAGCCGTCCCACCACCAAAGTAACATTGATGCTCCCTTAATAGATCGCCGTTAAATTAATGCAGGATGCCAGCAATACCCTGGTGGTGTTTACGCCTAAACAAGCATTTGCTCCATTCCTCTTGTATCTATCAATCTTTGCATTAATACTCTCTCGTGCTCTTTAAGATGACTTAAATCTAAAAAGCGTTTGTTCCGCTCATAAATTGACATTGCTTCAGCATCCGTTAAATACTCGTCATCTTTTAGCTGCCATGACAACGCCTTTAATTGGGGATAGTCTTTAATGCGGATATGGGGCATTTCGGGATCATGTAAATTGATATCCTCTTTTTCGCCAACTATTGGCAATAAAGCTAAATGCAAACCCAAGGCTTCGCAGACCTGCAAATAAGCCCCAATACTCACTGTAGGCTCGCCTTTTTCAATGCGATGTAATGTCACCCTTGAAATACCGGCTACTTCAGCACAAACCTGGGCGCGAACCTTCAAAACCTTTCTTCTAGCCGTTATTTGAGCGCCTAAACGGGCTAACAAAGGCAAGTCTTGGGCTGGGGATGGATTAATCTTTGCTATCACAATGTTTCTTATTATATACAATTTATATTATTTGTATACTATAAGAAACATATTTTATAAAAACCAACGAAATACTCACTCACCACCAAGACCAATTGGCATCATGCTTGTGGCTAGCCTCAAAAACAGGGTCGTAATCAAAGTTACTGAGCCATTGCCTCATCACTCTGTCGTTTCTGGTGCGTCGACGCCGATCAAAAACCTTGCGATACCATCGCGGCGCCCCACTCCCCATGGTGGTTTCTTTATCAGAATGAAATAGCGCAATCGCCTTTCTTCCAGCGGGTGAGCGTTGATCATGACGAATACTTGGACCTCCTTTCAGAAATAAATCCCAATCTTTTAAAACCCATGCATATTCATGCCGCTGATTTTTACGCCTAACTGTTCGTGACATAACAAATTCCTCAAATTCTTGTTAAAAAGTTATGTCATATCGATCTCCAGAAATAAATGTGTTGGATAAAAAAATTAGCGCAAGCATTTTTTGTGCTTGCGCTAATTTTAAAGAAGGGAATATCCACTCAATTGGAGTGGTCAGGTTTAGCTGTTCTTCTAACTTTTCATTACTTCTCCAATGCGCCATAAATCACGGCATTCAATTGCTCACGATGCACTTTGCGGATTTCGCCTGGCGCTACACCCATCATGACCACCACCATTTGTTCTTTAGGGTCTGTCCAAAAGATGGTCCCGTATGCGCCGTTCCAGGTGAAATCGCCAACGTTACCGTTAATCGCTGACAAGCCTCTATCAGTGCGAACTGCTACACCCAAACCGAAGCCATAACCTACGCGACCTGGCTCAGTACCGCCGACATTGTTTTTAATGTCTTTGTTTAAATGGTTTGATGTCATAAATGCCACTGTCTGCGGACCTAATACTTTCTTACCTTCAAGACTGCCACCATTAAGCAGCATTTGGCCAAAGCGAATGTAGTCGCCAGCAGTAGAATAGGCACAAGAGCCACCGCAATCAAACTTCACCTTCTGTGTATGAATATCAACCTTTTGTGATTTACCAGTAAGCGGGTCAATCGGCAATGGTTGCGCTAAGCGAGCACGATCTTTTTCAGCCAAGTCAAAAGTGGTATTCGACATTCCGACTTTATTCCAAATACGCTCCTGCATAACTGCACCCAAAGACTTGCCTGCTATCTTTTCTTCAATGATGCCGAGCACGTCCAATCCAAAACCATAATCCCATGCAGTGCCTGGCTCATAGAGCAATGGTGCACTGGCTAACTTATCAATAAATTCTTGGGCATTGTATTGAACGGCTGCGGGTGCTGAACCTGCTGGATAAAATTTATGTACCGGTGTTGCCCCGCGACCGCCATAAGTGAGACCATTGGTATGGCGCATGAGATCTTGAACAGTAATGGGATTTTTTGCTGGCACGGTAGTGAGATTTCCATCGGCATCAATCTTGCCCACTTTCATATCCTTAAATTGGGGGAGCCAATTGGAGATCGGCGCATTGAGCGGCAACTTCCCTTCTTCATAAAAAGTGAGCCCGCTTACGGCAGCCATCACCTTAGTCATCGATGCCAAATTAAAGATGGCATCAGTTGTCATGGGCTTGTTGTTGGCTTTATCCAAATATCCATAAGGTTTGAAAATGACTAGCTTGCCATTCTTGGCAACCGCCAATACGGCGCCGGGCATATTGTTAGCAGCAATTTGATCAGCAAAGAACATATCAATTCTTTTGAGACCCTCCTGGGTAAATCCTTGGCCAGGATTGCTACTAAGGGGCAAAGGCGCTTTTGAGGTATCTGCGGCATAACCTACGCCACTCGTCATTAATCCGAAGCTGAGGGCGGCTACCAAGCCGATTTGTTGAGGTTTTTTCATGCTGTCTCCGTTTTTGATGTTTCGGGGCCTAGCTTAAGCCCTCTTTTTTAGGGTTTAGGACTATTGAAGCAGACTTTTGGGTTCTGGGTCTATTTCCGGGCTATATATCTCTAAGTTATATGAGATCAATTTTTAAGTATTTGGCGGAATATAGAATAACTCTGACAATCGTGGGCTATGTATAAATATGACTATATCGACCAAACCCTTGTAGACCAACGGGTTGCACAATTTAGAGACCAGGTGACCAGGCGTCTTGATGGCAGTCTTGCGGAAGAAGAGTTTCGTCCATTAAGACTACAGAATGGCCTCTATCACCAGCGCCATGCCTACATGCTGCGTGTGGCGATTCCTTACGGTCTATTTAATTCCAAACAAATGCGCACCATGGCGCTCATTGCCGAAAAATATGATCGTGGGTATGGTCACTTCACAACTCGTCAAAATATTCAGTTCAACTGGGTCACACTAGAAGACACTCCAGATATTTTGGCTGAGCTTGCCAAAGTAGAGATGCACGCTATTCAAACTTCTGGCAACTGTATTCGCAATATTACGAGCGATGCATTTGCAGGTGTTGCTGGTGATGAATATATTGATCCTCGCCCTGTTTGCGAATTACTGCGTCAATGGTCAACCTTGCATCCAGAATTCGTACATTTGCCACGTAAATTTAAGTTTGCTGTCAACGGCGCAAAAGAAGATCGTACCGTATTGCTTTGTCATGACGTTGGTATCGAACTTAAGAAAAATCCTAATGTGAATAACGGTGAACTCACTGCTGACATCTATGCAGGGGGCGGTATGGGTCGCACCCCTATTTTGGGATCGCTCATTAAACAAGGGCTCCCTTGGAATGTCTTACCAAGCTACCTCACTGCACTCTTGCGTGTGTATAACCGCTTTGGCCGTCGAGATAATCTCTATAAAGCCCGCATCAAGATTTTGGTAAAAGCCTTAGGCCCAGAAGAGTTTTCTCGTCAAGTTGAAGGTGAATGGGTACACATTAAAAATGGTGATGACAACTTCACTCAAGCAGAGTGGGATCGCGTTGCGAAGCATTTCACAAAGCCCGCATACAAAACGCTACCTGCATTAAGCAATGAGAAAATTATTAGCGCCGCAAGCGAATCTGATAAAGCAACTTTTGCTCGTTGGCTAGAACGTAACGTTAAACCGCACCAAGCACCTGGTTATGCCAGCGTAATTCTGTCGCTAAAGCCGCACGGTACAGTTGCTCCTGGTGATGCTACGACTACGCAAATGCTTGCGATTGCAGATTTATCTGACCAATATAGTTTTGGTGATTTGCGTGCTACTCATGAACAAAACTTGGTTCTTGCTGATGTTGAGCAAGCTAAGTTATATGAACTCTGGCAAGAGGCCAAGAAGCAAAAGGTTGCTCTGCCAAACGTTGGGTTGCTCACTGACATCATCGCGTGCCCTGGTGGTGATTTCTGCTCATTGGCAAATGCCAAGTCCCTTCCTATTGCTAAAGCGATTCAAGAGCGCTTTGATGATTTAGATTATTTATTTGATTTAGGCGACATTAGCCTCAATATTTCAGGCTGCATTAACTCTTGTGGCCACCATCACGTTGGCAATATCGGCGTGCTCGGTGTCGATAAAGATGGTGAAGAGTGGTATCAAATTACTTTAGGTGGCGAGCAAGGTAACGATGCCTCTATTGGCAAAGTAATTGGCCCTTCTTTCTACGCTGATGAAATTTCTGATGTAATTTCAAACGTTATTAACACTTACGTAAGCAACCGCAGTGAAGATGAATCCTTTATTGAAGCTTATCGCCGCATTGGAGTGGCTCCGTTTAAAGAGGCAGCTTACAAAGATGTGAAGAAAAAGGATAAGGCTGAAAAAGTCACAAAAGAGGCATCATGAGCGTGACTCCAATATCTAATGCCAATTTCATACCCGCACATCAAGAAATATTGCATTTTCCCAAAGGCGGCAAGCCAACATTAGCCCCAAATGAATGGCAAATTTGGAGTAGTAGCCAAGATGAAGGTGGCTTGCCCGATCTTGAGCATGGCGCCCATAAAGTATTGATGCCATTTAAATGGTGGCTCGAGCATCACCATGAGTCTGATATCTTGGCGCTAGCTAAGAACAGTCAGATTGGTGTGTGGTTTGCAACTGATGATGACATTCTCAAGCATACAGAAGTGATTGAGACTGGCAAAAAAGTCTGGCCCCTAGTGGCAGCCCACTTTCCTATTTTTATAGATGGTAGAAGCTTCAGTACGGCAGCCTTGCTACGTGATCGCTTTGCTTGGCAAGGTGAAATCCGAGCGATCGGTGACGTATTAATTGACCAACTCTTGCAAGGCGCTCGTGTTGGTTTTAATAGTTTTGCAATGCGCCATGATCAAAACTTAGATATCGCTTTAAAGCAGTTTGACCTATATTCAGTTACAACCCAAAACAGCTGGCGTGGACTCAGAACTACTCGCGCAAGCGCATAAGTAGAAATCTATAAAAGTACATTAAGCAAACACTATGTCCAAGCCAATCCAACAACAATACCAAACGCCAGGAAAGGTGTATTTAGTTGGCGCTGGTCCGGGCGCGATAGACCTCATTACAGTTCGTGGCGCTAAGCTTTTAAAGAAAGCTGACATTGTTTTCTACGATGCTTTGGTTGGCCCAGAGATGCTCACGCTGTGCCCGCAAGCAATTCAAATAGAGGTTGGTAAGCGTTGTGGCAAGCTTTCTTCTGCTCAACAATTCATTAATAAACGCTTGGTAGATGCAGCCCAGAAACATCAAGTCATTGTTCGCCTCAAGGGCGGCGACCCGATGCTCTTTGGTCGTGCTGATGAAGAAATCCAGACTCTTAAAGCCGCCGGTATTGCAGTAGAAGTTGTACCAGGCATCACAGCAGCCCTTGCTGGTGCAGCGAGCCTTCAGCAGTCGCTGACATTGCGCGGTGTATCGCGTAGCGTTGCCTTTATAACTCTTGCGCAGGGTAGTGAAAATATCGCTCTAGGACAAGCCCTGCAACCATTAACCAATCCTAATGCAGATACGCTGGTGTATTACATGGGTCGCAAAGATGCTGCCAAAATTGCGCAGCAATTAATTGAGCAAAGCCCCAATCAAACGGCTAGTACACCTGTACAAATATTAGAAGCCGTTAGTACTTCGCGTGAACGCGTTTGGGCCAGCACCCTAAAAGAACTGGCTGCAGGCAAAGCAGATCAATGGTTTGATAGCAGCTCCCCGGCGCTCATCATGATTGGTGAAGCTTTAAGAAATTCAACAAAGACAAACAACTTAGAGGGCTCTGGCCCCGAAGTCGACGATGGCTTGCAAGACAGCCAGATCCTCACCAACAGCAGGCGTAGCGCTTAATTTGACCCCAGGGAGCTGCTTTTTGCAGGCCTCTAGCAATACCGGGAAATCATTACGCAAATGACCGCCCTGCCCAAAGAAAACAGGCACCACAGTAATTTGAGTGACCCCACCGCCAGCCAAAAAAGTCACTGCCTCCTCTAATGAAGGCTGCATCATCTCCAAGAAAGCCAACTCAACAGGAGTATCAGGATGCTGAGCACGCCACAACGTGGCCAAGCGATCAAAAGGCTCGCGCCAGCGGCTGTCCCTTGCTCCGTGCCCAAATAAGATAATGGCTTTCATGGATGGCTATAAACTCTCAGTAATCAGTAATGAATAGTTAAAAATCAATAATCAATCGTTTTAGGGTGAATTCACCCGCTAGCTTAACCTCATTTTCCAGAATGCATCTATGACTGCCCTATTAAGCCAAACTTGGTTTATTGCCCTTATGAGCGTCACTCTAATTGGTGCCGTTCTATCAGCCGTTCATCACGCTGAAGCAATCGCCCACAAAATAGGTGAGCCATTTGGAACATTAGTGCTATCGATTAGCGTCACCATTATTGAGGTATCGCTCATTATCTCCATGATGCTCACGGGCCACGAAGGATCAGAATTTATTGCACGTGATGCGGTGTTCGCTACGGTAATGATTGTGGTGAATGGCGTTATTGGCCTTTGCATCTTTGTGGGCGGCCTCACTCACCATGAAATGACTTTCAGAAATGAGGGTACCAACTCAGCGTTGGCAGTACTGACTGCCTTAGCCACTTTTATTTTGGTTATGCCGATTGTAACCATCAGTACGCCAGGGCCTGACTTTACAAAGAGCCAACTAGCCTTTGCTGGTGTGGCTTCATTTGCTCTTTATATTGCATTCTTATTCTTTCAAACAGTTAGCCATCGCGACTACTACCTACCAAGTACAGAAGATAAAAAAACAGATATTAATTTTCATGCGCTCAAGCCAAGCAATGTAAAGACGGCAGTTAGTGCCATATTGCTTTTGCTATCACTTATCATGGTAGTAGGGCTTGCAGAGCTGTTAAGTCCAGCGATTGAGAAGGGTGTTGCTGCTGCAGGAGCAACTAAAACTATTGTGGGTATTGCTATCGCACTCTTGGTATTGTTACCAGAAGGTTTTGCTGCTATCAGAGCTGCTAAAGCTAATCGCTTACAAAGTAGTTTGAACTTAGCCCTAGGCTCTGCTTTAGCCAGCATTGGACTCACCATTCCCACAGTTGCAGCGATTGCTATTTTCTTTAATCTCCCGCTAAGTCTGGGCATCAGCGACCTTAATATGACGCTGATGTATTTGTCATTCTTTATTGGGGCGCTAACTCTAGCCATTGGTAGAACCACCTTACTTCAGGGTATGGTTCATTTGATAATCTTCTTTGAGTATTTGTTTTTGAGTTTAGTTCCATAGCATAGGGAATTTTTAGCTTCATATTACCTATAGATCAGTATTGAAATTATAATTTACATAGAATTTTGGCGTCCTATTAATAACTTGTTACCCAAGCCTTTCCCCAATAGCTTAAAGAATTAATTATGACCAAGTAACCACATAAAAAATCCTATATTTCATTTTTTAAAGCTACAGGCGCATCATGTATAGATCAAAATATGAACAAGGAAATTAAATAGTTTTTATACTCATATAAATGAAAAATATAAATAACCACAATAATTGCAAAAATAAATTTTTTGCAATTCTCATTCCTGTAATTTCTTTTTTTGCGACATTTGTTATTTTTTTTTTACTCGATTTTATTTTTTCTACAAGTCAGTTAGGAAATGAAAAAAATAAAAATAATCTTGTTTTACATCCATCTGGTTTTTATGAGCTAAAGCGAAACTATGATGGCTTTCAAATCTGGGGAAATAACAACTATCGCCTCACCACAGATGCTCGCGGCCGCAGAATTGCGAATAGTCAAAATATTTCGGGGTGCAAAGAGAATTTATATTTCATTGGAGACTCTTTTACATATGGAATAAATGGTCCTTGGGATGAAACTTTTGTCGGGAAATTTGAAAGTCTAAGTAAGTATTGTGTCGTTAATCTTGGTGTACCCTCTTACTCTCCCACTGTTTATTATTATATTTATAAGAAATTAATTGAGGAGCTTAATGGAGAGCGGCATAAATTTGTTCTTGCCGTAGATATCAGCGATGTGCAGGATGAGGCAACTAGATGGGCTTCCGGAGGCAGCGATAGTGATGAGCCAAGAGAGATGAATCAACAGTCAATAGAAAAAGATTCCCTGAGAAATCTTATCTTACAAAGATTTATATTAACAACTCGCATAATAAGATATATTAAGCATCAAATATTTCAAATTAAAGGGGCTGGTTGGCCGGATCCCTTTCTAAATCCAAGATCAGCATTCACCTGGAGCAAAGAACTTCAAGTCTTGAACAACAAATTTTATCCTGAGGGATATGCTCCCATTGGCATTGAAAATGCAAAAGGAAAGATATTAAATAATTTGCAAAAAATTAATTCTCTTGCAAGCAATAAAAATGGTGAATTTTATTTACTCATTTATCCATGGCCTGCACAAATAAAATTTAAATCCTCAAGCACGAATTGGGAAAAATTTATAGGCGACGCATGCATTAGTATGAGTAAATGTGCTGGACTTATAAATTTGTATCCAAATTTTATAGAGGCTTCTCGAACTGATCCAAATTGGTATAAGAATCTTTTTGTTGAGGGAGATATTCATTTCAACAAAGAAGGAAATCAAATAGTTGCAAATGAGCTTGCAAGGCGAATTAAATAAATACGTTAAATTTTCAAAAAAATATCATTGATTTTATGATGTCGCAGCTTAATACTAATGTCGTGCAATTATTATCAGCTTCAGGTTGATCATTTTTCCCTAATCCACCAAGAAATTACACTTAATCCATGCAGCTCAAGATGTACTTTAATATGATTACTTTATTAATTACCTCATTTTAAATAATTAATTTATAGGGAAATTTTGAGTTTAATTGCTAATAAAAAATTTAGTCTAATTCATATTTTTTTTTGTAATCAACCCCCAATGAGTTTGATTGTTTAGTCTTTTCTAAGATTGCATTTCCAACCACCAAAATATCCAATTCGGTTCCCATAAAGCATCTAAATGCGTCAGTCGGCGAACAAACAATCGGTTCGCCCCGAATATTAAACGAAGTATTTACTAGAACGGGGAAGCCTGTGATCTTTTTGAAATTTTTAATAAGCTGGTAATACCGTGGATTAGTTTTTTCGCTAACTGTTTGCACCCTAGCGGAGTAATCCACATGGGTTACGGATGGAATTGAAGAGCGTACCTTATTGAGCTTTTCAATGCCGAACAGCTCCTCTTCATTCTGTGTCAAAGCGCACCTCTTTGATTCGGCTACATCAGCTACTAAAAGCATGTAAGGGGAGTCTGTATCTAGATCAAACCATTCGGAAGCATCTTCGCGTAAAACACTAGGCGCAAAAGGTCTAAACGACTCCCGATATTTGACTTTGAGGTTAAGTAATTTTTGCATTGTTGCAGATCTTGGATCGGCTAAGATACTCCTACCGCCCAATGAACGTGGTCCAAACTCCATACGACCACTCATCCATCCAACAGCCTTTCCATCGGCTAAGGCATGCGCAGTTTTTACCAGGACTTCGTCTGGTCCATATGTTGTAAAAATGGCGCCACATCTTGTTAACTCTTCGTGAATTTCTTCTTGAGTAAATTTAGGGCCTAAATAAGAGCCACTCATGCCATCCAATTGATTCGTATCAACCGTTCGAGCCCGGTTAAGCATAATGTAATAAATGGCAAGCGCAGCGCCTATTGCCCCCCCAGCATCCCCTGATGCAGGCTGTATCCATATATTCTCGAATATATTCTCACGCAAGAGTTTTCCGTTTGCCACGCAATTAAGAGCCACTCCGCCTGCAAGGCATAAATTCTTTTGTCCCGTGCTTCTTGCAATGCTCTTTGCCAATCTAATAACTACCTCCTCAGTGACCGCCTGAATGGAAGCGGCTAAATCCATCTCTCGTTGAGTCAATTCTGATTCAGGCTGTCTTGGTAGACCGCCAAATAGAGCATTAAACTTTTTATTAGTCATGCTAAGACCAGCGCAATAGTTAAAGTAGCTCATATCCAATGCAAATGATCCATCTTCTTTAATATCAATAAGATAATTTCTTATCAAATTAGCATATACAGGATTTCCATAAGGCGCCAAGCCCATTACTTTATATTCGCCAGAGTTAACCTTAAAACCGGTGTAATAAGTAAATGCAGAATATAACAAACCTAAAGAATGGGGGAAGTGAATTTCTTTTACTACCTCAAGCCCATTCCCCTGACCAATTGCCAGCGATGTGGTTGTCCACTCACCCACGCCATCCATCGTCAGAACTGCTGCAGACTCAAATGGAGAGGGGTAAAAAGCGCTTGCCGCATGACTTAAATGATGCTCCGAGAAAAGCAATCGATCTTCCCACTTGATTTCAGTCCCCCACAGATCTTGTAGCGCTCTAACTATCGCTCTCTTTTGAAAGAGCTTGTCTTTAAGCCATATGGACATCGATGCGATAAAACTTAGGAGGCCTTTTGGGGCAAAAGTCAAGTAGGTCTCCAGAAGACGTTCAAACTTTAAAAAAGGTTTGTCATAAAAAACAATATAGTCAACTTCATGCGGTGGAATACTCGCCTCTTTAAGGCAATAGGTAATCGACTGATTAGGAAAGGATGAGTCATGTTTTTTACGAGTAAAGCGCTCTTCCTGTACAGCAGCAACTATCTTGCCATCATGCACCAAAGAAGCTGCCGAGTCATGGTAATAGGCTGAAATCCCTAATATATACACGAAATTTTTAAAATTAGAATAGTGTGTAAATAAATGGGGCCAATACTGAACCTTGGGCAAGAATTAGCAGCGATCCCAAAAGTACCATCACAACTATGATTGGTAAAAGCCAAAGCTTTTTACGCCTACTTAAAAAAACCCAAAGCTCCTTAAGAAAATCCATAATCATTCTCTAAAATTGGTTTTTAAATGAATAAGCTGCAAGCGGTTCTTTTTCTATCCAATAACTAGAAACTTGCCGCCTTTTAAGTCGCAGCGGGTCCATGCCAAGTTGTTGCGTAATTAAGGCGACTGGGGTAACAAGGAGAAAAAAAATAAAACTTAAAATAATAGGACTTACCACCCTTCCCAAATAAAGCCCCAATAAAAACCAAGCTTTGTTGAGAGGAGCTAAAATAATTGGCGTAAAAGAGGTTGTTAAAACAAAGAGTATGGCTAATATTAGTGATGCTATTGCCGGAACTGCAGTTTGTTTTCCAAAAAAATAAGTGGAGGTGACAATAAAGATCACGCTAAAAACCCAGCCAAATTTTTCGTTGGATGGCATCCCCACAAAATTAGAGTTACTTGACATATTGTATTGAGCCCTTATTCCAATAAAAATACATCGTACTTTGTGACTACTGCTTGGTTAAGCAATTAATAAATAGTTATCATTACTTAAAATTAGGTTTGAGTTTAATGCTTAATGACAATTTTTTACCTCGAAATCTTTACTATGTCAACCCAAAATTTAAGGAAAAATTAGCCATAACTCAAACTCAACTGCTACTTGTAATCAATACAATAACACTGGCCAAGTTATCAAATCACTTTTTGCGAAATCAATAAATACAAGAAATTGCTAAAAATTTATTGTAAGTGCTGTCCATTAAAAAATCATTACATTTAAATCAATCAGGGTTTGGAGTAATGGTTAACCTAGTCTTATATTGATTCTACTGCACCGCTCATTTCTTTGTTTTCTATCTAGCTGAGCCTGCCATTACACCCAGGAATTATGAGACGTGAACAAATTATTAAATGATTTGAAACATCATCTCTTTTTTAACGATTTTAAGACTAGAAGATTGATGTTGAGTGTTAATAAATTTCTTGAGACATAGCGCAGGATATCCTAGCCACCGTGGATTTCATTCCGAACATACCCCGGCACCAACCTGCTAAGAATATTTAATGCTGCATCAAGATTGCGAACATCCAACGCTCGTTCGAGTTTTTCTAATTCAATACTTAGATTATCCCAAGATAAAAACTCTTCATGCGCTTTCATAATTTTAGGGTGGGCTGTAGGCTGCGGGTTATTTCCTATAAGAAGCTCCTCATGAAGCTTTTCACCAGAACGCAACCCAGTTATTGCAATTTCTATATCCCCACTAGCGGTTGATTCATCTCTCAATATACGCCCAGACAGGTAAATCATTTTAATGGCTAAGTCATAAATCCTTATTGGGTCACCCATATCTAAGATAAAAACATCTCCACCAGAAGTCATGGCGCTGGATTGTATGACCAATTGCGCCGCCTCTGGAATAGTCATAAAGAAACGTGTCACCTCTGGATGCGTCAAAGTAATTGGCCCTCCAGCCTTAATCTGGGCACTAAAGAGAGGCACCACTGAGCCAGAAGACCCAAGAACATTCCCGAATCGAACCATTGAAAATTTAATTGTCGAGCTTTTCAAGCGTGCAAATTGAGCTAATGCCTGTAGCACTAATTCAGCGACACGCTTACTCGCACCCATAACATTTGCTGGCCTTACAGCCTTATCAGTGCTAATCAAAATGAAATTCGATACTTCGGCATCTATACTGGCAATTGCACAATTAAGAGTGCCAAAAACATTATTTTTTATGCCTTCAATTGGATTCAACTCTACCAATGGCACATGTTTGTATGCAGCCGCATGAAAAACTGTTGAAGGTTTATTCTTAGCAAGAATATTTGCTATCAAATTTTTATCTTGCACCGACCCTAAGCAAGTAGAAAGCCGAATTGAATGGCCATCAAAAACTTCGGTCGGATAGTTTTCATCAAATATAACCGGAATGTTACAGCCATTATCGCCGCCGAAATATCTCTTTAATTCTTCGCTTATTGTATAGAGGGCATGCTCACTACTATCAAGTAAAATTAATTTCTCAGGAGCAAACTTGATAATTTGTCTGCATAATTCGCTACCTATAGAGCCACCCGCACCCGTAACTAAAACTACTTTATTTCTTATGTTTTTTTCTAACAATAAAATATTGGGCGGCACTACCTTACGACCTAGCAAGTCATTCATATCCAAGTCAATAACATCTCCCGCGCTAATGCGTCCTAATCTTATATCAAGAAGGTTCGGAATTGTAGTCACCCGGACTCCACACCCATATAACAAATCAATAATCTCCCTTCTACGAGATTGACTCGCAGAAGGTATAGCCAATACTATGTCGGTAACAGATAATTTCTTTAATAGACTCCTCAAGTCGAGGCTGGAATATACCCACAGACCATTCACAGTATTTCCCTGTAATTGAGGGTCATCATCAATAAAGCCTTTTAAAGCAACTTCCTTATTCACATTTAATGCTGCTGCTAGCTGACGCCCTGCTGAACCTGCTCCATAAATAAGCATAACTGTTGGGTCTAATTGGCGCCCTTTTTTATTTACACTACCCCCCCCAAACCAGTAACAAGCGAGAAATCTTACCGAGCTAATTGAAATAAAAAATAATAAAGGCTGTATTACACCAATAGACCGAGGAACATTGTCCATGCCAATAAGTGTAAAAATCGAAAAAAATAGAAGCCCATATAAAATGAAAGCGCTAGTAATTGAATAAAAAACAGCTGAGCCGGCATATCTTGCAATAGCACGATATAGCCCGAAGTAATTAAAAATTGGGATAGAAAGACTAGAGGAGATGATTAGTGCCCACAATAGGCCGCCCTGCATGAAACGCCAATCATCAAGACGAAGTCCAAATGCCAACCAAACCGTAAATAGACTAAGCAAAACATCTAAAAAAATAATAAGGACGCGCTTTACAAGGCGGGATTGCCTAAGCAGCACAGCCTTAGTAGCAACAAAAATTACTTGAAGATAATAAATACGATTCAACCTAAATTAAGTGCGCCTAAACGACCCCTCTGTAAGGTAATTTTGCTAATGCAGAATGTTTTTTGAGGTGAGCGCGTAAAAAACAGTTTTAAACAATATGTCGCAATCATTTATAAAAGAAATATTTTTTGAGTATATAGCATCAAAGTCAGCTTTCTCTTCTAGCGACAGGGAGTCTCTGCCAGAAATTTGGGCCAGCCCAGTTAAACCCGGTCTAATTTTATGCACACCCCTCTCCAGTCTTAATTGAATTAAATCAAGCTGGTTGTATAAAGCAGGTCTAGGCCCAACAAAACTCATTGATCCCATCAATATTGAAAATATTTGCGGAATTTCATCTAAGCTAGTTTTCCTTAAAATTTTACCAAGTCTAGAAATATAAGCCTCAGAATTATCTAAAATATGAGTTGCAACTACCGGGGTCTTGGTACTCATTGTTCTGAATTTAGGCATACGAAATATGTGATTATTAATGCCCACTCTATCTGAAAAAAAAAGAATTGGTCCAAAATCAAACAATAAAATAGAAGTAGCTATCATTAAAAAGAGGGGGGATAAAAAAAATATAAGGATTATAGAAAAAAATATATCAAATAATCTTTTAAAAATTAATATATACATAACAATATAAAAATGAATAGCGCCAATTTATCTCTAGGGTTTCTTCTTAAGTGGAATGAGTTCCACACAAGAAATAATCTGCTATTAATTTTATTTTTATAATCAATACTATATTTTAAATAATCAATGTTATTATTAACCTCGGATCTATAGCTACCATTAAGTACGTTTTTTAAACGTTTGTAGTAGGCTAAAAAACCAACATTATCACCTATGAAATTACTATTATGTTGACGATAATACAATGAAGGATTTTTATCAATAAACCATTTATAACCCCTACTTCGACTGTAGGCGTATATAAACCAATCGTAGTGCTCTACCAAGTTAGCTCCGTTTTTAATTATGTAAAGTTGTATATCAGAAGCTAGCTCCCTTGATAAAACATACGTACAGCCTGGGCCGGCAGATTCAAAAAAATAGTCATACTCAACCTGATCATATGATTTATCGTTAATTTTGCAATCTTTAAAATTAGCCCCCCAAAATGATTTTACATTTGAACTATATCCATCAATTTTTTTATCCTTAAAACAAGCTAACGCTCTTTCAATTTTATCATTCATCCATAAGTCATCTTGATCAGAAAAACATATGAAATCATAATGCCTCAAATCAATTGATGAAAGAGCCTGCAAGAAGTTATTTGACGCTGAGCCTAGATTTTTACTACGCTTAATAATCTTGATTGCAGGAAAATTGCTACTTATGAAATCTACAGTTGAATCAGTAGAGAAATCATCAAAAATAACTAATTCAGTATTTTTATATGTTTGATTAAGAATGCTTGAAATTTGCTCCTTTACCCAACTTTCCCCATTGTAAGTTGCCATAATAATAAGAACTTTTTTATTATTATTCATCTCTTACAACCAAAAAATTGTCGATTGCTAAATAATCAATTCCGCTTGAAATAAAACAAGCGAGAGCATCTTCTGGAGTCTCAACAATTGGCTCCTGAATATTAAAAGATGTATTTAGTAAAACTCCTACACCCGTAATTTTCTCAAATGAATTTAATAGCCCCCAATATTTCTCATTAAGCTCTTTTTTTACAGTATGTACACGTGCCGTGCCATCAATATGAGTCACTGCAGGAATAATAGATCTAGCATCTGCTAAGACTTCAGCTGCAATATTCATATAGGGTGAATCTTGATCAATATCAAAAAATTGATTAACAACCTCTATCTTGCATGATGGGGCAAAGGGACGAAATAACTCCCTTTGTTTAACTTTTTCGTTGATTAAATCACGAACCACAATAAAACGTGGATCAGCAAGGAGTGATCTATTACCAAGTGCGCGAGGCCCAAATTCTGAACGCCCTTGAAACCAGGCAACGATAGAGCCAGTTGAAATTTTAGAAGCAACTATATCGAGAAAATTTTGAGTATCTTGAAATTTTATGAACTTCAGTCCAGATTGAATAATCGCACACTCTATATGCTCTTCGGAATAGATGGGGCCTAAATAAGGATTGTTAAACGAAAATAATTCAAGTCGATAATTTAAAATAGAAGAAGATGACAAAATAGCAGCTCCTATAGCTGCACCAGCATCATGCGGGCAGGGCGGAACGAAAATTTTATCATAAATTCTATTTCTAATAATCTTTCCATTTGCTGAAACATTTAAAGCGCAGCCACCAGCCATTAGTAATACTTTATCACTATTATGATTTGCATTTAATATATGGAGTAATATTTTTTCATAAACATACTGAACGCTAGCAGCAATATCCATATGACGCTTATCAAAAACATCAGATGAATGTCTCGGTAAACCAATTAATTTAATTATGCTATTACTGTAATATCCATTTAAGGCCGAATGATAAGAAGCAAGCTTAAACTTGAACTTATAGTATTTTTTTGATATTTTAAGAATATTTTCCTCAATAACAGGAGCAAATGTAGGGGAACCAAATGGGGATAATCCCATCATTTTATATTCACCTTCAAGCATTTTAAATCCAAGAAAACCCGTAAAAAAACTATAGTAATGCCCAAGTGAATTTGGCCATTTAATACTAAATTGTTTAATTATATTTCCAGAACGAATAATATATTGCTCTGTTGATGTTGATTCGCCACCACCGTCAATAATCAAACAAGTAGAGTCTGATTTATCTGAAACTACGTATGCAGAGACAGCATGGCAAAGATGGTGGTTATGATAATCAATATTTCCAGTAAAGCCATTAAATTTTTGAGAAACTATATATCTTATTTTGAATAAATCAAGCCAGCTACCTGAAAGTTCTGAATTATTTCCAAAGAACTTATTAGATATTGAATTAAAAAAAGATTTCCTAATTGAGTCAGTAAAAATATTTGATAATAAAATAAAAAAAGTTTTATATAAACGAGTGATGAAATCGTATTTATTCCAATATACGCTAATTGTATGTATATCATTAATAGTAATATTTTTATAATCTAGGCAGGCCTGAATAGATAAAAATGGGAATGAAGAGTCATTCTTAATACGTGAGAGCCTCTCCTCTTCGATCGCAAAAATAATATTATTATCCTCCAATAGACAAGCTGCACTGCTACCCATAGTGCTTATACCAATAACATACTTCATAGATACACCTATATCCATTCGTCTAACCTTCCAATATGCTTGTAATTAAAAATAATATACTTTAACTTTAAATAAAATAAAATATTTAATGGGCCAATCCATTGTAACTGTCGTAATAATAAATATAATTTTTTAATAATGTTACAATTTTTAATTTTAAATGGGTTATAAAAAAAACTAAAATCGAAAATAAGCTCATATGGATGTACATATATTTGAGGAATATTGCCTGATTTAATTGAATTATCAATAACCTTCTTTAAAAAAATAAATGGTATAAATTTTAAGTAGGTGCCTCCAATGACTTTTATTTTATAACCAAATAATTGAAAACAGGGGATTGGAAACTCTATTAAACCCTCATAACAATTATTACTATTATTAAACAAAGAAGAATCATAACTAAAGTATTTATATAATACCTTTAGCGAATTATATTCATCATTTAAAACTTTAAAATTTGGCGATCTATATCCGAGCGGCCAAATATTAGTAGCACGTAGGATAGATCTAATTGAGCGAATAATTTGATTCTCAAACTCATCCTGTTTCAATTCAGAAACATTATCATGAAAATATAAGTGTGATGATATTTCATGATTCTTTGATAGTTGCTTAATAAACTCTGGATACTTGTCTACTAAATTACCAGTTACAAATATTGTAAAATTTATAGTATTGCCACTCTGAAACAATAAATTCTCAAGACGGCTAACAGCAAGTTCCAAACAGGATAGTGTGTCTTTATAGTAAGAACTATTGTATTCAGCACCAAAGTCATAGAAATAATCCTCAAGGTCCATTGTAATAAGTATATTTTTCATATTTATGCGTAAATTAATACTAGAAAAACGATGAATAAAATATTTAAAAAAATTAATACTAAAGAATATATTTTCAGTATTTTACTTAAAATTAAATTAATAATGAAAATTCCAAACAATGGAAAGTGTCTTGCCATAGATACCCCGCCGATGAGACTTGCAATAAAAAAGAATGGAATGAAATATATTAAAAAAAATTTAATATCTAAATATGTAATGGATAATGAACTTATAATTACCAAAATTGTAAAATACGAAATGGCAACTAAATTTAATATTATAAAATTTGGTGTAGAAAATAATGAAAGTGGAAATGCGAAAATAAAATATTTACCGTATTCTTGCGTTGAAATAATTTGATTATATAAATTTAAATTATATATAAAATTGAAATCTAAATACTCTGGGTATATTTTTAAAAAATTTATTAGTAAAAATGTAATTATAAAAATAAATATTATATTTATTAAATTTATATGAAAATACTTATCTAATATTAAAAATAAAAAAACTCCCAACGGATATACTGAAGATTTATCTGTAAAGAACATTATGACTGTTAAAATTAATAATGAGTAAAAAAATTTATCACGTATAAATGCTAAAAATAATAAAAATGAAAAAAAATTTACCAATACATCAGTCGAATTTGATAGAAAGGAGAGGAAAATAAATGGACTTGTAAAAATTGCAAGCAATTCAATTCTGTTTTTAAAATTACATAGAATTACTATTAGCAATATTGATGATATAAAAGTATTAAATAATATTTTTGCAGAATTTAAGCTGTCGTATGAATTATGGTTAAAAATATTATCATCTTTTGAGTATGTAAATTTACTTTCATCTAATGATAATAAATAACTACAATAATCAAAATTAAAATTAAATATTTTGTTTAAAAAATTAATAACATTATAATATGCCCAATTAGGAATTCCTTTTTGGACGTCGCACATTCTGTTTATGTGCTCATAACCATCTGCATTGATATATTCTGAAAAATTAATGTTAGATAGTAGTAATATACAGAATATACTAATTGCAAGAAACGAGATTAATCTAGAATAAATTTTTACAGGCATTGATATGATACTTAATATATCTTTTGCAATAGTTGAGTAGATGGTTTATTCCGTGTACCCTTAAAATGCTAATTATTGTGAGAGGGTAGTATAGATTATTAAGGAGATCAATGTAAGCTCCCCCAGGAATGGCAGGAATTTTTTTAAAATTATATGGAATTCCGAAAGACTCTACAGCAATTGATTTTAAATTATTATTGAAGTTAGAAATAATATTCGAATAATATTCCTGTACATATGGTAAAGAGCGCTCTGCTAGATTAAGGTCCTCCTGCGCATTTCCAAATGATACGCCTGACCAATTTATTTCTGGTCCATATACTAAATCCATTTTCCTAATTCCACTTTCTGGCATGATTACTACAATAACACCTGAGATTAGAGCCTCAATAATAAGGCCAGTATTTTCGTAAACATAAAAATATTTAGACACTTTAAATATTTCATATATATCCCTCTGATTCATATTAGGATATGAATAGCGTGTTATTTTCAATCCATTTTTTTTGATATCTACTGGAATTACTCCGCCATTAGATTCAAATTTTTCTGAATAATAACAGATGCCACAAGATTGATTATTCTTTTTATCGATATACTGAAAAATTTTTGTGTTTATTAAAGGCGGCATTAAATACTTTACATCTTTAATAATATCCTTGCTAATAGCCCTTGAAAAGCTTATTAACATATGATCGGGTTCTGATATATTTCCACCCCAAGCACCTGGGAAATACAAATAGTATCTTAATCTAACTGATCCCCCATATGGCGCGCCTTTTATATTCTCAGAATATATAAATATTGGGGATATATTATTACTATTAAAATAATTAATAGTTTCCTGGTTTAGTATTGGGCAAAGATATGGATAGCTATTTATTTTTGCGGGTGGGTAAAACGGATGTACAAGAATGTACGCATTAAAGCCCATCTTATTAAGGGAATCGCAAACCATATACATAGCCTTTAATCCAGCTGATTTTTCTGAATATCTTCCAGCAACTAGTATAAATGGTCTATTTGACATTATTAAGATTCACACATTTAATTTCATTCTTTAGAATTGAAATTTTCCTTTTTATAATCATATAGTTTTTATAATCATAATCCATTAAATTATCATACTTTTCCACAAATAAAAGATTTAGTTCAATCATTCTTTTCACAATTGGCATAAAATTTTCAGAAATCTTCTGCAATAACTCATTTTCAATAAAAACTAAAAATGGAATCTCAAAATCAATAAAATAATATAGTATGGTGTGATTTAAATTATCCATTATTGTTAATTGTCCACTGCCAATATTCCACTGTGGTTTTTTTGTATATTTTACTTTTCTTCTATCAATATGATCATAATTCATTAAGCCATTTGGATGAGGGAAAAACCTTATGGCCATCCCTTTCGGCATGTTATTTCTAATTAATTCAATATGTCTTTTTGATGGTTCATAACAGTAATCACCGTATGCAGTGGATTTATACTTCTTTAGATTGGTAGAACCTATCCAATTTATTGTTTTTCCTACTCTAAAGCCTCTAATATACCCAATTATTTTATTTAAGCACCCAAATCTTGTTTGATTAATTGCATTATTTCCAATATACCAACTATAAAAAGTTTTATAAAATTTTATCTCCTCGATCGCTATTGGAATATTATTTAATTCATAGTATCCAAAACCATGCTGAACACCAATCATTCTATTCTCATTAACCACCATTGATAAAATTAATTCCGGAATATATTCGATTTCAAATATGCATCCGTAGTAATTATTATATTTTTTGCCTAAAAAATATTTATATAACTTCAGATTAAAATCAATTAATGCCCTTGGATATTGGCCTGATTTCTTAAAGCCGCCATTACTTCTTGTGCTAAGAAGTAATATATACATTATTCTTAATGATGACGTGAAATGCCTGAGGTTAAGGTTATTAAAGGCTGAAAATGTTGTGGGGCCATAGATACTTCCATTTTTTTCATTGTACTTAAAGAAAAAGTGTAAATATTTATTTACTTTGTCAGATTTAAATTCTGCGCCCTGCCTTTTTTTAAATTCAATATATTTTAAAACAAGAGAGTCAATATTCTGGCTCTCTCGCAGTATTTTTACTAAATCCTTATTATCAATCAATACAATTACCGTTCTTTAGTGAAATTTCTTTAGACTTAATATCCCATATTTTAATAAGTCTTACACAGTTAAAAGCCCTCTAAATCATAGAATTTTTTATTTATCAATGAACTTAAATTTACATTTTTTAATACACTAAATATTTTACTTGATGCACCACTAACGCCATAAGGGCTTGTGGTGTTAGCTATGAATTTTCTAAAATCCTTATCGTATGATTTCTTAATTGATTTCTTAATCTCCATACAATCTGCGCCACAATTAAGAATACTTTTAGCCGAGAGCCGTCCTTTTTGTCTATCGCCAATATTTATTGTGGGTATTTTAAAAGTTGGAGCCTCCGTTATACCGCTAGAAGAGTTCCCCACCATTGCATCAACATGACTTAAACAGCTTAGATAATTTTTCTGCCCAAATGATTTCACTAAATATGCATAATTATTATGGGATATAAATTCTTGAAGCATTTCATATAATATTTCATTTCCGACATCTGCGTTAGGCATAGTGAAAATACAGCTAGTTTCCTCAAGTGAAGCTAAAGCCAATAGTAATTGCCTGAAGTTTTCTTTATTCTCCTGATTATTTCTCAAGGTTTCAGGGTGATACGTAATTAGTAAATTTTTTTTATTGAATTTAACTCCTGTTATCTCCTCTAAAATTTCCCTACTAACCAGCTCTGTACTTTTAATCGCATCAACACCCAATCCACCAACATTGAAAACTTTTTTGGGATTCTCACCAAGCTGAATGACTCTCTTTTTATATTCTTCATTTGCTACAAAATGAAGGTGTGAAAATTTAGTAATCGAATGCCTAATAGACTCATCCAATGCTCCCTCCGTTAATTCTCCTCCATGAATATGCGCTATTGGAATTCTAGAAAATGCTGCCGCTATTACTGCAGATAATATTTCATACCTATCGCCCAACACCAAAAGTAAATCTGGCCTTAGGGTGTTATATGCTTCAGTAAAGCCTACTAGCCCTATGGAGGCAGCCTTAGCTATTCCCATGGGATCATCTACATCTAAGTATAAATTTAATTCCCTGTCAATGTGAAAGCCATCATTTTGAATCTCTCTATATGTATTACCAAATTTAGTCGATAGATGGGATCCAGTAACTATCAACTGCAATATTTGTTGACTAGAGTTGGAGATTAAAGTTATTAAGTTCTTTAAGAGTCCGTATTCTGCTCGCGAACCAGTTACAACACATATCCTCATCTAAAGATTAGCTTTTAATTTAAAGTTAGAACAGATTTGCTACTTATTTCGAATCTATTCACACTCTGCAGCCCCTGTTTGGAAAATGCCGCAACTCCAATTTTATATTTTGAGGGCAGCATATCGCTTTGTATAGCCCAACTCAAATATCCATTTCTAGTAGGGTTTACATGATAAATCTTTCCGCTCGGGATTTCCTCTACTGCAACGTATGGATTTGAGTTATATAACTCTATATTAGACTTGATCTGGATATAATTTTTGTCTAAGGAAACTTCAAACATTGGAAAGACGCAATGATTACTATTTTTATTTGCTATTGCTCTGGCAGCATTATGAAAATTTGAATTTATTAATTTAATCTTTGGATATTTTTTTGACATTCTATTAATTGGACTTAAAAATAGCTCTTTAACAGCATCAGCGCGGTCTCTAAAGTCATGCTCATAACCGGCAATAATTACATCGTGACCCTGCGCACAACTTTCATATGCACTCATAATTTCTTCTTCAGGAAAAGACATTATCCTTGTTTTAATATCCAAAATTCTAAACATATGATGGTGCATCTCACCCATTCCCTGGTGATTAGAAAAATCTGGATGATATGATTTCCAGGTTGGACTTACCTTATCCCACTTCAATATCTCCTTGGTTTTTCGCCCATCTGCCTCAATATTTTCCCAATTAATCTTTTTTGAAGCTCTATTACTTAATTCAAACGGAAAGAAATTTTCAACAAAATTAGTTGACTCAGTATCAGCGGTTGGTATTTGTATGGCGCCTGGGAAAAATCCTCTATGAAGAATCATCCTATTCAAGATATCCATATAATTACAACCGTGTAACCATTCTAAACCCCATGCATTTCCAACCCCGGATTTATCCGGATGGTTGTACATCCAATAAATTCCATCATCATATTTAGCAATATCATGACCCCAAATTTGCTCTAGATGATCGTAAATCGTAAACCATCCAAAATCTCTTTTGACTGGATTTTCTGTAAAACCTGACCAACTAACAGGAAACCATGAAACCTTAACCTGCCGCCCATTCGAGTCTATTAATGCACTCCTAAAATCATCTTTGAAATACTTTCCTACACAGCGATCAACCTCCCCCCATGAAGATAATAAATCATCATGTTTCGGATCTGTTACTGGCCCCATTGTATTAATTATTGGGCACACATAAAGACTCCCCACCATCATTTACTCACTTTCAAAATTTTCGAATATTTGGATGCTATAGGCCTGATCTCTGAAAAGGTATTGCTTACTTTTTTAATTAATAAGCAATATTCTAGAAATTTTTCTGGCTCTTCAGTTACATATTTTTTGGCGGCCATATCTCCACGTTTAATGAAGAAGTGTGATAACTCTATACTACAACCAATGCCTTGTATTAAATTTTTTAGCTCATTGAAATTAGTGTAGTGATTTGGCAGCCCTAACTCGCGTGATTTAATCTCAGCAATTTTCGCATCTTCATCATTCTCACAATATTGATCATTTTTTCCAGTCAATAGAAGGATGCCGCCAACCTTAAGAACTCTAATCATTTCAGACAACGCTAAATGTTGCTCAGTCAAATCAAATACCCCCCAACATACAATTGCATCAAAAAACAAATGATCAAATGGTATTTTTTCCGCGAATCCATGCTTTATATTTTTTTCTAACTCAGGAAGGTCTTTAATTGATTGCTTTACGGCCTCTTTAGAAACATCAATTCCATATGGAGTTATCGAGTATCTTTTCATAATAACTCGAAGCAATCTACCAAGACCGCTTCCTATCTCCAGAACCGCATTACCAGAAGACAGCATCATTACTGCTAAATAATCATCCAAAACACTGGCATTTGGACGATTGCATGTCTCATCCCTGCCATATGATTCATCACTTATAGGAAAATTTTTTTTAAGGTAAGAAAAATATTCCGATGTATTAAAATAACTTGATTTTTCTGCATCCAAAATCTACGTCCTTATTATTTATATAATATTAATTAAATAGAAAAACCGTCGTCGATAACAAGATTTTGCCCATTTACTCCAGACGAAATATCACTCAGAAGGTAAAGAATTGCGCCGACAACATCAGACTTACTTAGCATTCCCTTGCCAAGACAACAAGAATTGTAATTTTTAACAAATTCGATAGGCTGCCCTGCAAAAATTCCGCCGGGACTTACTGCATTAATGCGCACATTAGAACCTTTCATATATTTAGCAATATATTTCGTAAGGTGAATGATTGAAGACTTTATCGCCGCATATTCAACGGGCATTGTCATTTCAGTACCGTTATAAATTTCAAACTTGGGAGCTATCACACCATATATTGAGGCAATATTAACTATGGTACCAAAACCTTGCTTTTTAAAATAAATACTGAAGCATTTACTGATAAGGAAGCTGCTCCCAAGATGCAAGCATAAGTTCTCGCAAAAATCTTGATATGTAACATCTTCGAACTTTTTACCATAAGTAGAGTTTTTAGGATATGTTGCATTAACTACACCATCAATTTTTCCATATCTTCGCTTTAACCGTCGCATTAAATTATTTAGCGATGATTCACTCATAATGTCAACATGTTCCGCAATAATCGGCAAACTATCAGGGCCAGTCATATCCTCAGCAGCCGCTAATGCCAATCTCCTACTCTTGTCCACAAGCACAACCAAGCCGCCATGATTCGCTATTCCCGCAACGATTTCACGACCAAGGAGACCGGCGCCTCCCAACACAACTATAACCCTCCCTTTAAGTGACTCAAACATTTAATCTCCAACACCACTAAAATATTTAGTTAAATCGTCTAAAAACAGGCTTAATTACCGGCCCATCCAAATAATTCTCGTAAGAGCTTTCAAGGGCGAGCCTATAAGTGGCAAATGCCTTATCTATCGCTATCTCTGTTGTTTGCAACTCTTTTTTTCCATGGCTAAAAGTAAGAGCAATCCAGGGCAGTAGGATATTGGACTTAACCATCTCCTGAATAAATAATGTGCGAAGGCCCAAGCAATTATTACCGTCCTGATCTAATATTGAATAACTAGGCGAGCAGTCAATCCCGAATGCCTTGAAGCTTTTATCTATACCGAACAATTTAGCCTTATGGTTAAGCATCGCCTTCAGCGAACTACCATAGTTCCAAAGATGATTAATAACATCATTTCTTTTCATAAAATTAACTGTAGAGATAAATGCGCCAAGAGGACCCATCTCCGCACCATGCGTTGTAGATAGCAAGAAAACCCTTTCTTTGCCTATGGTCTCAATAGAACCAAGCTCCATTATTTCTCTTCTGCCGCCAATGGCCGCCAAAGAAAAACCGTTAGCCATTGCCTTGCCAAAAGTACAGAGGTCCGGATTTATTCCATACAAAAATTGAGCCCCTTTAAGATGCCACCGAAACCCCGTAATCATTTCATCCAGAATAAATATAACTCCATTCTTTTTACAGAGGTCCTCAACTTTCTTAAAAAATCCCGGCAAAGGCTCAACTGTTGTTGCTGGCTCCATAACTATGCATGCAATTTGATTGGGATATTCATTTAACAGCTCTTCAAATGAACTTGAATCATTAAATTTAAATGTCTTTGTTTTTTCGATGGCATCCTTGGTAACTCCCAACTTAATCTCAGTCGAGCCTATAAACCAATCGTCAAATGAAAAAAAGGGTTGCTCAGCACATCGCACGACCATCTCCCTTCCAGTGTAAGCTCTAGCTAGCTTAACCGCTGCCGATACCGCCGTTGAACCATTTTTTGTAAACTTGACCATATCAACGGAATCAATTAAGTCAATAAATAACTCTGCCGCCTCCAATTCCACAAATGAGGGTCTAGTTAAATTATTACCATTTTTAATTTGCTGAAATGCAGCTAAATCAACCTCATCTTCAGCATAACCCAGCACCACAGATCTAAGCCCCATTCCATAATCTAGGTATTTATTTCCAGACTGATCATAAACGTAGGCTCCCTTACCATTTTTAAGTAAAGCAGGGGCATTGCTTGGAAATTGATCCTGACCCCTTGAGTAGGTATGGGCCCCACCAGGAATTGCCTTTAAAAGTCTTGATTGATAGTCCATAAAATCCCTAAATTCATGATAGCCTCTCTAGATTAAGCAATGTTTCCAAAATATCAGCATCTTTAAGTAAGGTATTTGGGAAAAGACTCGAGTCTCTTTTTTTAACGGCATGTAGAAAATCCCCCATTTCTTCTATATAAGGATTCTCTGGATTAATATAACCTTTTTCAACATTACCATGCTCGAATTGATATTCAACCCATTCTGTTAAATTTTCATTAATATACTTAACGCTATTAGAATCTCCACTAAATATAATCTCTCCTTTTTCCCCCAATACCCTCATCTCTCTGGTTGCTTTTGGACTAGAAACTACCTCTACTGTTAAATTCAAAATAGCACCACTCTCGTACTTGAGTAAACAACAATATATATCATCAATATCAATTTTTATATTGGATAATTTTGTTTTATGACATGACAATACTTCAGGTTTTCCAAAAATATTATTCAGCCAAGTTAATTCAAACGGGACGATTTCTCTAGCTCCACCGGTTTCTCTATTGGACACATAAAAATCCTCCATCCGCTCCCAGGGATGCCAGTCTTTTAAATGCTGTCCAGACTGATACTGAATAAAGAGTGGCGCCCCAATTTGACCCCCAAGAATAATTTCCTTTATTTTTTTTGGCCCTGGAAAATATTGCATAGTGCATGAAGGTGAGATTATTAAATTTTCTTTCAAATTTTTATTCGACAACCTTCGTATCTCATCCGCACCAACAACTGATGCCTCAATGAAACAATCAATACCATAATTCAATGCAATATTCGCATAGTGCATATGTAAATCAGGCGGCGTAGAGATAATAAAAACATTCGGATCCAATTGGTCCATGGCATCTTCAAATGTTAAATAGGAATTTATGCCGTATTTATTTAATACTTCATCCCTTCGATCTGACCTCAAATCAAATCCATATATATTCTGAACCCCTAATGCCTGTAAATTACGTATGCGCCTTTTACCCATAGAGCCAAGGCCAATAACTAAAAATTTCACACATTCCCCTCTAGATAATTCATGACACCTGAAACTGCAAGGAAATCACTAAAATCATCCACTTCATAACATTGCAAGCTACTTATCATATGCCCCATTGTTCTGGATGGATAGAAAGTTTTTTCGCGCAATAGAACCTTGGTTTTAATAATATAAGCCACTCCATATGGAAAATAAGCTGGATCAACATCTTGCCGGCGAGAAGCTGTCGGGAGATCATCAAAATATTGCTCTACTAGACCAGCTTCAGAAACTCTCTTCAATGCGGATACATAGGTACTGACCTCACCCAAGCTGACAATCGCATCAAATTCCCGGTCAGATCTAGCTAACTTTTCAAGCATTAAATCTATTTCACCAGCAGACCTTAAGGGCGAGGTTGGTTCCATCAGAACGATGTAGTCAAAATATTCATTTCTTGCCTGATAAAAATTAATGGCATGCTCTATTACCGATAAAGTTGTTGAGTGATCATGGGCCAACTCACTGGGCCTCATAAATGGAACCTCTGCCCCATATTCTTTGGCTATATTTGCAATGTCAACTCCATCTGTGGAAACAATAAGGGTATCTACATAATTACTCTCCAAGCCAGACTCAATGGTCCAAGCTATCATTGGTTTTCCACATAAATTTTTAATATTTTTTCCAGGCAACCCCCGCGAACCTTGTCGAGCTGGAATAATTGCTAAAACCCTCATATCATTAATCATTTTTTGCCGCTCCTAACCGTAGAGTTAGCCAAACTTAAATCTGAGGGACGACCAACATCTAGCCATGGCTCATGCATAGGATACGCCACTACTGGCTGCGCATTCATCCTTAGTAGCTCAAAAAGCGTAGTCATATCCATTGCAATATTCTTCTGCAGGAATGACAAGGCCACTGGATCTATTACATAAACACCTGCATTAATGTGACTTCTAATAATTGGCTTTTCTTCTATGCCAGTAATTTGTAAACCGTTAGTCAAAATCACGCCATACGGATTTTGCCATTCGTGCTCCCTAACAGCCATAGTTGCAACTGCCCCATGGCGCCGATGGAATCCAATAAGCTCTGAGAGGCTAATATCCGTAATAACATCTCCATTCATTACAACAATGGGTTCATCTGTAATAAAATCAATAAGACCCAATGCCCCAGCAGTTCCAAGGGGTGACACTTCCTCCAAATAAGAAATATTTACGCCGAATTGAGATCCATCCCCAAAGTAATTCTTGATTGAATCTGCAAGATAGTTCGTGGAGATAATAAATTTAGTAATTCCCTCATTACTGGCTCTTTCGATAATATGTAGCAACATTGGCTTACCAGCAACAAGAAGCATTGGCTTGGGCGTATCCTGAGTGTGAGGCATTAAACGACTCCCCCTTCCCCCAGCCATAATCACCATGATATTATTCAGCGGAGATTTTACTAACTCATTCCAAGCGTGCAGGCCAACTAAATTTCCAGAATCATCGACTACGGGTATATGAGTGACTTTATTTATATACATTAACTTTATTACGGTATCCCGATGAACCTCTGTAGGCACAACCAAAGGCGCTCGACTTGAAATAGAGATTGCCAATTCACTCAATGAAACCCCTTTCATGATTGCACCCCGAATATCTCCATCGGAAATAGTGCCCAACAATTTATTATCAGCCCCCTTGATTAATGCAATTTTTAACCCTGTCTTATTAAGATTTTCTATAACCTCTTTGATTGTGAATTCTTCGCTTATAACTGTACTCAACCATGCATCACTAAAATCAAGCATTACCATCCTCCATGAGGATAATTTTTTCATTCTCCATGTAATCTTTCAAAGCTTTTTTTCCTAAGATTAAATCGATAAACAATGGAGATATTCCATCACCCGGCCTCTTTATTGAAATATTTTCCTCGCTTAGGATTTCACCTTTTTTAATTCTCTTTTTTGCAACGATTGATTTTCTGGTTGCGATCTTATTTGCCTGCTCAATAGCTGAAATACGCTTCACACCATCACCCATTGCCTTCTCAATATTTCGTATTGAAGCCACCATATTAATTAAATCCGATGGCTCAATACTCGCTTGATGGTCTGGCCCATCCATAGATTTATCTAGCGTAAAGTGCTTTTCAATAATAGTTGCGCCCAATGCAGCTGCAGCTATTGAAACTTCAATTCCAATCGTATGATCCGAATATCCCACGTTAACACCGAAAGCGTCACCAATAACCTCCATTACCCTTAGATTCACATCCTGCATGGGGGCCGGATATTCAGTTGTACAGTGTAAAACGGTAATATTTTTTCGCTTGGCGCCCATACTTTCGAGTGTATTGAGGGCAATTTCAATCTCGCCAAAACTTGCCATACCTGTAGAAATTATTATTTTATTTTTTTGCTTACCTATATATCTCAAATAAGGGATATTAGTAATCTCACCCGAAGGTATTTTTAGAAAATCCAAGTCTAAGCTTAGCAAGAACTTTACGCTATCAATGTCAAAACCTGTTGAAAGAAAGCCTATTTTTTTTTGCTTGCAATAGTCACTCAACACATAATGCATCTCATTGGAAAGCTCAAGCTCCGATAACATCTCGTATTGAGTTTTATTTTGGCCCATTGCTTTCTGTTGGTATGACGCCATTTTCGCTGAAGGAGAGACAAGAAGGTTGGCTTTAAAAGTTTGAAATTTTATATAGTCCACTCCTGCAGCAGCCGCTACATCGACCAACTTTCGCGCTATTGCAATATCGCCATTATGATTGACCCCAGCCTCAGCAATTACTATTATTTTTTTATTATTCATATAGAGTAGTTGCCAAAATTAATATTTTTAGTCACGATAGATCCAATGCCAATAACTGATCTCTTTCCAATTTTCAAACCTTGTTTTACCAGCGTGCCACTACCTATAAATACCTCATCATCAACTGATACGTCACCATTTAGAACTGTTGCAGTAGAAATATGGCAATGGTTACCAATACTTACCCCGTGCTCAATCAGTGAATTTGAATTTATAATACAGTTGTGTCCAATTGTTGCGCCTGCATTTACAATAGCTCCATGCATCACGATGGTGCCAGACCCAACAGATGCGTTTGGTGAAACATAGGCTAACGGAGAAATAATTGGTGGCAATTCAAACCCCATCCCTAGCGCATAATTAAAGCAATTGATTTTTATATCTGGATTTTTAATTTGCCCAATAGAAATGTGCGCGCACCGAAAACTTTTAGCCAATTCAAACAATTTATCATCCGTACCCAATATGGGATAGCCAGAAACCCAAGTATTTAGCTCCTCGGGCATGCCCACTAAACCCGCAATTTCGTAAAGCTGCCCACTCTCAATAACATCTATACATGAAATTGCATGCCCCCCCGACCCAATTAAAATAATATTCTTCTTAATCATTATCTAGTCGCCAAAATTGGACTACTTGGAATATTAATCAGTTGACTCGACAGGAGGCGAGCGGTACTTAAATCCATTCTTGGGCAACCCTTAAACTGATTTAGTTCACTCATTAGGGCCCAGGCTGGTCGAGTCATAAAACCGGCCTCATTTGTAATTTCTAAGATCTCATTTTGATATCCCACCTTATCGGGATCGATTCTTAAGGTTTGCAACCAAAAATTGCTCTTGCAGCCTTTTGGCTCGCTTAAGATTTGCAAGCCCTCAAGCCCAGAAAAAGCCCTCTGATATCGATAAAATAAATCCCTTTTAGCTATTAATATTTTATCTATTTGCTCTAATTGAGCGCATCCCAATGCTGCGTTTAAATTTGGTAGACGGTAGTTATAGCCAATCTCATCATGGCGATATTCCCATGCATGCGGCACTTTAGCTGTAGTGGTAAGATGCTTTGCAAATTTTGCCAATTCATAATCATTTGTAAGAATGGCACCTCCACCTCCCGTTGTAATGGTTTTATTTCCATTGAAACTAAGTGTACCCATGAGGCCTAAAGTTCCAGTGTGTTTACCGTAATAATAGCTACCCAAAGATTCGGCTGCATCCTCTACTAGAGCAATATTAAAATCATGCGATATTCTCATGAGGCCATCCATATCCACTGGGTGTCCAAATACATGCATTGGAACAATTGCGCGCACTACCCGCCCAGAAGTCTTATTAATACAGCACTTTGATTTTTGTTCGGTATGCGAGTTTAGATAATCACGTAATTTATAGGCATCAATTCCCAAAGTAATCGACTCGCTATCAACAAAATGCTGAATTGCATTACAGTAAGAAACAGCATTAGCGGTTGCAACGAAAGTTAATGCAGGCACCAATACCTCATCTCCAGCTTTAACCCCTGCAACTTTTAGCGCTATATGTAACGCAGCGGTTCCATTTACTACAGCCACCGCATATTTAGCTCCCGTAAATTTTTCAAGATCACTCTCAAATAGATCCACAAATTTACCAACAGATGAAACAAAGCTAGAATCAAGGCACTCTTTTAAGTACAACCACTCATTACCAATAAAGTATGGCTCATGCAAGGCCGCTGGTGCTTCGCCAACTGCAATTTTTATTGCCCCTAATATTTTTCTTGCAAGACTTGAACCATCATTCATATGTTTATATATTATAGATTTGCGATTTATAGTGGGCTAAATTTCTGGGGTTTGAGAACCATTCAACGGTTTCGGATATACCCTCAATAAATCCAGCCCTCTCTCCATATTTTGGCTCCCATCCAAAAAGTTTTTTCGCCTTTGAATTATCTGCCCAGAGTCGATCAACTTCAGAAGTTTCAGGACGCAAGCGGTTACGATCAGTTACAATTTTAATTTTTACGCCCATAGTTTCCGCAATTAGTAATGCTGTATCACCAATTGATATTTCAAAGTTACTGCCAATATTGATGACTTCTCCAACCCCTTTAGTTGAAAGAAGTGCCGCAATAAATCCTGCAACAGTATCTTTAACAAAATTAAAATCTCGTGTTGGCGATGTAGCACCGAGTTGAATTTCCCTAACTCCATTAGCAATCTGGGAAATTATTGTGGGTATTACTGCGCGGGCGGATTGTCGAGGCCCGTATGTATTAAATGGTCTAACAGTAACGACTGGCAATCCAAAGGAGGCATAAAATGCGTATGCAAGCTGATCGGCCGCTATCTTTGTCGCCGAATAGGGAGACTGCCCTTGCAACGGATGATCTTCTGTTATTGGAACAAAAAGTGCACTTCCGTAAACCTCACTAGTTGAGCAATGAATAATGCGCTCTACACCTAGCTCACGAGCCGCTTGGAGTACATTAAGGGTGCCTTTAATATTTGTATCAACATAAGTCTCCGGCGAATGATAGGAATATGGGATTGCAATGAGAGCCGCCAAATGCAATACAGCGCTGCAACCCTCCATAGCCCGCTTAACACCATACGGATCGCGAATATCCCCAGAAAACACTTCAAACCTTCCGGCAACATCATCACCACAAGAGTCTAACCACCCCCATGAGCCAAAGGAGTTATAAATTACAAAAGCGCGAACTTTGTAGCCCATCCTAACCAAGGCTTCAGTTAAATGCGATCCTATAAATCCATCGGCACCAGTCACTAGAATTGTCTTGCTCTCGTCTATTACTGTCATTTGTTATTTTCACTAAATTATTAAAACGAATTAAATACAATATTGCGATATTTTAATTATTTAAAATACATGCAATACATGCAAATCAATACCGGCTAAATAGCCCGAGTTCAATAGGCCCCAAAAGGCCTATTAACTTCCTCGATAATGCCATCAGCCACTCTAAAAATTCTGTTGCAACCAGATAACGAAGACTGCCGATGAGTGACCATTACAACAGTGTACTCAGCATCCAAATTCGACAGGCTACCAACCAAAATGGACTCGGACTCAGGGTCAAGAGCACTTGTTGGCTCATCCAAAACCAAAACCTTAGACTGATGATACAAAGCTCTAGCCAAACCAACCCTTTGACGCTGTCCACCAGAAAGATGAACCCCATCCTCACCTAGATTTCGACCAAAAATATGCTCGCCCTCCGAAATATCCAATAAATCGTACAGTAATGTTTGTTTGGCAACTACACCAATTCGGTCTAAATCAATTTTTTCTTTAGGCACACCAACTGCTATATTCTCCTCGATTGAAGAATCAAAAAGAAAAACATTCTGAGGTACTTGCGCAATATTAGCTCGCCAATCATCCATATTCTGAGTGCTCACCTTAACCCCATCGATACTCAAATAACCGCTGGTGGGACTCAGCAAACCAAGGAATATATCCAGAAAAGTGCTCTTTCCACCTCCACTAAGACCAATAATCCCAATCTTATCCCCCTTATTAATGCATAAATTTACATCCTTAAGTACAAACTTTTCAGCAGTACTTTTATAAGAAAATGAAACGTCTTTGAAGAGAATTTTATCTTTGAATGCAATTGGTAGGCTTATGCAATGTTGTAGATGCGAAACATCATCAAACCTTAGTAAATTCAAAATGCCCTTTAATGCTGGCATACTAGCCCTAATTTGACAGAAAGATGCGTAAGTCTGCTGCATCATGGGAAGCATTTTTTGGGCACCCAACGCAAAGATACCCAAAACTCCAATTGATGTCTCTATAGAATCTGAATGTTTAATCATGTACATTGCCAATACGGATACTAAAATCATTCCACTAGCTTCAAGTATAAATCTTGGACTCATTGCTATAAATGCATTCTCTGCCTCCGATGATCTTAAATTTATATCAAGCGCTTGAAAGTGTTTAATGTAATAGCTTTGCAGTTTATTAATCGTGATCTCCCTATAATTTCCCAAACTCTCTTGTAAAATTCGAACGAGCATGCTTGAGGAATCGGAAATTTTCATACCGTTAACATATAACTTCTTTTGTAGTGTTTTGCTAATAACCAAATAAAGGACTGAAAATGTTAAAAAAGAAAATAAAACGATAGCGAAATTTACGTAAGATAAAGCGGCAACAGTCACAATCAAAATTATTATCGAACTAAAAAAGAGCATTGATGGAAAAATAAAATTATTAACTATGTAATTTGTCTTAGTAATAACAGAATCAATTGCTAGATTACTTGAAATATTTAAGTGATCTTCATAACTCAAAAATAGGTTTTTTTTGAACAGCATCAGACTTAAATCTGCGCCTAGATTAAAAGAAAATCTAGCGTTCAATCTCAACAGCAACAATCGCATGGCGCCCGCAAAGAGCGAGCTCAAACCAAATGCAAACGCTAAAAAATATACCAACTCAGCAGAACTTTTTGGCGAAATGATCTTAGATATAAGATCGGTAGATTGATAATTGCCATATCTACCGGCACCAACCAAGGACGCCATAAATGGAATGATTAAGCTTAAATTAATTAATTCAATTAATGATGTAAAAAAAGTTGCCAAAAGTACAAATGAAAGCTCTCGTTTTCGCTGAAAATCGAGTAAGCTCCATAATTCAAAAAATGCATTACTTAATTCTTTTAACATATGAAATTATAAATTGGCTTAAATAAAACATTCAATTATATAGCCTATATATATTATTTTTTAAATTTTAATTTTATAACGCTGATTTAATAATCTCATGAAGAATAAATAAATAACTGTAAATTCAGCCGCACAAGAGTACCACTTGAGGAAATGGCTTTAGGTTGAACCTACTAGCAGTAATATTTTCTTTGTTGCAAAAATAATATACTGAGATTAATTTAAACTAGGTACCGCACCTATATTGAAAGGTATTTTTGACTATATTAAAGTCATTTCTTAACGCCAAAGTATTATTTGAATCTAATTTTAATCGCCAATCAAAAGTTTTATTTCGCTGCTTACTCCATTCAGCGAAGTAGATGTTGGTTGGTAACCAAATTTTTCAGCAACCCTATTTATAGAGTAATAGTGAGATTTACTCCCCGTTACATTAAGCCCAGAATTTATGTTGTCCAGCTCATACCTTAAGTTGAATTTATCATTAAGCGAAGTTAATAAACTAATTTTATCTATTGGAGCCAGACTATAACAATCTATTGCTGTATTTACTGGCTTACTCGTCAACATTGATTGTACAATCCCGTAAAAATCTGCTGGGCACAGATAATCGCGAAATATGTTTTCAGCAGACGTTATAAATATACTTTTTTCTTGAATTGCTCGCACAATATCAGTTATCAAAAATCGCGCACTCATATCTTGAGTGTGGCTAAAATAATTAAATATACGAATATCAACTATTGCATAATCTCGTAGTGCGCGGTGTCGAAGCTCTGAGTAAATCTTAGCAAGCGCATAAAAATGCTGAGATTGGGTATTATTTACCTCAAACATCGCCTTGCTTTGATCATTTACCGGCCCCTCAAAATTAGATCCATATACAGCGCCACTACTCATGTAAAGATAACGAGAGCTAGGGTATTTTTTAAGGTAATCTAGTGCGAAATCATCATACTTAAGATTTACATGAAAAATATTTTCCCCCATCTCTAGAGTCCTTGCGGGGTTTCCCGACCCAATAAAATTAATTACTGCATCATAAAATCCATCGGAAATTAAACTTTGGTATTCTGAAATTTGGTATCTTTTTTTTATACCTACTTTGTCGCACCATTTCTTTATGAGACTTGAATCTCTACCATATAGAACTACGTCATAGTCAGTCTTTTTAAAAAATGAAATTACTAGATCCCTGGCAATTTCACTTGTACTTCCTAGAATAGCTATTCGCATATTTGTAATTTCGTTAAACCACCCTCTAGATTTAACGCAGACTGACTGCCAACAAGACCACACACTCTGTCATTTAGGGCTTTTACATTAATTCGCATCATTAATTCTGAATTAGTAGCCATTGATTCAAGCAACCAACTTCCAAAGCCTCCATCAATCAAATGATCTTCAATAGTACGAATTTTTTGATATTTCACTACCTGATTAGGTTGATTTTTTTTGAATTTCATCCCCCAAAGTGGCATCGAGCTTAAAGAGTAATCCCGCAATTCTGGAGAAGTTTTTAATATTTGATCTACAAAATTCAAGGTAGATCCGGTTGTTAGGAATATTTCCCCTCCCTTTGCCCCGCTCCTTATGGATAACCACTCACCAGGAGATACATCGGGGATGTGGTCATGGATGCAAGGCTCCCCAGACTTACCAAGCCTTAAATAACTTGGTTGAGGATGTTGAATGATGTATCGCATACAAGACCTAACCTCCATGGGATCGCCAGGTGCAGCAATTAGCATATTGGGAAGCGCTCTCATTAATGCGTAGTCCTGAACTGCATGATGAGAGTACCCTAAATTCCCATAAGCCAAGCCCCCACCAACGGCGACCACTGTTACTGGCAACTTATGATAATCAACATCATTCCGGATTTGTTCAGCACATCTAAAAGTGGGGAAATTAGCAATTGAATAGACAAAAACATGGAATCCCTCAGATGCTAAACCTGCAGATAACCCCATCATATTTTGCTCAGCCACGCCTGCATTAAAAAAGCGTTTTGGGAAACGATTTGCGAAGGACTCTACAACACCATATCCCAAGTCGCCAACAACTAATGCAATATTTTCATTTAACTCAGCCTGTAAGGCCAACTCCTCAATAAAAGCGTTACGCATACGCCAACCTCAGCTCACTTAGAGCCAATTCTAATTGCTCATCATTGGGGTTTTTGTAGTGCCATTCCACTTTATTCTCCATAAAACTTACGCCTTTACCTTTAATGGTGTGGGCAATAATAGCCAAAGGCTTATCATCAGGCACATTTACGAGGGATTGAATAATTTCTTGATGATTATGGCCATCAATCTCCCTGACGCTCCAGCCAAATGCCTTTAATTTATCGGAAAATGGCTCTATTGCAAGGGTACTGGAAACAGTTCCAAGGCTTTGTAGTTTATTGTAGTCAATTATTGCGGTTAAACCCGATAGCTTGTGGTGTGAAGCGAACATAAGCGCTTCCCAATTTGAGCCCTCATCCATCTCTCCATCGCTCAATAAAACAAAAGTTTTCCAAGGCCGGTTTCTCGCCTTCGCTGCGAGGGCTTTCCCAACACCAAACGGCAAACCATGCCCCAAGGACCCTGTAGAGAATTCCACCCCATTAACCTTATGGCTAATATGATTCATCAGCCAAGAAAAATCTTCCCCATAAGTAACAAGATCATCAATAGATAAGAAGCCAACCTCAGCTAAGGTTGAATATACTGCTACACAAGAATGGCCCTTACTTAAAATAAAACGATCACGATCAGGATTGTATTGATCCAACCTGTCATATTTCATAACCACACCATATAGCACCGCAAGAATATCGGAAATTGAAAGAGCGCTTGCGATATGAGATGCTTTTGCTCGATGAACCATTTTTAGTGAATTTTGTCGTATGCGATTTGCCATCCTCTGAACTTCTATCATTAAAACCTCACACCCAAATAGAGCTCAATCTTATCAACCACAAACTCTAGCATCTCCTCAGTTAGGGACGGTTGAACCCCAATCCAGAAGGTATTCTTCATTACCCTATCAGTATTAATTAAATCGCCACTTACCCGAAACTTCACATTACTCATGTAGGGCTGCCGAATCAAATTTCCAGCAAATAACAAGCGCGTTCCGATTTTGCTTTGATCCAAGAAGGTCGTTAGATCCAATCTTGATACAGGACAATCATCTTTTATGGTGATGGGAAATCCGAACCAAGATGGGCTGGAATGTTCTGTTGCCTTCGGTAACTGTAAAAATTCCTCACATGTTCTAAGCCGTCGCCTTAAAAATTCATAGTTATCCTTTCGGGCTTGAATAAATTGCGGCGCTTTTTCCAATTGCGCTAAAGCACAAGCTGCCTGCATATCAGTAATTTTAAGGTTGTAGCCCAAATGGCTATAGGTATATTTATGGTCATAGCCTTCTGGTAAATCACCCAACTTCCAGCAAAATCGTTTGCCGCACGTGTTATCTTTTCCAGGGGGGCAGTAGCAATCTCGACCCCAATCCCTAAAACTCTCAGCAATCTGTTTTAATTCAAAATTATTAGTTAAAACTGCGCCGCCCTCACCCATGGTGATATGGTGCGCAGGATAAAAACTTAATGTACTTATATCGCCAAAAGTGCCCACCATTTGACCTTTGTAAGTAGTGCCTAGCGCATCACAGCAATCCTCAATAAGCCATAGGCTGTGCTTCTTACAAAGTGCAGTCACCACCTCTAAATTAAATGGATTGCCTAGGGAATGAGCCAGCATAATAGCTTTTGTTTTTGGACTAATGGACGCTTCAATTTTTGAAGCGTCAATATTATGCGTGTATTCATCTACATCCACAAATACAGGAATGGCACCAAATTGAACAATTGGATTGACTGTTGTGGGAAATCCAGCAGCAACACCAATCACCTCATCGCCCTGCTGGATCGCGCGTTCACCCAACTTCGGGGAGGTAAGAGTAGAAAATGCCACCAAGTTAGCGGATGAACCAGAGTTGACCGTAATAGCATGCTTTACACCTATAAATTCAGCCAACTTCTTTTCAAACTGCTCATTAAAACGACCAGCAGTGAGCCAACCATCCAAGGAGGCATCCACCATATTTTTTAACTCTTCAGCACCAATCAATTTACCGGATGGGGGTACAACTGTATGTCCCGGATGAAACACTTGTGGAGAAAACTCAATAGCGGCAAATTGATCTACTAATGCAGCAATTTGCTTGCGTAATTTTTCTTGCTCTAATTTTCTAGCATCAATAGTTTGTGTAGTCATTATTTAGTACTCATATAGTGATTAATTTGCGCAAGACTAACTTCTAGCATATTTTCTTTTGTTTGATAGGCTTTTTGCCATTGCACTATTTTTTGTATGGCGATCTCTAAATCCCATCTTGGAATCCAGCCTAGTTGCGTACGCGCTTTGGAGCAATCCAACTTCAAAAGACTGGCTTCATGCGGCTGCCCTGCGCCCTCTTTTTCCCATCTGGCTGAGCCTCCCCATTGAGCAATAACAAGTTCAATCATCTCTTGCACCGAACAATTTTCCTCATCACGTGGGCCAAAGTTCCAGCTAGTAGCATAGGCAGAGCCTTGCTCATAGAGAGCTTGGGCCAAAATTAAATAACCAGAAAGAGGCTCTAAAACATGCTGCCAGGGGCGGATTGCCCTAGGATTGCGAATCATTAAAGATTTATTTAATTCAAAAGCTTTAATTGCATCAGGGATTAAGCGATCCTGTGACCAATCTCCACCACCAATAACGTTGCCCGCCCTTGCAGATGCAACCTTATTAACTGAATTTGGACTGGAAAAATAAGACTGGCGGTAAGCTGAAGTCACTAACTCTGCGCATCCCTTACTATTACTGTAGGGATCATGCCCGCCCATGGGCTCATTCTCACGATAACCCCACACCCATTCATTATTTTCGTAACACTTATCCGTAGTTACTACCACAGTAGCTTGGACAGTATCAATATTCCGTGCGCCCTCAAGAACATGGACGGTACCCATTACATTGGTCGCATAAGTCTCTACTGGATTAACGTAGGAATAGCGCACCAAGGGTTGGGCAGCCATGTGAATCACCACATCAGGGTTTGCTTCCGACATTGCTTTTTGCAAAGTTGCTAAGTCACAAATGTTGGCGATATGCGACTTCTCAACCAGGGAATCAATTTCCAATACATCAAACAAGTTAGGGCTTGTAATGGCGGCTAGTGCATAACCTGTAACTTTTGCCCCCATGGATGAAAGCCAAAGAGACAGCCAACCACCTTTAAATCCGGTGTGGCCAGTTAAAAAGACTTTTTTACCCTTCCAAAATGCGGGGTCAACATGTGCTACTTTCATTACCAAGATTTCCAGGGTGGGCTACCTGAAATCCAGAGCTCCTCAAGATAATTTTTATCGCGCAACGTATCCATTGGCTGCCAAAATCCATGATGCTGGTAAGCCATCATCTCCGACTGCTGTGCCAAACTCTCCAAAGGCTCACGCTCCCAAATGGTGGAATCATCCTTAATAAGATTAATTACCTCTGGAGAGAGGATAAAAAAGCCACCATTAATCATGCCGCCATCACCCTTTGGCTTCTCTTTAAAGGAGGTAATTTGATGATTTATGTGAATATCAATTGCTCCAAATCGTCCCGGTGGATAGACTGCCGTCAATGTCGCCTTTTTGCCATGACTTTTGTGAAAAGCAATGAGCTCAGTTATGTTTACATCGCTCACACCATCGCCATAAGTAAAGCAAAACGCCTCTTCGTCCTTAACGTATTGAGCAACCCGTTTTAGGCGTCCACCGGTCATCGTCTCAGAGCCAGTATCTATGAGGGTAATCCTCCAAGGCTCTGCATATCGATGATGGACCTCCATCTTGTTTTGAGCCATATCAAATGTCACATCGGACATATGCAAAAAGTAGTTTGCAAAATATTCTTTAATAACATATCCCTTATAGCCACAGCAAATGATAAAGTCATTTACTCCATGTGCCGAATAGAGCTTGAGGATATGCCACAAAATTGGCATACCGCCTATCTCAATCATGGGTTTAGGCTTGCTTTCGGTCTCCTCTGAAATTCGAGTACCTAGACCGCCCGCCAGAATAACTACTTTCATAATAAATGCTTAATAAAAAGTTAAAAACTCAATATCTGGCAGTGACACAACTCGTAAAAGTGAAATTCAACAGATCGCACCCGCAATCAGTCGATTTTTTTCATTTCTATAAGTTCGCCTTTGCCGATCTCAAAAATTAGCCCGCAAACTACCCCCCCCAATAATCCTAGCAGAGAAAGAAAGATGAGGTTTGGGCGCCTGATTGAAAAATTAATTGCGGTAACAAGCTGACTAGTTGTATTTTTTGACCTATTAATCGACGTCTCAATTTTACCTATATTGCGCAGTATCGAAATATAGTTTTCAACCCCAAAACCCTTGTTAAACATTTCAGCAAATTTAGAGGACTTGGCAGCACCAATAAAAGCGTGTTCTAATTCCCTTTCTCTTCTGAGATCATCCCTAAGCATCTCAAGATTCGAATTAATCATAGCTACCTGAGAGAGTTGTAGATACTCCAAAATTTTCATAATGCAAGCCTCTCCCACTTCAATGCTGTTCGCTCTGATTTGCAGGCTCATTGCTCCAGGCATATCTTTCATGGTCGCAAGTTTTGCTTTCTCAGCCAAAACAACTCCCCGATATTCAGGCGCCCACCCACAGGCACGATCCAAACCATCGATATTGTCGACTGGAGTTGACTCTAACCGAGCTACAGCCCTCACGGGCTCCTCAATTAAGTAAGGCGAGCTATTGGTTTCAGCGATAAATGCTGGCATAGAAATCACCGCCTTAGTCATATAGTCAACTGGAGTAACAAAATAATATGCAGTAGAGAGAGCTAAACCAAAAATAGTAAAAAGCAAAACACTTTTGTATGCTTTTTTTACAAAATTTAATAGATCTGAGACCAAAATTAGATTATTGTTTGATTCTGAACTCATAAGGCGGGGATTTAAAAATCGCTGGCGGGGGTTAACTAAAGCTTGTACATATTGTTCATAACTGATGTTATCACTATTTGCCGAATTTGCTGTCAATTTTAATAATTTAATGAATGAATATCTCACTCACACCTAACCATTGGTCATTTAGAGTTCAAAATGAAACTGCATCCCCTTACTAAACACCTCGACTCAAGTAAAATAAAACATTGGCGAGACCTCTACAAATTAGTTATCGCTATCTGTAGTTTTGGCGTGCTAAACATCTGGGCATTTCCCCACACTATTGCTATGCGCAATATTTTTTTGAGTGTAGGATCAATTCTTGGTCTAGCTTTACTAATATCACTTGGGAAGAAATTGCTGCAATCGCGGTTTTTTTCGATGTACTTACTTCTAGCGCTTATCGCCTGGATGTGGGTCCACTACTTCGCCTTTCCCATTGCCCCCGAAGTTGCAATTAAAGAGTTGAAGAGCACATGGCTCAGGGTCTTTTTAGCCATTATTCTTGGATCAGCATTCGGCCTATATATAACCCAATCTAGGATTTTACAGAACATAGCGCTTTTGAGCTTTTCCTCCTTATTGTTAATTTATTTATTTAAATACTTATTTTATAGCTATAGCTACGGGGGACTATATAACGATGGATATTTTAATGGAATGTTTATCTCAAAGGCAGGCGGGACGTATTTTTTATTGTGGCCTTTTTTTATATCATGTGCATATATTGACTATCTAACACATCAACCATTTATTTTTAAAGAAAAGTTTGCTGATAGGTCATATATCTTTCTTATGCCTACTGTTTTTTTTGGTTGTTTTGCAGCCTTTTACACCTTACGTAGTTTAAATGGACTCCTAATTGCCTCCATCAGTACTTTAGTTTTAATTACAAGAATCTCGTACTCAAGCTTCAGCAAGGGTAGGTATATCAAGCTGGGAGTTATTTTTTTATCAATCTTCGCAATTTTCTTTACGCTACATAACTACAGTAAACGTGATGGTGGAAAACTATACAATATTTGGTCTGACGTTCAAATTGCAGCGCAAATTGATTTACATCCCAATTGGAGATTTTATCCAGATTTACCCCTGGTTCCCAAGGCGCCCGATGGCCATCCTATCAATGCCAGCACTTATTACAGAGTTGCCAATGCCATCCAAGGGGTTCGAATTATTCAAGCTCACCCCTTAGGTGCTGGATTTACTTATTTACCCTATGGTCTTTACCTGTCCGAACTATATCCAGGCTCAACCGCAGACCACACACACAGTGGTTGGGTTGACTTTACTTTAGGAGTAGGCATCCCAGGTTTAGCTTTATTTCTTAGCGCAATCGCCCTGGCACTTCTCAACGCCCACCAAATAATATCAAGCAAGAAATATTTTAACCCCCACCAAATTTTGTGGGTCTATTGCTCAATTTGGGCAATAGGAGGAATCACTATGGCCTGGATCTTCCTTGAGGTAAGCGAAAAAGAATATATAGAACATTTGATTTTTATGGTGTGCTTGTTTGCTGCCGGCACTGGTACCCCCATCCTTTTATCTCACAAAGAAAAAGATTAGGCGAATATGAACGCAATTGTTCTAATGGTTATTGGGCCGAGATATGAGGCTCTTTATGAGGGCTCTAAACTTCAGTTTGAAGTCTATGCAAAAAAATGTGGGGCCAATCTAGAGATTTGTCGAAGAGCGCCCGACCCCAACATGCATGGTCATATCCTTACACAAAAAATGCTCTTACCTAAATCCTACTCACAGTATAAATGGATAGCATTCCTAGATTTGGATGTAATCATTTCTAAAAATGCACCGAATATATTTAACTGCGTCGATGAGACAAAAGGGTTTGGCGCGGTACTCGACCCCTTAGATAAAGTTGAGTATCTTCAAGCAAATCGAGTATGGTTTAACAAAGATTTCAGCAGAATTACGACCCTAACTAACAGATTTACCAATGAGGGGTTTAAATTTAACTCAAAAATTATCGGCATCATTAATAGCGGTGTATGGGTCGCAAAGCCGAGTGTTGTAAGTGAAATTTTTTCGACCTATTACTTCGGCGGAGCTTACCAGGGAAAAGAAATGACTTCATTAGAAGAGATCCCGATGTCATACCTTACTCAGAATGCTGATCTATTTTTCCCTTTGAATGTGAAGTTCAATAATCAGCTAATTTATTTCTCATGCGAAAAGAATGCCCGATTTAATTACCTCCTCATCAGAACGCAAGAAAAAATCAACCAATTACTAAAGCGATTCATTCCCAAAAGAAAGAATTTTTTATTTCTCCCCCCTTATATCGCCCTTATTGAAAAAACTTTAGATTCGAGTTTTATTCTCCACTTTTCAGGTGGTTACCCCATCCCCCAGAAGCTTAAAAACTCACTAAGTTTTGACTTACGTAAATAACTTTATACGAATATTGATACTAAATTCATGCTGCCTATTTTTATAATCCATCAAGGTTCTCAAAGCTACCTGCAACGTGCCATTGAGTTTTCAAGGGCGCATGGAAACTATACGGAACTCATTGGAACCGATCACATAATAGGAAGTTTCTGTAGCGAATTCCATGATTCAAAAAAAATTATTTCGAAAGAGTATTTAGCATTTGAAAAGGCTTATGTTCACATGTCTAGTAATTCTCAGGAATTTGAATTGCTATGTTTTAAGCGCTTCTTTTACCTGCTGCAGGTAGTCAAATCCCAAAAAATAAAGTCATTTTGGATGATCGATAGCGATGTGATGCTGCTTACAAACTTATCCACATTCGGACAAGACGTACTAATAAAAAACAAATATTGGGCGGCACTTTCAACGCCAGTCCAAGGCGACATGGATTGGGCCAGCTCACCACATGTTTCATTCTGGACGCTAGAGGCCTTATCAAGCTTCGTAACATTTTTAGCTGGCATGTATGCAAGCCTCATGATAGAGAGACTTCAAACCAAATATGCGTACCACATGACTACAAAAATCCCTGGGGGTATTTGTGATATGACCGCTCTCTTCTTATGGCAACAGGAAAATAAAGGGAAAATATTCAATACTGCTCGCGCCCATTTGGATGGCTACCAACTATTCGATCACAATATTAATATGGGCGGAAACTATTTCCCGAATGAGTTTATAAAAAATCAGCTATTAGACATCAAACAAATTAGCTACGCAAATAAAACGTACTTTGCTAAACCAGTCAAGTCCACAGCTCTAATGCCCCTATCTTGCTTACACTTTCAAGGCTCATCAAAAAAATTCATTGCCCTCTTCGTAAAATTTAAAAATGTAAACCTAACCAGTAGTTGCGCATATAAAATACTTAGGTGGAATGATAAAAAGCAATTCATATCGAATTTCTTTTACTGGTTCGATTCTATTTTTACCAACTTAAAAAATAGAATCAATCGCTCTAAAAAATCACTCGATACTGTTATTGAGGCTGAAATTAAAGGGGATAATTTTTACAATAATCTATATCACTTAGCAAGAGACCCTCAACTAAAGAGATTTCTTGAGATCGGATCATCGAGTGGTGGCGGTAGCACGAAAGCATTCGTTAGTTCTATATGCCAACGATCAGATAAAGCTGATGTTCGTTTTTACTGTATGGAGCTTAGCAAAGTAAGGTTTGATGCGCTTCATCAAACTTATAAAAATGATTTATTTGTCAAAGCATATAACCTGAGCTCCATTTCTTCTAAAGAATTCCCAGATCGACATGAGATTATTCACTTTTACAACACCGTCTACACCAAACTCAACAATGCAAAACTAAGTAAAGTTTTAAAATGGCACCACAATGATATTGCCTACATACAAAAATCAGGTTCTGACATTAATGGTATTGAGCTAATCAAGTCCATGGAGAACATCCAGTTTTTTGATATGGTTTTAATTGATGGCTCAGAATTTACAGGTGAACGAGAACTAGAATACACAATTGGCGCTAAGATCATTGCACTCGACGACACAGAAACCTATAAGTGCTTTTATGCAATGCAAAAACTCATGCTGAATGAGAACTACCGTCTTCTAGTCCATAGACCAGACGTACGCAATGGCTATGCTATCTTTTGTCGGAAAGATTTTCATTTACAGGTCTCTATAGAAAGTATCAATAATTAATATAATTCCAGGGTAATTTTCGAGTAAATTCTCCCGGAGTTTTGCGTGCTAAATGGTAAAAAAGTACAGGCTTTTTATCTAACGGATACAAAACGCTCTCGACTAGGTGCGCAAAGGCTGTATCGATCGTATGAATCTCCTCAGCCAGAAGAATTAATTTCGTCCAATCATAAAGATTATTCGTTTGTGGGTTCACTTGAATAACTTTTCTAGCCCTTCCATTTTCAATATTTAATTGACATTTAGTTCCAGCAGAACCATCGGAGCAGGCCAAAATGTAGGGTTCATTTAGCGAGTTGAGCCTCTCATATAAAGCATCGGATTGAGGGCCGGCCGGTACGTAACAATTCTCCCAACGATTTAAAAAAGGAGTTTGATGCTGCTCATAAAATGCTTCATCAAAACGTTTTACATCGACATTTAAAAGGCCAATTGGCATATATCTAGCATTCAAAAAGCCAGATAATTGGCGAGCCACTCTTCCACTATCAACGACAAATAAATAAACCTGCTTCAAATCTTGAAACATCCAGGCTAGGGTATGGTAACAATATGGGAGGCATACGTAATAAAACCTGGTATTTGGCTCCCGCCTCACAAGCTCTCTTACCAAGGCCAAACAAATCAGCCCATCTCCCAATCCTAAATGAGGCTCTAGCACCACCATATTCCTCTTTTTGGGAAGAAACAGATTCTTGATGGCTAACTTGAAATTAGTATCCTTAAAATGCATGCTTTTTTGCCCTAAGCTATTGTTTTCCCAAGGAATTACTTTGGGTTATTGCGTTATTAAATGGCGATATTGATCCATCGTCATTTTAGATGCCTGATGTGCGGGAGAATTTTTCAAGCCAATCCTATCAGCCCAATAACTCAAGAAGAGTCCTGAGTAATCAAATGCTCTGTCTTTCAAGTTTGCATGCTGCCCAATCAAAAAATCTTGAGTAACAATTTTCCATTCATCAACCACAATGACTGGTAAATCCACAAATAGATCGCTCAAATGATGCCTTTTAACGATTGGTATACATCCCAGCGCTAAGGCCTCCCAAGTCCTGTGACAATCAGTACCTGCGCCACTAGGGCTGATCACAAAAGCGTAATTGCTTTGCGCTTGCCAAGCCATCGTTCTTGACAAATTTGCCTGTGGAAAAATACAGGCAGATAAGTCAACATGCTCTTTACATAAGCTACGATCACCGCGATCTAATGAGAATATCCAATCACAATACGCTTTGGGCTCGCGTTCAGACCACGGGAGTGATTCAGAAAAGATCTTTCTTAGTTCCAGCTCTTGCAATGCTGGCAAGATCAACCCCCCTCCCCATATTTGGGGGTCGACCCACTTGGAATGAAAATCTATACCGATCGGCAGGGACTGAAGTTTTGGGCTATCAATAGCTTTATTTTGAGCAAACCAAGTATCTAAAAATGGATTTTCGATAATCCGATCAAAATTTTCACCCAAGTAGGAACGATTGATCGATATATCGCTATCCCCAGTAACCAATACAAATGGTAATTGAATATGCTTCAAAACCTCAGTGACAAATTTAGGCAATGCATCTGTGCATATATAAATTGAAATAGGATCAGATTCCCGTGGGTAAGCCTTTATCCTTTCAGGAATTTTTGCCAGATACTCATGATCTACTGAACTTGATTGAGGATCTTTTGGACTAATGTTACACCGAGCCATAAGGGGGTAACTACCAACAAAGCGAGTGTTTGCAATCGAAAATAAATATTCTTCTTCAAATTGGGTGCGATAGGCAGATTTATTTTTATCAAAGTACTTTAAGAGTTTCCCAATAAATCGCATAGGGTCTTTTGAAAGCTTATTAAATGCCATGCTAGGTATGCACCGATAAAAGGTATGCGTTATAAGCGCCTGATAAACCAGTCAGGAGGTCAACTTGGGGCATCCAACCTAAACTGTTTAATCGACTTGAATTCATCCACTTCCTTGGTGCACCATCAGGCTTACTTGGATCAAAGCTGATGTTGCCTTGATAGCCGGTTGCTTTAGCTACTGCATGGGCTAACTCATTAATCGTGATATCACTACCAAATCCGACATTGATATGACTCTGCATTGGCTCGGTATGCTGATCGTAGATAGTCTTGTCTAGATCCATCACAAAGACAGAAGCAGCAGCCATATCATCAACACAGAGAAATTCTCGTTTTGGGGTACCCGTTCCCCAGATCACTACTTCCGGCGTATTACTTACCTTTGCCTCATGAAATCTTCTAATGAGCGCAGGGATTACATGACTATTTTCCGGATGATAGTTATCACCTGGACCATATAAATTAGTCGGCATAACTGAGCGATAGTCAATCCCATGGCTGTCGCCATATTGACGGTTGTAGCTTTCGCATAATTTGATACCTGCAATTTTGGCAATCGCATAAGGCTCATTCGTTGGTTCTAGCGTTCCCGTCAATAATGCAGACTCGCTCATCGGCTGTGGAGACAACTTTGGATAAATGCAGCTAGAACCTAAGAACAAGAGTTTTTTTACCCCACTAACAAAAGCCTGATGAATGACATTAGACTCCATCATCAGATTTTGATAAATAAACTCTGCCGGAAAAGTATTATTCGCATGGATACCGCCCACTTTAGCGGCAGCCAAATAGACTTGATTAGGCCTTTCAAGCTCAAAGAAGGATTGGACTGCAGACTGATTAGTCAGATCAAGCTCTGCATGCGTGCGGGTGACGATATTACTAAAGCCCTTAGCCTGTAGATTGCGCATAATAGCAGAACCCACCATACCCCTGTGGCCTGCCACATAAATCTTTTGATTTAGATCTTTACTCATGTGGATATTTTTTATCTTTTTGTTTCTATTTTTTAGTTTTCTTTACCTACTGCTATCGAATAACCATGCTTATGGAGTAATGCATTCTGCTTGGCTTGATCCAGGTCGTTCGCTACCATCTCCACAATCATTTGATCTAAGGTAATTTCCGGAACCCAGCCCAGTTTTTCTTTGGCCTTCGTGGGATCACCCAAGAGGGTTTCCACTTCAGTTGGACGGTAGTAGCGGTGGTCGATCTGCACAACCACATCACCGACTTTTAAGGCTGGCGCTTTGTCGCCCTCAATTGAGGCTACGATAGCTTTTTCATTTTCAGCAGTTCCTTCAAACTTAAGAGAGATACCGAGTTGCTTGGCACTTCGGGTAATAAATTCACGAACAGTGAACTGCACACCAGTAGCAATCACAAAGTCCTCTGGCTTATCTTGTTGGAGCATCAACCACTGCATGCGCACATAGTCTTTAGCATGACCCCAGTCGCGCAGGGCATCGATATTACCCATATAAAGACACTTATCTAGGCCTTGAGCAATATTAGCCAAACCACGAGTAACTTTACGCGTCACAAAGGTTTCACCACGGCGCTTAGACTCATGATTAAAGAGGATACCGTTACACGCATAAATGCCATAAGCTTCACGATAGTTCACAGTAATCCAGTAGGCATACATCTTAGCAACGGCGTAAGGACTTCTTGGATAGAAAGGGGTAGTTTCTTTTTGCGGAATCTCTTGCGCTAAACCATAAAGCTCTGAAGTTGAGGCTTGATAAAAACGGGTTTTCTGTTCTAAACCCAAGATGCGAATAGCCTCCAACATACGCAGTGGACCCATCGCATCGACATCTGCCGTGTACTCGGGAGACTCAAAAGAGACGGCTACATGAGACTGTGCGCCCAAGTTATAAATTTCGTCAGGCTGAGTTTGCTGGATGATGCGTACTAAATTACTGGTATCCGTTAAATCACCATAGTGCAAAATTAAATCAGGATGGTTTATGTGTGGATCTTGATAGATGTGGTCGATACGCTCAGTATTAAAAGAAGAGGCACGACGCTTGATGCCATGAACAATATAGCCTTTTTCTAAAAGAAATTCGGCGAGATAAGAACCATCTTGCCCGGTGATGCCAGTGATTAAGGCGATTTTTTGTTTGCTCATATTCTTCTGCTTAATTGCTTTAAAAAAATTAATGCAACGTTTTAACTGCGGCCATAACTATCTTCAAAGCGAACAATATCATCCTCGCCTAGATAGCTGCCTGACTGCACTTCAATGATTTCAAGGGGCTCTGTTCCAGGGTTAGCAAGCCGGTGAGTCTGCCCTTGAGGTATGTAAGTGCTCTGATTTTCATGTAAGGTAATAACTTGATCGCCATTGGTAATTTCGGCGATGCCTTTTACAACAATCCAATGCTCCGCCCTGTGGTGATGCATTTGCAAAGACAAGCTTGCGCCTGGTTTTACCTGAATTCGTTTCACTTTAAATCGCTCACCCTCATCCACGCTATCGTACCAACCCCAAGGTCTTGCTACTTTTCGGTGTAAATTTTTCTCTTCGCGATTTTGAGCCTCTAAACGAAGCACAATATTTTTAACGTCTTGACTATTAGCCCTATCAGCAACCAATACAGCATCAGCAGTCTCTACAATAATCAGATTATCTACCCCTACGGCACTTACTAGCCTACCACTTGCATGGACCAAGGAATTTCTGGAGTTAGACAACATGGCATCGCCTACGATTACATTTCCTTGCTCATCTTGCATACCAACTTGCCATACCGCATCCCATGCACCAAGATCATTCCAGCCTGCATTAAGCTCAACCATCTTTACAGAAAACTGAGAGCCAGGACACTTTTCAATTACAGCATAGTCAATAGACTCACTGGGTATTGCATTAAAAAGCGCTTTATCAGGACGGGCAAAAGAGACGGTGCCAGTCTGATCAATCGTTTTAGCCTCCCAGGATTTATTTGCCATATCAAAAATATCTGGACGATATTCTTTTAAGGCTGAAAGCCAGGTACTAGCGTGCAGGACAAACATTCCGCTATTCCAAAAATAATGTCCATTATCTAAATAAGACTGGGCGGTTTCTAGATTTGGTTTTTCAACAAATTTGTTGACTGAGAACTCTCCAAATGGACCAACATTGTCATTGCGCTGTATGTAGCCATAACCAGTTTCTGGTGCTGTTGGAGTAATACCCAAAATAACAATAGTTTTCTTATCACCATCAGATGCAACAACCTTAGTACATTCTTGGAGAGCTTTAGTAAACGTAGCAGAATCTTTAACTGTTTGATCTGCTGGCGTAATAACCAAAATTGGGTCACTTTTTTCTGTCATTGCTTGCAATGCAGCCAAGGTTAGGGCAGGAGCAGTGTTTCTTCCGGATGGCTCAAGCAACAAGGTGGCATGAATATTGGGCAGTTCGCGCAATTGATCTAGCACCAAAAAACGATGATCCTCATTAGTCACCACTAAGGTTTGGCCGATTTGCAATTCGGAATCGCCAATCAAATTAATTCGCTCAATAGCCTGTTGAAATAAGCTCTTGCCAGAGTCATCGCCCGATAAAACCAAAAATTGCTTAGGAAAACTCACACGAGATAAAGGCCACAAACGAGTGCCAGAGCCTCCGCACAAGACAATTGGGTTGATATCGATCTTTGACATAAATTAAATGTTAATGAGCAAGCTTAGAAAAGTCTTTAGGTGGCTGCAATGACAGTGATGCTACCAGCACAATCAACCAAACAAAGGTATCAACATAATTTTTTTGGGCTACCTCAGTGGTGCAATATAAAAGCAAAATGCTTCCTAGACCCCACGCTCCAAATATAGACCAAGGCAATGATTGGGGGGCAATATTGCTAATCGCCAATAGAGAGCTGATAAGGAGAAATAAAACTCCTGGCACACCTAAACCTAAAGCCAAATCCAACCATCCACTATGACTCTGGATTAAGGGGGCGTTAGGCCATTGCTCACGAGCAAGATGCCCAAACGAGCTCTGCACCAAACCATACCCCATTAGATTATTTTCCAGCAAATTTAGTCCAGTGGCGGCAAAAAAAATACGATCAAAATTGGTGACTGAAACAGTCACCCCATATTTATTTTTTGGATAATAGGAATCTTGAGTTTTCCAAACAACATCGGGGGAAACCTGAGAAGCAATTTCATAATCTGCCCACAGAGTTCCCCAAGAAGAATTAGAACAAATGTTATGGAATACAAAAATAATGCCAGCCAACAAAATCACCGCAATCATTTTCAAATTAGACTTCGATAGTCTATACAGGCCATTTTTCAATACTGAAATCAAGAAAACAATTATCAGCACCGCAGAGTAAATAATGCCGTTCTTGATATTTTCACAAATGAATAGACCTAACACAGCAATTACGGCAAATAGCCAAAACCATTGCTCACCAATATAGCTTGCTTGATTAACATCAGCCCTCTTGAGGTTGACTGACAACATACCTAGTGCAATAGCCAAAAGTGGTAAACAAAAAAATACATAGGCTATCTTGGCTACATAAAACTCTTCAGGGCCATAAAAAAGTTTAAGGAAAATTGGCGCTTTTAAAGCAATAGCTGACAGAAAAAAGGTGGCTACATATTTAATAAAATAAATTATCGTCGGAGTCCAAATACCGATGATCACAATCCACCAATCACGGGCCCGATTACTCTTAGAGACTGAAATCCCAAAACCGATTGCAAAGATAGCGCCCAAAGCCGCACGCTTCCAAAGGCTCAAATATTCTGCAGTTTGAAGCTCATGATTTGTTCCAATAAATAAAAGATGAGCCGTCATCCAGGCGAATAGTAAAAATATCAACCAAATGGGTACTGCATTTTTTTGAAACAGCAATCGATAATTCTTTATGATGATGTAAACACCCAAAATCGCTCCAACAGCAAAACTAATGCTACGAATTCCCAACGTATGAGGAAGCATAGTGAATGTCCACTGCAATGCAAAGATACATGCCATCGCAGTTGAAATCCACTGAGGCATAGCGTCACCTTGCTTCATGTGCACGGATTGAATCAAGCTCTTCATGAGGCCGCTAAACCATCACGCATCTGCTGCCAGCGATATGAGCTTGTCGAAACATCTGCAACGCCTCTCGTCACCATCCAACCTAAATACTCTTTAGCCTTATTGGGCTTTGCATAATAAATAGGGAGATCTCCTTCTCTCCTTGGGGCTAGCTTCGTTGGCAGTTTCTGACCACAAGCCTGCTCATAAGCGCTTAATAACTCTATCACGCTGACTGGCTTTCCAGTTCCCAAATTAAAAGTTTCACACCCTTGATGATTTTGGAGGAAACTCAGCGCGGCTAGGTGCCCCTCAGCCAGATCCATCACATGAATGTAATCTCGCTCACCAGTGCCATCTCTAGTGTCATAGTCATTGCCAAAGATATTTAGGTGAGGAAGTTTTCCAGAGGCAACCTGCATGATGTAAGGCATCAAATTATTGGGAATGCCATTTGGGTCTTCGCCAATCAATCCAGATTCATGAGCGCCGACTGGATTAAAGTAACGCAACAAAGTAATCCTCCACTGCGGATCACTTTTTGCTAAATCTTGCAAAATCTCCTCAACTTGAAGCTTGGTGCGACCATAGGTGTTAATCGGATTGAGTGGGTGCTCCTCGTCGTAAGGTAAATATTGAGGCTCTCCATACACTGTAGCACTACTACTAAACACAATGGTTTTGACATTTACCTGCTTCATTGCCTCGAGCAAACTAATCGAGCCAGCCACATTATTGTCGTAATACTTGAGTGGCTCTTGACCAGATTCTCCAACCGCCTTTAAACCAGCAAAATGAATGACGGCTTCAATTTTAAATTCTGTAAGTGTTTTGACTAGTAAGCCTGTATCACGCACATCGCCTTCGATGCACGGAATCATTTGATTGGTAATCTGATTAATGCGTTCCGATACGCTTCGATTACTATTACAAAAATTATCCAATAGAACAACGGAATGGCCCGCGTTGGCCAAAACTACGGCAGTATGGCTGCCTATATATCCAGTTCCGCCAGTTAATAGTATGTTCAAGGGCAAATTTTCGTATTAAATCAAATGTATATATAGTTGACGACCACCTGAGTTCTTGATTTTATAGCCTGACGCATACTTTCAGGACTAATTAAAATCTTTGTGGAGTCCTCTAAGGTATATCTTTAAGGGGCAAGTACATATAAAAAAATAGGAGAAAAAATGACAGCCTCAAACACCCCAAAAATCAAGCTTCGCAACTCTGTTACTGAATGCGCCCAATCCATCCGTAAGGAAAATTTTGGCAAATTTCATAACTACGGCATTAAAGACTGCATCGTATCGATAGCCGCATCCAAGGTGAAATAAGCAAAAAACTACGTATTTTGGCTATTTTGGGCGGTTTGGGTAGCTTTTTCCCGTTAAATTGCTATAAACCGCCCCTGCCAAAATCAGTAATACCGAGTCAATAAACACCGAGAAAAAGGCATAGCGAAACCCCATCGTTTAGCTCAAGACCACAATCAACGCTGGTGCAGCGCTAGGTGTATGCAGGTAGCGCAGGATAAACATCCCCCAAATAGACAACATCGCAGCAGCCGGCATGGTCAAGGGGCCGAGTAAATAGGCGCTTAATACTGATCCCGGCCATAGCAGATAGCATATTTCCAGCGATAACCTACCAAGACTGGGTCATCTTTGAGGCAACCCAAACACTAGTAACGCACTGGCCCCTAGTCATCAACCATTCATCCACCCCATTGAGCTCACCAAGGTATTTTTTGATAGTGAGCACTAACATAGGGCCAATAAATCCGTCTATACCCGCCCTTAATCTCTCATTTGAGGAGACCGGGGGCTGATCGCCTCCATGGTAAAAGGAGATTTGTTTGAGCTAAGCGCGAGGGGAATATTTCATCTTCACTTAGAGCGCCATTTAAAAACCAAGATTACTTCACCAGCCTGATCAAGATATCTTGATTTAAGCCCTGAACTATATATCTGCCTGCCGCTGGAGTGATGTGATCCTCATCTAATGTAGTGAGTGCGTTATCGGTGTCAGGAATGCGATTTAAACATCCGTCAGCATTACAAAGTCGATCATAGGCGGAGTAATACAAAGCTTGATTTTGCTCTGCCACCTTACGCAAATCGCGATCCATCTGCTCAATACCGGGCTCCAAGGACTCAGAATAGTAAGGTGGCGGCAAAGCTTTGTACTTCCTCCAATAACGGTAAACCACTTTGGGTAAATCATCCTTCCAGCGAGGAGTTGGCCCAATGATGAGCACTTGAATATTGTCTTTTTTCAAAATCTCAACCGTTGGGGCAATCTGTGCAAAATAAGATGGATGCCATGCTTTATAAATCACCACTAAATTAGGCTTGAGTTTGAGTATTTCTTTTAAAGCAACTTCATTGGCCCGCTTACAAAAAGGCCCTTGCTCATCCGTTGGTATGAGTCCGCCACAACCGGCAGCAGTCAATTGAGTGACACTGATTTGGGGATTATTTTTTTCGAGCTCACTAAAGCCGGGGTATATCGAGCCACCATGCGAGTCCCCCCACAATACTAGCTTATAAGGGCGATCTTGATGGATACACTGCGTTGAGAAGTTATTCACATCATCGCCAATATCCATGAGAAAGCAAGTGCGTTGGCGCTGCTCAGCAACCTTATCAAAGGTATAGCCCGAGATTTCTTTCATGAAAAACTTATGGCGAAATGCAATACCCTTGCGATCAAAGCAGTTGTAACCCAAATAGCCAACAAGAATCATCAAAAATATCAGAGCGATATTTTTATGAGTGCGGTAGCTAGCATTAAAGCGTATTGGTCTCTCGACAAAACGATAGGTTAGCCAAGCTAAAGCAATGGATACAAGTACTAGCCCTGCACGAAATAACCAGGAGGGGGTTTCACCTTCCTGCAGTCTTGCAAAAGCGAGCAAGGGCCAATGCCACAAGTACAAAGGAAAGCTAATTAAGCCAAACCAAACCAAGACCTTACTACTCAGGATTTTTTGATTACACCAAGCATTTGTTCCTGCACCAATCACTAAGGCTGCGCCCACTGTTGGCATCAAGGCCCACCAACCCGGAAAAGCGCTCTTTTGATTGAGAATGAATGATCCAAGTAAGATGAGCACTAAACCCAGCGCAGATAACCAGTGTTGATGCTTTACCTGAATTACCTGCAATACAGATAATCGATAGATTGTCAGATAAGCAAGTAATGACCCAATGAGCAACTCCCAAAACCGAGTGATCGGGGAGTAAAAAGTGGCAACGGGATTAGTGTTGATATATAAAACATTTAAGCCAAATGAAATGCCAGCAAGCACCAAAATAAATGGCAATACTTTTTTGGGCCAACGAGCAATAAAAAAAATCACCAGAGGCCAGACAAAGTAAAACTGTTCCTCAATCCCTAGGGACCATAAATGAAGCAAGGGCTTTAGCTCAGCAGCCTTATCAAAGTAACCACTCTCATTCCATAAAACGAGATTGGATACAAAACCTGCGCCACCTGCGATATGTTTTCCTAATTGCGCAAAATCATCTGCTAACAAATTGAGCCAGCCGAATGCATAACTAAAAATCAGCACAACAAATAGGGCCGGGAAAATGCGATTAACCCGGCGGGTATAAAACTCTACAAAGCTAAATCGTCTTTCATTGATATTTACAAAAATAATGGTCGAGATGAGATAGCCCGAGATGATGAAAAAGACATCGACCCCAATAAATCCACCACTGAGCCACTCAGAAAAGGCATGAAAGATGAGAACCGATAGAACTGCAATCGCGCGCAATCCATCTATATCAGAACGATATTTAGGATGAATTAGGTCAGGATGGTTGGACTTCAAAAGATTTTCTCGATCTATTTAAGTCCAAGAATAAATCATGCCAAAAGTTTGCAATAAAAAAGCCACTCTACTGAGTGGCTTTTTTATACAGATTAGCTTAGTAAAAACTCTAAGGGTTAAGCCTTCTTGGCCCAAGCACTGCAATGGGCTTTAGCAGCCACTTGCTTACCAGCAAACAAAGCGCAACCACCTGCAGCGGAATCTGGTTTGCCTTGATAGAGAGCGCAATTAGCGCAATTCTTACCAGCAACGTCAGAGACTGCAACATACTTCAAAGCCTTGGCTTGTGGATCAGATTCAGCAACCATTGCTTGAGCTTGAACCTTGCTGTTCAATGCCAATGTGCAGGCACCAGCAGCAGACAAAATCATAAATTGGCGACGACTATTTTTCATGGATTCTCCAAAATTAAAAGCGGTAAAAGATATGCATTTTCTAAAACTAAGGTGATCATAGTGGGAATTATTTCTGCTTGCCAAACAAGCCGTAAGTGCCTGATTTATATATCAATATAGATGAGAATTGTTCTCAGCAAACCAATGAAGAGCAATTGTCTATTTCCAGCCCTTTAACTCCATGCATCCTTGCCACTGACGAATATGAACACCAGAGGCTTGCTCCGGGTAATCCTCACCACACTCCTTTAAATCTTTTCGAAAATTTGCCACATTGTTTTTAGCGGGGTCAATGTTTTTATCTGGGATGGCGCCGCAAGAACAGACTATTGCAACCAATAAAACCATAAAGAGAATTCGAAGCACCGATGGCCTCTGATTATTTTCGGTCAATGAGGGCCAGGAATTCACGGCGCAGGTTGGAGTCTTTTAAGAAAGCCCCTCGCATCACGCTATTGATCATCTTGGAGTCACGATCTTTTACACCGCGCCACTGCATGCAAAAATGATCGGCATCCATGACCACTGCAACACCAACTGGCTTAATTTTTTTCTCGAGCATATCAGCCAACTCCACTACAGCTTCTTCCTGAATTTGCGGTCTACACATGACCCACTCAGTTAAGCGAGAGTATTTGGATAAACCAATTAATGCAGACTCCTTACTGGGTAAAACACCAATCCAAATGCGGCCCATGATGGGGCATAAATGATGAGAGCATGCACTTCGTACGGTAATTGGACCAATAATCATGAGCTCATTTAAGCGGCTCACGTTCGGAAACTTCGTTAAAGTGGGCTGCTCAACGTAACGGCCATTGAATACTTCTTGCACATACATCTTAGCTACGCGCTGGCTGGTATTTCTGGTGTTGTGATCATTTTGTGTATCTATGACCAAGCTCTCTAATACAGCCTGCATCTTTTCAGAAACTTCATCAACTAGACGCTCTAGCTCACCTGGTTTAATAAAAGCTGCAATATTGTCATTTGCATTAAAGCGCGCTTTCTGCACCTCTATTCGGCGACGGATTACAACGGAAAGAGGAAGACCTGAATCTTCCTTCTCATTGTTAGATTTTTTTATAGCCTTCTTGGCTGGTGCAGTCAGAGTAGTTTTTTTGGTTGCCATGTTTTTTTATCTTATTTAGATCTGGAAAAATATTGCGACGGCACAAACTAACCCCAACAGCCAAACGATTGATCTTGTGGAGGGCCAATTGGCGATATAACAAATTAAATATGCAATACGAGCAATTACAAAGCCAATCGCAAGCAAATCTATTCTTGCTTGCGGCGCATTGTTTATAGATGCGATCATCACCGCCGCAAAAAAGAGGGGGAGAGATTCAAAAAGGTTGGCTTGAGCTGCGTTGGCTCTTGCCCTAAAACCAGTTTGCTTAGCGAGCCATTGCCTTGGCATGCTGTTGTCATATTGATCAAAACCTTTTTTGGCAATGCCCGCAGCAACATAGGGAAATAAACCCATGAATAAGACACAAGCATATGCAATAGTCATTTTTTCTCCTTATCTACTGTTGGGCTCTTTAGGTTTTATTCTTTTTTGAACCAATACGACTTTCTGTGCCGTTGAGTAAATTTTGGATATTACTTCGATGACGCCAGATTAAAAGTAGACACACCACTAAGAGTGATATACCCATTGGCTGGAAGCCAAACAAAAATACAAAATAAATGGGGCCAAATACGGCAGCAGCCAAAGCGGCTAAAGAAGAGTAGCGCATGAATACAGCCACGATGATCCAAGTACCAAGAGTAGCGACACCAAGGATCACATTTACGCCAAACAAAATACCGCATGCGGTAGCAACGCCTTTGCCACCTTTAAAGCCATGAAAGATTGGAAACAGATGCCCCAAGAAAACGGCAAGCACTACACCACACAGCACCCATGAACCCAAGGAAGAAGTGAGCGATTGATCGCCCAACAAAAGTCGAGCCAGCATCACCGCAAAATAACCTTTAAGAGCATCTCCAAGAAAAGTGAGCCCAGCTGCTAATTTATTGCCTGTTCGTAGCACATTAGTAGCCCCCGGATTGCCAGAACCATAAGAGTGTGGATCAGGTAGGTTCATGAACTTACTGACTACCACGGCAAATGAAATAGAGCCGATCAGATAGGCAAGCGGAATCAACAACAGGTCTAAGGTTAAAGTCATAACGCCATCTTAAACACTTTTAGCATTCTAATCATGAACCACGTGGGTGATGCTGCTGATGAATCGATTTAAGGCGCTCTCTAGCTACGTGGGTATAAATCTGCGTAGTCGAAATGTCTGCATGCCCCAGTAATAATTGCACCACCCTCAAGTCAGCACCATGATTGAGTAGGTGCGTTGCAAAAGCATGCCGAAGAGTATGGGGCGATAGTGCAACGGGGATATTGGCAATAGTTGCATAACGCTTAATCAGAGCCCAAAAAGCTTGTCTTGTTAAGCCTGTGCCAGTATGGCGTCCCACAAACACCGCATCAGTCGTTTTGCCCTCAAGAAGTGGTGTACGAGCTTCTGCAAGATATCTTCTTAACCACTGCCCCGCTTCGCCACCAAAAGGCACTAAACGTTCTTTACCGCCTTTGCCGTTGACGACACGTACGACGCCCTCATTCAAACCCATGGCAACCGTCTTAAGAGAAACAATTTCTGAGACACGTAAGCCAGAGGCATACATGAGTTCAAACATCGTACGATCACGTAAACCCAGCGGAGTTTCTATATCAGGTGCATTAAGTAAAGCGGTGACCTGATCTTCGCTCAGCGTCTTTGGAAAACGTAATGCTTGCTTTGCAGCGCGCAATCCAATACATGGATCGCTCTTGACTAAGTTGATGCGTAAGGCGTGACGATAAAAACGTTTGAAAACCGTAAGTCGTCGATTGGCGGTAGTTGCCTTGTCTGCTCTACGATGCGCTATATAGGCAGTGAGATCTTTTTCTTGAACCGAGTATAAATCAGCGCCAGATTGCTGATACAGCCATTGCGCTAATAGCAACAAATCCCTTCGATAAGCAGACAGACTGTTCTTTGCCAGACCATCCTCTAACCAGCAAGCATCACAAAAGCGCTCTATCGCCTCTTCGCTTGCTGGGTGTATTTGACCTTTAGGGGTCATAGTAGATGAGATTTTTTGGCAAAAAGCAAAGGGGCACCTCCAGATTACTTAGTAGCCTCTTCCAACTTTTCAGCTAGCCAAACTTTCATCAGGGACTGATAAGGCACATCCAACTTATTTGCCTGTAATTTAATATTCTCTAGAACGCTCTGAGATAGGCGCAAAGAAATTGAGGCCGTTGAAGGCTTAAGATTTGGCATCGTCACTTTTGTTGCCTTGGACAGATCAAAATAATCTGAGGCATCATTTTTTTCCCAAAAAGCACGCTCTTCTTTTTCGTTCTTGAATTTAGGAATAATCTTATTAGGCTTTTTCATAAAACGCCCTTTCTTTTTTTCTCATTGGTCTTGCAGAAACCACTCTAATTAAGGTTCCCTTTTTGCGCAAAGTAAACACTACAGACAACGGCACTTTTGCGCTAGTGACTCCAAGTGCAAGATATCGCCGCTCTTCCTCGCTATGCTTTTCATCACCCGAAATTAATAAAGGCTGATTAAAAAATATTTCTTCAGCCTCAACCTGAGTAACTCCATGCTTATCTTGGCTCTTATAGGCATTTCCTGCATCCCACTGAAACCCCGCTATTTGATGAAGATCTATCATTAAAAGTATATTATCATAATATACATTAACTTAACAAGCAAATGGTCTTTAGAGGCTCGCCAGCCTAGCGTTAGTCACGGAAATTATTAAAGCCCAATGGCGCTTCGGTCACGTCTTTTTTAAGTAGAGCCATCGTTGCTTGCAGATCATCTCGCTTTGCACCAGTGATACGAACCGCATCACCCTGAATACTCGCTTGCACTTTGATTTTGCTATCTTTAATAATGCGGACTACTTTTTTAGCAAGCTCCGAAGTGATGCCTTTTTGAATCTTCATGGTTTGCTTACGCTTATCGCTACCAATAGTTTCTTTTTTATCATCTTTCAGATAACGCACATCTACATTGCGCTTAGCCATCTTGCCAAAGAGCACATCCCGTACTTGACCCAATTTAAAGTCATCATCACCAAATAAGATGAGAGTTTCATCTTTTTGTTCTACGCGACTATCAGAACCCTTAAAGTCAAAGCGATTGCTAATCTCTTTATTAGATTGCTCAATCGCATTTTTCAGCTCAATCATGTCCGGCTCGCAAACCACGTCAAATGAAGGCATTTTTTACTCCCTATTTATTCAATTACGTAACATCTTTAATTATCTGCGCACTTGGCAAACATTCGAATAAGATTGTGGCATGAACTCTGGCCAGAATGCATCCTCACACCCAAAATCGAGCCCAAACCTCGATCTTCAGGATCGCAATACCTTTGGGTTTGATGCCAGCGCAGAACTGGCCTACGAAATTACCGCCACAGATCAAATTTCAGGGATAATGCAAGAAATTGCCGAGAAGCAATTGACTTGGCGAGTGCTCGGCGGGGGTAGTAACGTCATCCTACCCAAGGTTCTACCTGGCGCAACCTTACTCATGAATATCACCGGTCAGCAGATAATTACTGCTGATGCAAGCTCAACTTTAATAGCCGTTGGCGGCGGAGTGAACTGGCATGAATTCGTTGCCTGGACCTTGGAGAATGATTTACCGGGTCTAGAAAACCTAGCCCTTATACCGGGCACAGTTGGTGCTGCACCCATTCAGAATATTGGCGCTTATGGTGTTGAGATAGGCGAGTACATTGATTCTGTTGAAGCTTTTGATTCTAAAAGTCATGCCTTTGTCACGCTTACAAAAGATGCCTGCCAGTTTGCATATCGCGATAGCTACTTCAAGAAAAATCCCCATCACTATATCGTGACAAAGGTCGTTTTTAAAATCCCCAAACTATGGCATGCACGTATTCATTACGCAGATTTAGCAAAACAGTTTTCAAAAAACTCGTCCCCAAGCTCAGAAGATGTCTTTTTGGCGGTTTGCAAGATTCGCACACATAAGTTGCCTGATCCCAAGGTGATTGGCAATGCCGGTAGCTTCTTTCAAAACCCAATTGTTCCAAATGAACAATACGAGACTTTGCTTCAAAAACATCCAGGCTTAGTTTCCTATCCTGATGCTGCGGGTAAGCGTAAATTAGCTGCTGGCTGGCTCATTGATCAATGCGGCTTTAAAGGTCGGCGCATGGGCGATGTGGGCGTGTATGAAAAGCAAGCCTTAGTACTAGTGAATCATGGTAATGGCACAGCAGAAGATATTTTGGGGCTTGCAAAATGCATTCAAGATAAAGTTCGCAAAGAGTTTGGTGTGAGCCTCGATATTGAGCCCAATATCCTTTAGTTCTTGTATGAGTTCCACCTAATCTTTCAGAGAAGATACTTTTTCAAACTGTACTGCTGCTGCGCCCTCGGCTAAACGTATTTCATATTCAGTTGCAGTGTGGAGATCTCCTGGCTTGCGGGCTACGTGAAGACCTTCATTGACATTCAGGATAACGGCATAACCACGCTCTAAAGTTCTTTGAGGATTCAGCATTTCTAACTGGGATTGATAGTGCATTTGATTACGTTTCCAGTTTTCCACGCGCACAGCCCAGGCTTGATTCAGGCGCTGTTGCCAACCTGTCATTTGCTCTCGCATCCTATCTGGATTTGGTAAGGCGTGACTTAATCTTAATGCTAATTGATCCAGTGTTTGTGCCTCACGCTCTACCCGTTGATTGATGCGCTGTAACAAGGCTTGCATGATTGCATCAAGCTCTTGCAGCATTTGATCTCTGCGTGGAGCCGCCAGCTCAGCAGCTCCGGTCGGGGTTGGTGCACGTAAATCAGCTACAAAGTCTGCGATCGTGAAATCCGTTTCATGCCCAACTCCACTCACTACTGGAATGGAGGAGCCCGCGATTGCATATGCTAACTGTTCATCATTAAACGCCCAGAGGTCTTCAATGCTACCTCCGCCACGCACTAATAAGATTACATCTACTGCCTGCTCTTTCTCTGCAGCCTTGAGTGCAGCAATGATTCCTGCAGGCGCATCCGAGCCTTGCACCAGGGTTGGGTAAATGACAATCGGAATGTGCGGCGCGCGTCTTGCCAAGGTGCTTAGAACATCCTTTAATGCGGCTGCTTGTGGCGAAGTAATAATGCCAATGGCTCTTGGGTGTGTTGGGATCTCTCGTTTGCGATCCTCATCAAATAAACCTTCTTTTGCGAGTTTGGCTTTGAGCTTTAAAAATGCCTCATACAAACAGCCCATGCCAGCACGCCGTAAAGTTTGGATCGTCAGTTGAATATCGCCTCTAGGAACATACATGCCTAAACTGGCGCTGACTTCGACCAAATCTCCCGCTTGCGGCATAAAGCCAACTTGGCCATTACGGCCACGGAACATCACACAGCGAATTTGACCTTCCTCATCCTTTAATGAGAAATACCAGTGCCCACTGTCATAGGCCTTAAAGTTCGAAATCTCCCCGCTAACCCAAACAGTATCGAAACGATCTTCCAAAGATTGTGCAATGGCGCGGTTTAGATCGCCGACAGACAGAATTTCCCTTGATATTTCCGACATTTTTTCTCTTCGCTCCCTAAGCTATCTGGCCTAGACGGTAATAAATATCCACAGAAGCCCACTGGCTCTTGTTTAATGCGCATAAGTAAGTAATTACTGACCCTAAACGTCTCATAAATACTACAGTTAAATGATAAGCATATGATTTATATGCTTAATTTATCCCGACATCTCATAGTACTTTTAGGAGAATTACCCCCAGCCGACGATTAATCAAGGACTTAGAGCGGCCTTACAAAAAAGTTTTGCACAGAGTTATCCACAGGCAAGCTTTCTGAAAGGAGCACATTAATTCAGCTAAAGTACTGGTCATATGTACTCCATCTTACTATCCGCTGGCTGGCCTATTTGGCCTCTTTTAATCATTTCTATTATTGGCCTAGCCATTCTCATTGAGCGCAGCTGGTATCTGCGCCAGGCTCATATTTTCCCAAAAGGGTGCTTAGAAACTGCTTTTACCCTTGCCAATCAGGTGGCTAGCCAAAAAACACTGGCGAGTGAGCAAATCACTCAGTTAGCCCAGTTATCGCCAGCAAGTCCATTGCTTGCCTGCGTCTTGCGTGAGAAATCTGCCGGCAATAACACTCAATCAGCCTTAGAAGAACTGCAAGCGGTTGCACAGGCTACTTGGTTAAAGTTTGACCGCTATCTAGGAGCATTGGCAACAATCGCCACCCTAGCACCTTTATTAGGCTTATTTGGCACCGTAGTCGGCATGATTGAAATCTTTGGTAGTCAAGGCGCTATCAATGGTGCTGGCAATCCCCAACAACTTGCACATGGAATCTCTGTGGCACTCTATAACACTGCATTTGGTTTGTTGATTGCAATACCTGCGCTGGCAGCCTGGCGAACATTGCGCGCAATCGCCAATCAACGTCAGCGTGAATGCGAAGAGTTCACACGCCAATTATTTAAAAAACTGTATCCAACTGAATCTACATAATGAGTTGGCTAGATACCCAATCGAAATCAGGAAAACAGTTTTCCCTAGGAGCTACATCGGTTTCTGCTGAGCCAGAAATTAATCTAATCCCGTTTATTGATGTCTTATTGGTTGTATTGATCTTTCTCATGATCTCTACCACCTTCACACGTTATCAAGAATTAGCGATTACTTTGCCAACTGCAAGTGGCAATGAAACTCAAGCAGAGAGTAAACAAGTGCATATTGCAGTCAGTCGAGATGGCCGCTTTGCAATCAATGGCAAATTGACAGACCCATCTCAGTTAAGCAATGTCTTGACGCAGTTAAGCACTGAATCCAATAAGCAAGCTAACAATAATCTACAAATTAATATCGATGCAGATGCTAAAGCGCCTCATCAATCCGTCATGACGGCCCTAGAAGCAGCGCGTGACGCCAATCTGAGCAATATTGTTTTTAGTAGTCAGACAAAGAAGTAAGTAGAAGAAATTAGCGATGGCGTTATCTATTTTTCGCAATGCCCCCAAGTTTTGGGAGAGGCGTGGTCCAACCAGTCTTGCGCTGTGGCCGCTCTCCTGGCTATATAGCGTGATCTTACGAATTCGCAAGTTAATTCACGACTTAGATATTGGTAGGACTGAACCCGCTCCAGTCCCCATCATCATTGTTGGCAATATTCGCGTTGGGGGCACTGGCAAAACACCCATTGTGATTGCCTTAGCGCAGCAACTATCTCAACTCGGCTGGAAGCCTGGAATCATTAGTCGAGGTTATGGCTCATCTGTACAGACAACACCACTGCAAGTGAAGAGTGACTCTGATCCTGCTGTAGTTGGTGATGAACCAGCCTTGATTGCAAAGCGTACTGGCAACCAATTTCCGATCTGGGTCTTTCCCAAGCGCCAGCAAAGCATCAAAGCAATGCTAAAGCACTCCCCTGATGTAAATATCATTATTAGTGATGATGGTTTACAGCATCGCGGCTTGATTCGTTGGCCTGCACGTGAAGGTGGTCGCGATATAGAGCTCGTAGTACGTGATGATCGAGGTGAAGGCAATCGCTTTCTACTTCCCGCTGGTCCACTACGTGAACCAGCTACCCGTGAGCGTGATGCTACTTTATTTACCAGCCCCCCCAAGACTCAAAAAAGTGGCCTCCTTGATGAATACTTTCTGGGTCGTCGATGTTTCAATTTGGCCAGTCGCTTGGGCATGCCTTATCAACTCATTAATATCTCGAACACTCAGTCGCTTGAGCAAATTGCTGAACAATTCTCACCAAAGAATATTTCGGCGCTTGCAGGCCTTGGTAACCCACAAAGATTTTTTGATGACCTAGCAAAGCATAGCGTCACCGGGAAATGTATTCCACTACCAGATCACACCACCTTCAGTCCAGACTTTTTCACTGCCATCAAATCAGAATGCATTCTCATTACAGAGAAGGATGCGGTTAAATGTGCAGGCATCGAGGATGAGCGTATTTGGGTTGTACCAATGTTGCTCCATCTACCCGACAATCTGATGGACTGGTTGCAATCCATTTTACAAAGACCAGATCCTCGTCGATACACTTTATAAGCCCAGTAAGTGCATTAAGCGCTACACTCCTTTCTCATACCCTTCATTTAAATCATTATGGATAAACGCCTACTCAATATCTTGGTTTGCCCTTTGTGCAAAAGCCAACTGCATTTGGATATCGATAAACATGAGCTGATATGCAAAGCGGATCGCCTAGCCTATCCGATTCGTGATGATGTACCAGTAATGTTGATTGAAGAAGCACGCAGCTTAAACGCTGACGAAGCTATCTAAGCAATTCAGAATGACTATTGTGTCAAAAGCCCCAGATTTTTTGGTTGTTATACCAGCGAGATTGGGCTCTACTCGCTTACCGCGTAAACCACTTGCCGATATTGGCGGAAAACCTATGGTGATACGAGTTGCGGAGCAGGCCAAAAAATCTTTGGCGCATAGCGTAATAGTAGCGACTGATTCAACTGAAATTCAGGCGGCATGCAATGAGCATCATATCGAATGTTTATTGACTAGCTCAGACCACCCAACCGGGACTGATCGTCTTGCAGAGGTAGTGCAATTACTCAAACTTCCTAGTGATGCATTGGTAGTCAATGTTCAAGGTGATGAACCTCTCATACCGCCAGAGCTCATTAATCAAGTTGCGCAAAAATTGGCTGATCATACGGAATGCGCGATCTCCACTGTTGCTGTTCAAATTCATGATGTTGCTGAAATTCAAAATCCAAATGTCGTTAAAGTGGTTCTCAATCACACTGGGGAAGCACTCTACTTTTCAAGAGCAGCCATTCCCTTTGTTCGAGATTCGCAGTTAGCGGGAACAACTAAACATTTGCGTCATTTGGGGATTTACGCCTACCGAGCTGATTTTTTACAAGCCTATACGCGCCTTGAACCAGCGCCCCCAGAGCTAGCAGAGGCATTAGAGCAGCTTCGCGCCCTTTGGAATGGCTATCGAATTACGGTTCATACTGCCACTGAGGCCCCACCAGCAGGCGTGGATACCCCTGAAGATCTAGAACGAGTAAGAGTCCTCCTAGCTAAGGTATGAGAGTTCGCAAGTAGATTGCTGCTTCTCGGGGATAATCCTAGGCTTTAGAAACAAAAGATCCCGACAAAATACGGGACAATTACAGATCATCTAAGGGGAAAGACAATGCGCTTAATTCTGCTCGGTGCACCTGGCGCCGGAAAAGGCACCCAAGCTCAGTTTATTTGTGAAAAATTTGCAATTCCACAAATCTCTACTGGCGATATGCTGCGCGCTGCCGTAAAAGCCGGTACAGAGCTCGGCGTTGCCGCTAAAAAAATTATGGATGCCGGTGGCTTAGTTTCTGACGACATCATTATTGGCTTAGTGAAAGATCGCTTGACCCAGCCAGATTGCAGTAAAGGTTATTTATTTGATGGCTTCCCAAGAACTATTCCTCAAGCGCAAGCTATGAAAGATGCTGGCGTACCGATCGATTATGTTTTAGAAATCGATGTTCCATTTAATGCCATCATTGATCGTATGAGCGGTCGTCGTGTCCATCCTGCTTCTGGTCGCACGTATCACATCAAATTCAACCCGCCAAAAGTTATAGGTAAGGATGATGTGACTGGTGATGCACTGATACAGCGCGATGACGATAAAGAAGAAACGGTTCGCAAACGCTTGCAGGTTTATGACGACCAAACCCGTCCATTGGTTGATTACTACTCTTCATGGGCTGCGCAAGCTAGCTCAACAGACAAAGTCAAAGCGCCGGCTTATAGAAAAGTAAGTGGTACTGGCAATGTAGACGATATTACTGCTTCAATCTTTGCAGCATTGAAGTAAGTGATTCTGCTTAATAAAAAGGACTGTAGTGCAGTCCTTTTTATTTGCAATACAAGAAGTCTAGAAGACTTATAGGTCTTTACTTTAATTCTTTAAGGGCACTTTCAAAAGATTCAATATCTGCAAAGCTTCGATAGACAGAAGCAAAGCGTATATAGGCCACTTTATCAAGACGCTTCAGCTCACGCATTACAAGCTCACCGACGCGCTCGCTAGGGATTTCTTTTTCACCCAGACTGAGTAGCTTTTCTTCAATACGCGCAATCGATTCGTCAACTGAATCTGAAGATACTGGGCGCTTACGTAAGGCCAGCTTAATTGAGCTTACTAGCTTGTCATGACTGTACTCAACTCGGCTACCATTCTTTTTCACAATGGCGGGTAAGGCTAGCTCTACCCGCTCGTAAGTTGTAAAGCGCTTATCGCATTTGGCACAACGGCGGCGGCGGCGAATCGTATCGCCCTCATCCGATACCCGGGTATCTAAAACTTGAGTATCGTCGTTATGGCAAAAGGGGCAGCGCAATGTGAACTCTTTTCTTTAGTGTTAGCTTGCTTAACCGTAAACTGGAAAGCGCTTCGTTAACTCAGAAACCTGTGCGCGAACCTTGGCGATATTTTCTGGGTCGGTTGGGTTATCCAAAACATCTGCAATGAAATTACCTACCTGTCTTGCTTCTGCTTCTTTAAAGCCCCGCGTTGTCATCGCTGGCGAACCCAAACGAATACCGCTAGTTACCATTGGTTTTTCTGGATCATTCGGAATACCATTTTTGTTGCAAGTAATATGGGCTTCACCCAAAACACGCTCCGCTTCTTTACCAGTCATTTTCTTCGCACGTAAATCCACCAACATCACATGAGAATCAGTTCCTCCAGAAACAATGCGAAGCCCACGAGAGATTAATGTTTCAGCTAATGCTCTTGCATTGGCTATCACTTGCTTTTGATATTCCTTAAATCCTGGCTCTTGCGCCTCTTTGAATGCTGTTGCCTTAGCAGCGATCACGTGCATCAAAGGACCTCCTTGAAGGCCTGGGAATACAGCAGAGTTAATGGCTTTCTCGTGCTCAGCCTTCATTAAGATGATGCCGCCACGGGGGCCACGTAAACTCTTGTGCGTAGTGGAAGTCACGATGTCAGCATGGGGTACTGGGTTTGGATAAACACCAGCAGCAATCAGACCAGAGTAATGCGCCATGTCCACCATAAAAATTGCGCCGACCTCTTTTGCTAATTTACCAATGCGTTCCCAATCGATTACAAGTGAGTAGGCAGATGCGCCAGCAATAATCAATTTAGGTTTGTGCTCGCGTGCCAAACGCTCCATTTGCTCATAGTCAATTACTTCGTTTTTATCGAGACCATAAGAAATAGGGTTGAACCACTTGCCGCTCATATTCAATGCCATACCATGAGTTAAGTGACCACCCTCGGCCAAACTCATCCCCATAAAGGTATCGCCCGGCTTTAAGAAAGCCAAAAAAACCGCTTGATTAGCAGATGCACCGCAATGGGGTTGAACGTTAGCAGCTTCAGCACCATACAGAACTTTGACACGATCAATTGCTAACTGCTCAGCAACGTCGACAAATTCACAACCACCGTAATAACGCTTGCCTGGATATCCCTCAGCATATTTATTCGTCAATTGGGAGCCTTGGGCTGCCATCACTGCGGGTGAGGCGTAGTTCTCAGAGGCAATGAGCTCGATATGGTCTTCTTGACGCTTATTTTCGTTCTGGATGGCTTCCCACAACTGGGGGTCGGTTTTGGCTAAAGTGTTCTGGCGGTCAAACATGGTAATAATCCTGAAGAAGTTGGATTGTTGAGTGAATTAACTTAGTAAAATCAACCTACATCATACAAAATCCATCATGACCACCACACAAGACCTCTCATTCCTTTCCCTCGTCCTCAATGCCAGCCTATTAGTACAGTTGGTAATGTTGTTATTACTGGGGATGTCTATTGCCTCTTGGACCATTATTTTCAAGAAAACGGCTGTTTTGCGTGGGGTAAGACGAGATACCGAACGCTTTGAACGTGATTTTTGGTCTGGCGGTGATCTCAAAACCCTTTTAGAGGCATCACAGCGCAATACACGCAGTGACGCAGTCCTGGAACATATCTTCGAAGCTGGGATGCAAGAGTTCATGAAAGTTCGTGAAATCGATGCCTCCCGTCGCGCGATGAAGGCTACTTACCAACGCGAAATGGATACCTTAGAGGCCAACTTACCATTCTTGGCGTCCGTAGGATCTGTATCACCCTATATCGGTCTTTTTGGAACGGTCTGGGGAATCATGCATGCATTCCGTGGTTTAGCGAATGTACAGAACGCGACCTTAGCTGCAGTAGCTCCTGGCATTGCTGAAGCACTCGTCGCAACTGCTATTGGTTTATTCGCAGCGATTCCTGCGGTAGTTGCATATAACCGCGCAGTGACTGATGTAGATCGCCTTGCAATTCGCTTTGAAACTTTCATCGAAGAGTTCACGAATATCTTGCAACGACAAACTGCAGGTCGCTAATTAACTATGGCCGGATCTTCTTTGCGTAAATCAAAACGTCGGGCAATGTCCGATATTAATGTCGTTCCTTACATTGATGTGATGTTGGTCTTGCTGGTGATCTTTATGGTCACCGCACCCATGGTAAATCCAGGTGTAGTCAACCTACCAACCGTGGGTGGCGCTAAAGTGCAATCATTACCACCTGTCTTTCTGACGATTGATGCCAGCGAAAATGTCATCGTTCGCAAAGATGGTGAGCCTGTTCAGACACTGAACCCATTTGAGCTTGGTGCATTTGCAAGAACGCAAGCTGAGAAATCTGCTGAGCAACCAGTAGTTCTGGCTGCAGATAAGTCCATCAAATATGAGACCGTGATGAATGTTATGTCTAAGCTCAAAGAAAATGGTGTCAAGCGTGTTGGTCTAGCAGTCAAGAGTCAGTAAAACGCAGATCTAACCTCTATTTGCTTATGAATAGCGCATCTACTTTTCAATCACCTCATTCTTCATTTAAGCGGGGACGATTTTCTAAAGAGGAAAGCACTAAGCGTGCATTTACGTTTTCTTTCATTGCACATCTAGGCTTGCTTGCTTTTTTAGTCATCGGCATTAGTTGGAACAACTCTACCCCTTCTGGGGTTGAAGTCGAGTTATGGGACTCCGCACCTCAAGTAGTAACTAAGCCTGAACCTGAGCTCAAAACAGTCATAAAAGAGGAGGCTACTGATATTGCAGTCAAGAAAAAGGAAGTAGAAAAAGAGCCTCCTAAAAAAGAGGTGGCTAAAGAAATACCAAAAGTAGTGAAGCCTCCTCCCCCGAAGAAAGAAGAGCCCCCAAAAAAGACAGAGGTCCCTAAAGCACTATCCCCTGCTGAGACTAAAGCAAATGCTGCTGCAGAAAAAGTTCGCGCTGATCAATTAGCAAGGCTACGAGCTGCCGCTGGCGCTGAAGGGGGTAGTGGAGGTAAAGTCGGAAGCGGTGTTGGCGGTGGTGGCAGCGCTCCCCCAGGCTGGACAGATAAGGTCATTAAGAAAGTAAAGCCGCTCATCGTCTTTAATCCCGAATCAGTCAGCGGGAATCCTGCAGCCGTCATTCAGGTGAACCTTGCCCCAGATGGGGCCATTCTCAGTACGAGTGTTTTAACTTCCAGCGGCAATCCTAGCTGGGATCGCGCCGTGCTCTTGGCACTTTCTCGCGCAGAAAGTCTGCCAAAAGATGACAATGGCAAAATTCCACAACGCGAAGTCAAGTTGACCTTTAAGCCCAAGGACTAAAGCATGTTGCAGTTGATGAAAAAAATGATTTTGAAATTGCAATCTTTGTGTATTGCAGTAACTGCCTTACTGATGACTTTGACGAGTCCAGCATTCGCACAAATGAATATTGAAATCACTGGCGTTGGACAATCGCTTTACCCTATTGCCGTGATGCGCTTTAAAGATGAAAACAAATTACCTACTAGCGTTACTGAAATTATTCGCCAAGACTTGGCACGTAGTGGTTACTTTAAAAATACCGAGAACGGCAATGCTGTAGAAAGTGTTGAAGATGCACTGAACTATAAGTCTTGGGCAGCGCGTGGTGCTGATGCCCTCGTAGTGGGTTCAGTCACACAGACTGGTAACGAACAATTTGAGATTCGCTATAGGCTATTTGATATTCGCAAGTCACAAAGTCTTGGTGGCTTGAATCTGAACTCTAGCGCAGATAATTTACGCGCAGTAGCACATAAAATTGCAGATGACATTATTTTCAAACTCTTGGGCGAACGTGGCATCTTTTCTACTCGCCTGTCTTATGTCATCAAAGATGGTAAGCGCTATCGCTTAGTCATCTCTGATGCAGATGGCCAAAATATTCGCAATGCCATGAATAGTAGCGAACCGATTATTTCTCCATCATGGTCACCCGATGGCAAGAAAGTCGCCTATGTTTCTTTTGAAGATCGCAAGCCAGTGATTTATGTTCATGAACTTGCTACTGGTCGACGTATTTCACTTTCAAATCAAAAAGGAAATAACAGCGCCCCAGCTTGGTCGCCTGACGGCAGAAGATTGGCTATCTCACTTTCTAAGGATGGTAATACCCAAATCTATGGCATCAATGCCGACGGTACTGGACTGCATCGCTTAACTCGTGGCAGCACGATTGATACTGAGCCGCAGTACTCAATGGATGGTCGTTATATTTATTTCACTAGCGACCGAGGTGGCAATCCCCAGATCTATCGCATGAGCGCAGATGGTGAACAAGTAGAAGGCGCCAAACGCGTTACCTTTAAGCAAGGCTTTGTGACTTCACCCAGAATATCTCCTGACGGAAAATATTTAGCTTACATCGCCAATATTGGTGGAGCCTATCGACTCTATATTCTGAACCTGGCGACAGGGGATGCCCAAGCATTAACTGATGGTACGAGCGATGAATCTCCATCATTTGCAGCCAACGGTCGCTATGTCCTTTACTCAACCAAGGTCAATGGCAAACGTGTCCTTGCAGCCGTTTCAGTAGACGGCAATTCTAAGCAAGTTTTAAGCATCCCGGGGTCTGATGTACGCCAGCCTTCCTGGGGTCCTTTCATGGACTAAAACGCCCTTTTCAGGGTGAAATAGGCACTTTTGATGGTCTTGGGAGCATAATATTAACAATAGGCTATATGCCAACTGAATTACGTATCAAATTCATTACCAAGTTTGCAGGAAAAGGAAAATCATGAAAGTTTCTATCGCACGCCGTACAGCCACATTTGCCCTGATTGGTGCAACTGCATTTTTGATGGTAGCTTGCTCGAGCGTGAAATTAGATGATGTTGATAGTGCCAACGGTAGCGGCAGTGGTAACTTTGGCTCCCAACCCTGGAATGATCCTAAGAGTCCGCTTTTTGATAAAAGCGTTTACTTTGGCTTTGACGAGTTCACCGTTCAGACCAAATATCAGAAGATGTTGTCTGCACACGCTGGATACTTAAAGGTCAATCCAAATCAAAAGATAATTATTCAAGGCAATACAGATGATCGTGGTACAGCTGAGTACAACCTAGCATTAGGTCAACGTCGTTCCGATGCTGTTCGTAAATCACTCAATTTAATGGGCGTATCTGATAATCAAATGGAGGCCGTTAGTTTTGGTAAAGAGAAGCCAAAAGCTGAAGGCGATACAGAAGCAGCTTGGGCAGAAAACCGTCGTGCTGACATTATTTATATTACGAACTAAATGATTCACTCTTCACATACTTTTAAACAAACGCTCTCACGAGCGTTTTGTTTAAGTGCCGCGCTAGTTTGCTTAGGTGCTTCTAATAACGTTTGGGCCCTATTCTCAGATGATGAGGCTCGTAAAGCAATTCTGGACCTACGTAAATCTCTAGCTACGACGCAACTTGAACTTCAAAGTCAAATTGATAAGCTCAAGGCTGAGAATGCAGAACTACGCGGCAAAGTGGAAGTGCTTGAAAAGCAAGGTGATGACATCTCATCTAGCCAAAAAACTTACTACCAAGATTTAGATGCCCGCTTAGGTAATTTTGAGCCACGTACAGTCACAATTGAAGGTGTGAGTGGCACAGTGCAACCTGGTGAGAAAAAAGCGTATGACGATGCTCTTAAAGCATTCCAGGCAGGCAATCTTAAAAAATCAGATGAAGGATTTTCTGCATTTAGCGCTAAATATCCGCAAAGCCCTTTCCTTCCTCTTGTGATGTACTGGAGTGGCAATAGTAAATACGCAAATAAAAACTACGCGGGTGCTATTAGCCAACTTCAAAGTCTGATTAAACGATATCCCAACCATCTGCGTGTTCCCGCTGCAATGGTGACATTGGGCAACTCTCAATTAGAGAGTGGCAACAAAGCAGCGGCCAAGAAAACCTTTAGCGAGATTATTACAAAGTATCCTGATACCGATGCAGCCAAGGATGCGCAGCAACTGCTCGCCGCTACCAAATAATCGAATGCCCAAGCTTCATGTCTAAGTTGTCTTCAGCATTTGAGAGTCTCGCGCCACGCAAGTCTGGCGCCCCTGCAGTGATCTTATTTTCTGGTGGCCTAGACTCCACTACAGTGCTCGCATTAGCCAAGGACTTAGGATACTCACCCTATGCTCTATCAGTAGGATATGGTCAGCGTCACTCTTCTGAATTAGCTGCAGCAAAACATATTGCCAAGCAAATTGGGGTCGCTCGTCATGAAGTAGTAAATCTAGATTTAACCCGTTTTGGTGGCTCAGCCCTAACCGACTCATCCATTGCTATACCAACTACTCCAGGCAAAGATTTAGAAATCCCTATTACCTATGTGCCAGCACGCAATACGATTTTGCTATCTCTCGCTTTAGGCTGGGCAGAATCACTTGGTGGCTTGGATGTCTTCTATGGTGCAAATTCAGTCGACTACTCAGGTTACCCCGATTGCCGCCCTGAATACGTTGCCTCTTTCGAAATGATGGCCAACCTAGCGACTAAGGCTGGTGTAGAGGCAATCAATAATGAAAATCGCTTTCGAGTTCATGCGCCCATCATCAAGCTCACTAAAGCAGAAATTATTCAGCTTGGCAGCACTCTTGGCGTAGATTACTCACAAACCGTATCCTGTTATCAAGCTAATGATTTGGGTGAAGCCTGTGGTGAATGTGAGTCTTGTCGTCTAAGACAAGAGGGCTTTAAGCAGGCTAATGTTGTCGACCCAACGCGCTATCGCAAAACTAAATAAAAACAAAATAGGCTTGTTTAAGCCTATTGAGATTGACTCTCAAGCATACGCGCAACATAACGCGCAATCAGATCAATCTCCAAATTCACTGCATCGCCTTGCTTTAAGTTTCCAAGAGTTGTACTTTGTAAGGTATGTGGAATCAAGTTGATATCAATAACACAAGCATTGGCACTATCTTCCGTTTTATTTACAGTAAGTGATACGCCATTAACAACGATAGAGCCCTTATAGGCTAAGAATGGGGCTAATTCTTTTGGCGCCTCAATTCGCAATAACCAAGACCCGCATGCATCTTGAGCGACTTGCGCAAAGTATGCGACTCTACCAACATCATCAACGTGACCACTGACCAGGTGACCGCCAAGACGATCATTAAGTCGGAGTGCCTTTTCCAAATTAACTGGACCCAATTTATCTAAGCCAACCGTTTTATTTAAGGACTCTCGAGAGATATCCAAAGCAAAAGTATTACCTTCTAAATGGGTTGCTGTCATGCAAGCACCCTGAATAGCAATACTATCGCCTAGAGTTACATCATCCAAATATCCCGATGGAACTTCAACGATTAGATGAAGACCATCGCCCTTAGATTGAGCACTTTTGATTTGACCAACGGCAGTAATGATTCCTGTAAACATATGGGTGATTTTAGTTCTTCTGATTGAAATCTTGATTAAGACTTGATTAACCTGAGCCTGAGATCAGAGCCAATTAAACTCTGATCAATGATGTGCCAATCTTGCCGTGATTTCAATGAGGATAAAGCAGGGATATTTGCCATACCAATACCTTCACCCATCAAGAATGGAGCGTAATAAAGCAAGATCTCATCTACACAGTTTTCTCTGAGCATGGAGCCATTGAGCTTAAAACCTGACTCCACATGGATTTCATTCATCTCACGCTCTTGCGCAAGAAAAGCAAATAGCTTTGGTAAATCTACTTTTCCATGAGCATTAGCCATAGCGATGACTTCAATACCTTTTATCGCAAATACTTTTACCTTCTCTTGTGCCTCTAGCGTATCAAGATTTGCGCAAACAATGATGACACCAGACTGATCTGCCTTATTCAGAATCTTGGCTTGAGGGGGTGTTTCCAATTTAGAGTCAACAATAATTCGCCATGGCTGACGTTGGGTTTCAACATCACGCACATTCAGAGCGGGATCATCTTCTTTAACTGTGCCAACGCCTGTAACAATGGCACAAGCTTGCGCACGCCAGTGGTGGCCATCAGCCCTTGCGAGCGGCCCAGTAATCCATTGACTCTCACCACCAGGTAGGGCAGTTTTTCCATCCAGACTTGCGGCAATCTTTAAACGCACCCATGGCAGACCACGACTCATCCTGGATATGAATCCACGATTTAAGACTTTGGCTTCCGATTCCATCAATCCACATTGCACTTCAATGCCAGCCGCTGTCAGCCTTTTCAAACCATTTCCTGCGACTAATGGATTTGGATCACCCATTGCAGCAATCACTTTAGCTGGCTTTGCAGCAATCAGCGCATCAACACATGGCGGCGTGCGTCCAGTGTGACTGCATGGCTCTAAAGTGACATAGATCGTTGAGCCTGCAGGATCTTTTGCGTTTGCCTTAGCATCAGCTAGAGCTTGAACCTCCGCATGAGAGCCGCCAACGCGTTGAGTAAAACCTCGACCAATGACTTGCCCATTCTTAACAATGACACAACCCACCCGCGGATTGGGGTTAGCCAAATAAAGTGCTTTTTGAGCCTCGGCTAAAGCCTCGCCCATCCATTGGTAATCAACAGCGGTATACATGGGTCTATTAAACCATTCAATGGCAACGCTTTGTATCCCTGGCTGGGTCACAGATACGCCATCGACCACCACTACCCAGTATCAGCTGGCGCTCCAAGCCAGAAACCCTCTGATGGCCCAAAATCAGACGATTAGCAACAAATCCACCTTGAGCCGTCTTGGCCGCTCCGGCAGCATTAAAAAGAATCCCTATCTTGCTTGTATGTGGATCAATAAAGTGCCTAGCCCCACCCTTAAAAAAAATCGGATCGGTCTTGCCATGCGAGATCCATGTTTTATCGACGCAAGTGGATTTGGGACTCCTGCCAAGGCAGCCACTATTAATACTCCACCCGTCCTCCCAAGACCTATTCGAGAGAGGCTCTATTTTTACAGGCTCACCGAGATGTAAGGCTTGCTGACGAGCAAATTGGGCATGCGCAATAAATCTTCTGGCCACTGATTCAATTTCACGAATAGCAATTTGCTCCTGTAACAGTGGCATCGTGATTGTTGCGGAGATGGCAAGGATTAAAACTACCGCCATTAACTCCAGCAAGCTTGCTCCTGATTCAAGGTGATGATCTTTATTCAAATGCTTGACGCCAATTTAGTCGTGTCACCACACCTGATTTTTCATTCGCCAAGACGTGCACTTGAATAGTTGGCTTCTCTTTACTAGAAATTAACCATTGGTTTTTTCCTGCAGGTTGAATAAAGCAATTATTTTCAGTTAATGCAGATAAGTTAGTGATATTGTTTTCACACTCTAAAACTGATTTTTCTGCTGTTATAAATCTTTCATGCGCATGCTCGATAGTCTGCACCTGAATCATGCGTAAGACTGTCAATCGCTCTAGATACACAATCAAAGACGAACACAAAAGCAATAATGAAATAACCCAAGCCAAAATCATGGAAGATTTCTGGTGGTGAAGATGCGCTCAAAATCCTTCTGAATTGAAGCGCCATCAGTCATTTGAAGCTTGATCTTAAAAGCCCGCTGCCCTAGATTTGAATGGCTTCCTAACTCCTCAACCCTAAAGGAATTGATGCCATTCATCAAAGTTGTATTTTGAATACGTCCTTGACGATCCAATGACTGGCAAAGGAGCGAGCCGCCATTAGTCTTTGCGCCCTTAGGCAAACTAGCCTGTCTATCTACTAGAAAACCTTGAAGAGCTAAGTTATTTTTTGTTCGATCACTCGTTAAAACATTCCCAATGCAATCAAAATCAACACCATCAGATAACTGATGCCTGATGACTAAAGAATCTGATCTCTGGTAACCACTTCTTTTCTGAATTTCAATTACTAGGTTTGAATTTTTCTGATCAATTTTTTGATGGATAGATTTAATATTTTGATAACCAGCCATTCGAAGCGCGCGGCCAATTAACTCTAGGGCGCGCTCTGCTTCAGTAGTCAAGGCGTGCGTTTTTTCATACTCGATTTGTTTGACGAACAGATCAGCGCTCGTTTTCAAAAGTGGATTTAGCAACAGAACGCAAAGAGCGATTGCGACTAGACACTCGAGAAGATTCATTCTTCAAGCCCTTAGAAAAAGTGTTAGGGATACTGGGAGATTTATTTTGACTGCTATTGGCTCTCACTTGCTCAGCGAGCTCATATGCGTCTACAGCCTGCCTCAGTTGTGAATGCTTGCTTTCTTGCTGATTGAGCCGAAGAGCCAAACTCTGATAAGCGCCAATGGAAGTCATCCAAACCCCCAAAATGAGGCTCATTGCTACCAAAACTTCTAGCAGGATGAATCCATTAGGTGATTCTGAGCGCATACGCCATTTTCTAAGGCTTCGATAGGCGCCGAAACAGCATTCAGAGGCTCTTGCTGTCAGAAAAGCGGAAGATTACTGCTGGAGGATAACGACATGCGCCTGCTCAGCTTAAAATAGAGGGCTATGCCAAACACCCTTGCCCCTACAGAAGAAATCATCGCCGAGATACGTGCCGGCCGGATGGTCATTCTCGTTGACGAAGAGGATCGTGAGAATGAAGGTGATTTAGTCTTAGCAGCGGACCACGTCAGTGCTGAAGTGGTGAATTTCATGGCCAAACATGGTCGTGGACTCATTTGCCTGACCTTGACCCGTGAACGCTGCCAGCAACTGAATTTACCCCTGATGGTGCGCGATAACGGTACTTCAATGGGCACCAATTTCACAGTCTCGATTGAAGCTGCAAGTGGCGTCACTACAGGTATTTCTGCTGCAGATCGCGCCCTCACCATTAAGACTGCGGTTGCGCCCAATGCTAAACCAAGTGACTTGGTTCAGCCTGGCCATATTTTCCCCTTAATGGCACAACCAGGTGGCGTTCTGATTCGCTCTGGCCACACTGAAGCTGGCTGCGATCTTGCCGCAATGGCCGGCTGCTCAGCAACATCCGTGATTTGCGAAATCATGAAAGATGATGGCAGCATGGCACGTCTGCCTGACTTACTGGAATTCGCCAAAGAACATCAACTGAAGATTGGTAGTATCGCTGATCTCATTCAGTATCGCAGCCAACATGAAAGCATTGTGGTGCGCGAAGGAATGCGTGAATTTATTACCCCATGGGGCAAGTTTGAAGGCATTATTTATCGCGACACACCAAGCTCTTGCATTCATATTGCACTTGTTCACGGTAAGCCATCCGAAGGGCTAGAAACCCTTGTTCGCGTGCATGAACCCGTCACTGTTCTCGATTTTCTAGATGCTAAGGTCAGCAATCACTCTTGGCCGCTAGCGCAAGCCCTGCAGCACATAGCCGCCGCCCCTAGCGGAGTTGCTGTTCTTTTGAATGCTGCTGGTATTGCCGCACCCAACAACGAAGATTGGTTGGCGCAGTTTCAAAAATTGAATCAATCAACAGATGAAGTGAAAAAACCTTTGTCTCGTAAAACAGATTTCAGAAGTTACGGAATCGGTGCTCAGATTTTGAAAGATATTGGTGTCGGTAAAATGCGCTTATTAGCAAACCCAAATCCTGTACCCAGTCTTTCGGGCTATAAGCTAGAGGTTACTGGCTATACCCCGTATCAGCCCAAGTAATCTGTATTTATCCTATTGGAATATGATCATGACCGATTCAAATAATGACTTTGTAGGCGTTTTAGAAGCAGATCTCAATGGCCAAGATTTACGCATTGGTATTGTGCAAGCACGCTTCAATGAAGATCATTGTGTTGCCCTCACAAATGCTTGCATTAGTGAATTAATTTCCTTGGGCGTTTCTCAATCAGACATTAAGTTAGTTACCGTACCAGGTGCCCTCGAAATTCCATTTGCACTTCAAAAGCTTGTTGAAACAGATGAGTTTGATGGGCTGGTAGCATTAGGCGCGGTGATTCGTGGTGAAACCTACCACTTTGAACTGGTCTCTAATGAATCTGCTTCTGGAATTACTCGCATCTCCATTGACTCTGGCTTACCAATTGCCAATGGAGTGCTCACCTGCGATACCGATGAGCAAGCAAAAGTACGCGTGAATGTGAAGGGTGCTGATTGCGCAAAAGCTGTTGTGGAAATGGCCAACCTTGCTTTAGCGCTAACTCCAGATATTGATATCGAAATGAATGCTGGTGAAGAGTAATGATTCATATGAACAAATCGACTCTTAACCCTTCTCAAGCAAATTTTGCTAAAGATGGCGATACCAAGTCTGCAGCCCCAAAACGCTCCCTGACGCCACGTCGTCGCGCTCGTGAATATGCCCTCCAAGGCGTGTATCAAAGCTTAGTTGTGCGTCGTGCAGGTAGCCCCCCTAATGGTGCAGCAATCTCAAAGCAATTGTCTGAAGATCCTGCTTTTAAGCGTTGTCAACTTGATTTATTTAATGGTATTTTTCAAGGCGTATTAGAGCGTACTGACGAACTTGAGGCCATCATTACGCCTGCGCTTGATAGACCCATCAATGAGCTATCGCCAGTAGAGCATGCCGCTCTTTTAATTGGCACCTACGAATTATCTGTCGACCTATCTGTGCCTTACAAAGTCGCCATTAATGAGGCCGTAGAACTTGCTAAAACATTTGGCGGTACTGATGGCCACAAATATGTCAATGGCGTCCTAGACCTCTTAGCTCAAAAACTACGGGTAGCTGAAACCCAAGGGAAATAAATCAGTTCATTGAGTTAGTTGGCGATATCAGCCCCACAAGCTAAGGCTTATGGGGCTTTTTTACTTCTAGGGATAAAATCATTCTAAACAGTGCGTACCCCTTTTGATCGGAAAAGTTCATCATGCAAAAAATTGATATTCGCAGCCTTTTAAAAGATCCTAGCCTATTTAAAGAGCAGGCCTTTATTAATGGCAAATGGATTGACTCTAAAGAAACATTTGCAGTCAACAATCCAGCTACCGATGAATTAATCGCATCGGTAAGCAACCTGGGTAGCAAGGATGCAGAATTGGCTATCAAGGCAGCCGAGCAAGCACTTCCTGCTTGGCGCAATAAGATTGGCAAAGAGCGCGCCCAAATCATGCGCAAGTGGTTCGATCTCATTATTGAGAACACAAAAGATCTCGCCACCCTCATGACATTGGAGCAAGGCAAACCTTTAGCAGAGGCTTCTGGCGAAGTAGTCTATGGGGCTTCTTTTGTTGAGTGGTTTGCTGAAGAAGCAAAACGTGTTGCCGGCTCTATTCCTACAACCACTTGGGGCGATAAACGTATGATGGTACTTAAGCAGCCTATCGGCGTATGTGTAGCTATCACTCCTTGGAATTTTCCGATTGCGATGATTACACGCAAGATTGCGCCCGCTTTAGCGGCGGGATGTACGATTGTGATCAAACCAGCAGAACTTACGCCCTTATCAGCTTTAGCTTTGGCAGAACTAGCAGTGCGCGCTGGGATTCCAGATGGGGTCATCAACATCATTACCGCTGATGCCAACCAATCTGTTGTGATTGGCAAAACACTGTGCGCCTCACCAACAGTGCGTCACCTCTCCTTTACAGGTTCTACAGAAGTTGGACGTATTCTGATGGAGCAATCCGCTCCAACGGTTAAAAAAATAGCCTTAGAACTAGGTGGTCATGCTCCCTTCATTGTGTTTGAAGATGCTGATATTGATGCTGCAGTCATTGGCGCCATCTCCTCCAAGTTCCGCAACTCTGGGCAGACCTGTGTTTGTGCCAATCGCTTTTATGTCCATAAAAAAGTTCAAGATCAATTCGTTGAAAAATTTGCCAAAGCGATTACAGCGATCAAAGTGGGTAACGGTATGGAGCCAGGCATTACTCAAGGACCACTGATTGAAGCGGCGGCCTTAGAGAAAGTCGAAAAGCATGTAGCTGATGCTATTAGTAAAGGTGCCAAACTTGTTACAGGAGGCAAGAGAAGTATTGCTTCAAAGAACTTCTATGAGCCCACCATCCTATCCAATGTCAATAATCAGATGTTGATTACCTATGAAGAAACCTTTGGCCCTGTTGCCCCGATTATTCCTTTTGAAACAGACGAAGAAGTGATTGCATTAGCCAACAATAGTCAATTTGGCCTGGCTTCCTATTTTTATAGTCGCGACATTGGGCGCATCTGGAAAGTTGCAGAAGCCCTAGAATATGGAATGGTTGGGGTCAACACCGGAATCATTTCTAATGAAGTTGCCCCGTTTGGTGGTGTTAAACAATCCGGCCTTGGTCGCGAAGGCAGCGTCTACGGAATGGATGAATACCTAGAAATGAAATACGTCTGCGTTGGTCTATAACACCTAGGGCTTTATTTCTTTTTATAAACCAAGTCCCACACGCCGTGGCCCAGCTTGATGCCACGGTTTTCAAATTTCGTTACTGGGCGATAGCTTGGACGCTCAACATAACCTAGATGCGGCGCACTTAATTGCTCAGCAGTGGGTTTAAATTCATTTAATTTTTCCCCAGCCTCTTCTGGTTTAGCGAGATCTTCTACTCCAAAAGTTTCAATTTTAATCAATTGGCTGGAAGTATTTTGAAGAGTTGGTTCGGCATTGAGTACCAAGAGCATTTGCTCTGCATAGTTATGCCAATCTGTTGCCAAATGCAAATATCCACCGACCTTTAAACCAGATACCAGCAATCTAACGAATTCAGCTTGAATCAGGCGACGCTTATGATGACGCTTCTTGTGCCAGGGATCTGCAAAGTAAATATGAATACCATCTAAAGATTCTGGTGCAATCATATTCTCCAGAACCTCAACAGCATCATGACGAATCAGGCGCAGATTGGTGAGATTATTTTCTCCAATCAGCTTCAATAAGGCGCCAACTCCCGGAGGGTGTACCTCAATTGCCAAAAAGTCATCCTCACTTCTTAAGGCAGCGATCTTGGCAGTGGTCTCGCCCATACCAAAACCAATTTCTAGAATCTTGGGTTTTGTAGATCCCTCAAACGCACTACCCATATCAAGCTTCTTTTCTTGATATGGGATCAAAAATCGTGGACCTAGATCATCGATTGCACGCTGTTGTCCTGTAGTAGTTCTTCCCGCCCTTAAAACAAATGAGCGAATACGCTCAAATCGTTTTTCTTGTTTTTTTGCTGCTTGCTCGATCAACTTAAGCAACAACCTTCTTAAAGTAGGCAATTGTCTCTTTCAGGCCATCTTCTAGATTTACTTTTGGCTGCCATCCTAACTTCGCTTTAGCTAATTCAATATTCGGTTGACGTTGTTTAGGATCATCTTGAGGCAAGGGTTGATAAACAATCTTTGATTTACTGCCGGAGAGTCTAAGGATGGTTTTCGCCAATTGGAGCATAGTGAATTCGCCAGGGTTGCCAATATTCACTGGACCAGTAAAACCTTGTTCGGAGTTCATCATTTTGACCATGGCATCGATGAGATCATCAACGTAACAAAAACTGCGAGTTTGTTGACCATCTCCATAAATAGTAATGTCTTTGCCTTGCAAGGCTTGTACTATGAAGTTACTCACAACGCGACCATCATTCGGATGCATCCGCGGACCATAAGTATTAAAGATACGTACGACTTTGATATCTAGATTGTGTTGACGGTTGTAATCAAAGAAGAGGGTTTCAGCACAGCGCTTGCCTTCGTCATAGCAAGAACGAATGCCAATTGGATTGACCTTCCCCCAGTATTCCTCGGGCTGAGGATGTACCTCTGGATCGCCATAGACCTCGCTAGTGGAGGCCTGCAAAATACGTGCCCGAGTTCTTTTAGCAAGGCCGAGCATATTAATGGCGCCATGCACGCTTGTCTTAGTGGTCTGCACTGGATCATATTGATAATGTACTGGAGACGCTGGACAAGCAAGGTTATAAATTTGATTGGTTTCTACATAAAGAGGAAAAGTTACATCATGACGCATTAACTCTAAATGAGGATTTGATAACAGATGAGCCAAATTTTCTTTAGAGCCAGTGAAATAGTTATCCACCACCAATACATCATTACCCTCTTTGAGTAATTTCTCGGTGAGATGAGAGCCTAAGAAGCCCGCGCCACCAGTAATCAGAATTTTGTTCATATTTTTATATTGAATAAGATGTTTTAATAATTTCTAGGGGCTCTCCAGCCGGCGGATCTATAGGCATAAACCACTTCGGCTAGAACAATCAATAATGATGTCATGAAGGATATCAGACCCAGCACGAAGGTCCAAATCACATAGCTTGTCTGCAGGGAACGGGCAGCGCCTGCCTGAAAGAAAAATAACTCAAGAACGGTAAGAGAGATAAAAACACCACTTAAGACGTCAAAAAAGATAGCGGCGGTACAGAGGCGTCCACGAATCTTAGCCTCATTAGCCTCAACTTCCATATGCTTTAAAGACTCTTGATCCTTAAATTTACCCTCATATAACGCATTCTGAATTGTGCGCATACGATCAACCGTTCTCGCTAAACGACCAGAGATGGCATTAATCAGAGTAGCTACGGCAGTCAACAAAAATACTGGGGCTAAAGCCAGTTGAATATTATTCGTGATTGCGTCTATTGATACATCCATATTGAGCTTTCTAAATTCTTTCAGTAATTACTGTGACCAGGCAATTAAGCCGCTATAGGAAGTCCCCAAGACCAATAATCCGAAAATAATCCGATACCAAGCGAATGGAAGGAAATTGTGATGTGCGACATAATGAATTAACCAGCGCACACAAATAAAAGCAGAAATAAATGCAGCCACAAAACCAATGGCAATCGCAAGGCCAAATTCTCCAGAGATAGCGACAGGATTTTTCCAAAGCTTTAGCAATTCATAGGCAGTTGCGCCCCCAATAACAGGGATAGCCAAGAAAAAAGAAAATTCAGTAGCTACAGCTCGTGGCAAGCCAAATAACATTCCTCCAATAATCGTAGCGCCTGAGCGGGATGTGCCAGGAATTAATGCAGCACATTGAGCTATACCAACCTTCAATGCATCTAAATAAGACAAATCATCTACCGAATGAATGTGACTGTGAGTCGTATTTAATTTTTCCTGGCGACGCTCAACCCAAAAAATAATCAATGCTCCAACAATGAGAGCACTTGCAACTGGAACCGGTGAAAATAAAATTGCCTTGATATGTTTGCCAAAGATAAATGCCAAACCCATCGCAGGGATAGAGGCAATGATGAGGTTCAAGACAAAACGTCTTGAATTAGCGCTCGTCACAAAAGAGGATGCAACCTTCAGGAGCTTTTCTCGAAATTCCCAGCAGACAGCCAAAATAGCGCCAAACTGAATAATGACCTCAAAGGCTTTACCCCGCTCGTCATTGAAATCAAGCAAATCTCCGACCAAGATAAGGTGTCCGGTACTAGAGATGGGTAAAAACTCTGTAAATCCTTCAACTACACCCAAAATCACTACTTTTAGTAACAATATAATATCCATGGGACAAATTTTATAGGGATATGAAGTTACCAAAGCTTATTTGGCAAAATTGAGGGCAAATACCCTTCTAAAGCGATTTAGCCTTAAACTTCATGCACCTTAAAAGTAGATGAATTTGATGAACCCAGCACGCTTTCGCCTTTCTCGACTGACCATCTTTGGCTTGGTCCTGAGCCAGGCGCTCGGCCTAAATTCTTGGAGCTCGTTGACATTTGCCCAAAGCCCTAATGGCGCGGTAAGGCCCGCTTTGCCGACCTCAATCAGCGCCTCAACATTAATAGGCTTGGAGCAGCCGCCTCAAATTGCACCAGTGCCAAGCAAAACTGCTCTACCTAACACTTCTGCGCCATCAAGCGTGAATAGCACTAATAGCAACAATCAAAAAGAGCAATTAACTGATTTGATTCAGCTATACCAAGAGGCGGCATTTAGCGATCCGATTTTAAATGCAGCGCGCTTTAATTACCAGGCCAGTAAAGAATTGTTCTGGCAAGGCCTCTCTTTATTGCTTCCACAAGCAAATGCAACCCCTGGTGGAACACGCTATTACCAACATGGCCAAGGAAGCACCGTGGTGGCTGCTGGCCCTGGTAATTCACGCGTCTTTGACCAAAAGAGCTACACCGTTACCTTAACGCAACCCGTTTTTAATATGGTTGCCCTCGAGGCATTCAAGCAGGGTGATTTAAATACGAAGATTGCAGATATGCGCTTTTATTTAGCGCAACAAGATTTAATTATTCGCGTCTCTCAAGCTTATTTTGATGCTCTGACTAGCCAGGATAATGTTGAGCTATATCGCAATAAAAAAAGTCTCATTAAGCAACAACTAGAAATTGCACAGGCAAAATTTGATGCCGGCTTAGCAACCATTGTCGATGTTAATACTGCGCAAGCTGCACTAGATTTAGCCAATTCCCAAGAAATTGCTGCTCAAGCAGATTTGGTGGTAAAGCGCGGGGTTCTAGAGCAGCTCGTAGGAAGGCCGGTTGGCCCTCTTCGCCCATTAATTAAGGAAGCAAAAATCGATGGCGTGCTGAAAGATCCACGCTCTAAAAATAAAGATGTCAAAGGGGTTCCAATTGCCGAAAGCGTGAATCCACAGTTGCCACCAGGACAAACCTTAGATGACTGGATTAATCAAGCGGAAGCAGCAAACTTTAATGTCCTTGCGGGTCAGCTAACAGTTAGTCTTGCTGAAAGTACCTATCGCGCCTCTCAGGCATTGAACTATCCTTCGCTTAATTTTGTTGGTACCAGTGGTTATAACACCTCAAATGGCACACCAAATAGCTATACACCCGCTAATACCAATGTTTACAACAATACAGTTGCCCTGCAAATGACAATACCTTTGGTGTCTGGCGGCTTTAATAGCTCTGTTATTCGTCAAAATGCCGCATTAGTGGATTCAGCAAAAGCTAACTACGATAACGCTCGCCGTACTGCGGCGCAAAATACGCGTGCAGCTTTCACAGGTTTCTATGGTGGTCTTGCCAGCGTTAAAGCTTATGAGGCGGCCGAACGATCTTCCAACTCTGCGCTCGAATCTAGTAAGCTGGGATTCCAAGTTGGAACTTTAATTAATATCGATGTCTTAATTGCACTGGATACTTTAATTACCACTAGATCCCAACTGCAACAGGCTCGTTATAACACTATCCTAAATGCAATCAAACTTAAAGCACATGTTGCTGCTCTAACTGATGAAGACTTAATTGCAATTAATTCTTTGTTACGCTAAGGAGATCCAAAGCAGCATCTATCACTTCACCAACTCCAGGTGGGGCTTCAATATCACCAAAATTGCGAATCTTTTTCGACCAATAGCCTTCTGTCTTCCATCTTGGTGAATCACAATAAATCTCGATAGTTGGTTTATTGAGCACAGCAGCCAAATGTGTAAGGCCCGTATCAACGCCAACCACCAATGCTGAGTTTGCAATCACAGAAAATGCCTCCTCAATAGAAAAAGCGTTTGGTACCATCGACCCCGGAATTTGCTCAGCTAACTCCCTGCTAATTGCCCTCTCGACGGCGCTTCCCCAAGGAAGAACTACTTGATAACCTTGCTCTGAGAGCTTTTTACCAAGTTCAACCCAATGCGTATTGGCCCAGCGCTTAGCATCTCTTGCAGTTGAATGGAAAAACAAAATGTAAGGTATCTGCAAATCTATTACCCGTTTGAAACCAATTGTCTCCACAAAGGTATCGGGGTAGAAATTAGGCTTTTCAGTCTTATCAATCAGCGGCCAATCGAGAGCTGAGCATGTTATGCAACGCGAACGATGAACTGCATGACATTGGAGCGGAACTTGAACAATCTCATTATAAAAATATTGAGCCATAGGCTCATATCCAGAAAATTCAGTAGCATTTGCAAGTCCTGCAACCACAGCATCCGAACTTTTATTAGCCAGAGCACAAACTAACGCTGACTTTATTAATCCTTGAGTTTCAATAATGACGTCGTAAGTCACCCCTTGAAGCTCTTTCTTAAATACAAAAAATTGCTCCCAAGAATGTAAGCTAAAGGGTGATTTTTTCCAGCGACGCAGGCCAAAAGGAATAATGCGATCAATGCCTCTAAAGCCCTCACTGCTTAGTAACGGTGTTAAGAGGTGGACATACCCTTCTTCAACCACCCAATCAATTTGTGCGTTAGGTAAGCGCGCCCGAATATCCCAAACAATTGGTAAGTTATGCAGCACATCACCAAGCGATGACAACTTAACCAGCAATATCTTGGGAGATTTACTTGAATCCACCATTAAAACTTCGGTGCTCGGTCCCAAGAAAGGCCGGCTGAATCTTTAGTGTTGAGATTGGGTCTTGAATCCAATGGAAGCGGCCATTGGATTGCAACTGAGGGGTCATTCCACGCTAAGCAAACCTCACTTTGAGGGTGATAGTAGTCAGTGGTTTTGTATAAAAACTCCGCAGTTGGCGAAAGAACTAAGAATCCATGAGCCAATCCAGCCGGAACCCATAACTGCTGATGATTTTCTGCGCTTAACTCTAGGCCCATCCACTTACCATAGGTTGGTGAGCTCTCCCTGAGATCTACAGCCACATCATAAACAGCCCCAGATACGACTCGCACTAACTTACCCTGTGTTTTCTCTAACTGATAATGCATGCCACGCAATGTAGATTGGCGAGAGAAAGAATGATTATCTTGGACAAATTCTACGTTTAGGCCCGCTGCATCCGAAAAATCCTGCGCATTAAAGGATTCAGTAAACCAGCCACGCTCATCACCAAATACTTTAGGCTCAATAATCAAAACACCATCAATTGATGTAGGCGTTACGGTAATTTTAGAATGTTGTTTAAAGCCTGACATTAAACAACCTTTTTAGATGTCAAAGCAGTAGGTTGCGCACCACTTTTCATTTCATTGAGGATCTTTTTTAAATACTGACCATAGCTGTTTTTACTCAACTGTGAAGCCACTTTTTGGACAGCCTCAGCGTCAATCCAACCCTGCCGATAGGCAATCTCCTCAGGACAGGCGACCATCAAACCTTGGCGTTTTTGCAAGGTCGCAATAAAACCGGCGGCATCCAATAAAGAGTCATGCGTTCCGGTATCTAGCCAAGCAAAACCACGACCCATGATCTCAACACTGAGTTGATCTTTTTCTAGATAGATACGATTGACGTCTGTAATTTCCAGCTCACCGCGGACACTTGGCTTAATTGAGCTGGCGATATCACATACTTGATTGTCATAAAAATAGAGGCCTGTAACTGCATAACTACTTCTAGGCTGTGCTGGCTTTTCTTCAATCGAAATTGCTTTGTGACTTTTGTCAAACTCGACTACACCATACCGCTCTGGATCGGTCACATGATAAGCAAACACAGTTGCGCCGTTGTCACGCTCATCTGCACTTTCAAGGTTGGCTACTAACTCATGGCCATAAAAAATATTGTCCCCAAGCACTAATGCACTTGGGTGATTATTAATAAAGTTTTTTCCAAGAGTAAATGCTTGAGCTAAACCATCTGGCGAAGGCTGTACACAATATTCAATATTTAAGCCCCACTGAGATCCATCGCCCAGTAATTCTGTAAAGCGTGGCGTGTCATGAGGCGTAGAAATGAGCAGAATGTCTCGAATACCCGCCAACATTAAGGTGGTCAATGGGTAATACACCATCGGCTTGTCATACACCGGCATAAGTTGCTTAGAAACCGCCTGCGTGACCGGATAAAGGCGTGTGCCCGACCCACCAGCCAATATGATTCCCTTGCGATTTTCTCTAAGGCTATCTGCCATCTTGATTCCTATTTACTAGGATGAAGCAAAACGTCAATTTTTAGATAATTGCTTGACGTAAGCGGTTACTTGCTCATCCCACGGTGTATTCCAATGGGGTAATTTTGACACAAGACCCAGACGTTCAAGCTCAATTTGCAGCTTATTCGTAGATAAACGAGAATTCATGGGTCTTGGGGCTGGCAACCGATACCCTGAAGCAGGAATCGGAGAAATGGCAGTGGGAGAGACTTGCAATTGCTGGCCAGCATCCAATGCCGACTGAACCACCAAAGAAGCTAGGCCGTACCAATTCGTCTCGCCTAGTGGAACCGCATGATAAATACCTGAAGTAAATTGCCTAGGCTTTTCACCATCAATCGTCAAATAGCAGCCCACTTCTGCCAACCAGGTTGCGCTGGTGGGAACACCATATTGATCATCAATCACTTGGAGAGAAGTTCGCTCTTTTGCCAATCGCAAAATAGTGCGGATGAAATTACCGCCATCACCATAAACCCAACTAGTCCTCAGAATGGCGAATTGGCCTGGAGAATTATCAAAAAAAGCATTCAGCATTGCGCGTTCACCAACTTCTTTTGACTTACCATAGACGCTCAAGGGGTTGGTTCTATCTAGCTCCGTATATGAGCCCCGTTTAGATCCATCAAAGACATAATCTGTAGAAAAATGAAGAAGTGTTGCTCCATGGCTAGCGGCATATTTAGCCATCACTTCCGGAGCTTTTGTATTAATTGCAAAAGCTAAATCTGATTCTGTCTCTGCCTGATCGACCGCAGTATAAGCGGCAGTATTTATCAGCAACTGTGGCTTAAAGGCATTAAGCAAATCAGTAATTTGAATCGCGTCCATAAGATCGCATTCATCACGACCAACAAAACGAATTGTGTTGCCTCTTTGGAAGAATGAATGCTGAAGTTGCTGTTCAAAAGCCTTTCCGAGCTGACCATCTTTTCCAAAAACAAGAATATTCATCAGCGAATTATCATTAGTTTAGGTATTGCTTTTCGAGCCAATCGTGATAAGAGCCTGTGACAACCCCTTGCACCCAAGCTGGGTTATCTAGGTACCACTGGACGGTCTTACGAATACCGGTATCAAAGGTTTCGGCGGGTCGCCAACCCAATTCTTTTTCAATCTTACCGGCATCAATGGCATAGCGACGATCATGTCCAGGTCGATCTTTAATAAAAGCAATCTGCACTGCATACGATTTTTTATCAGTACGGGGTTTTAACTCATCCAGAATTTTACAGATGGTATTTACAACCTCAAGATTGGCTTTCTCATTCCAGCCGCCAATGTTATAAGTTTCACCCAGGCGACCATTAGCCAACACTTCGCGAATCGCAGAGCAGTGATCGCCAACATAGAGCCAGTCACGAATTTGCTGGCCATCGCCATACACTGGCAGCAGCTTGCCATCTAATGCATTCAATATGATGAGCGGAATTAACTTCTCCGGAAAATGGTACGGCCCATAGTTATTCGAACAATTGGTTGTAACAACTGGGAGTCCATACGTATGGAACCAAGCGCGCACTAAATGATCTGATGCTGCCTTAGATGCAGAATACGGGCTATTAGGCTCGTAGGGATTAGTCTCTCTAAATGCATGATCAGAATCAGCTAAAGATCCGTACACTTCATCAGTAGAGACATGGTGAAAACGAAATTGCTCTTTTTCTGAGCCCTGAAGAGCGCTCCAATACTCACGGGCACACTCCAACAAATTAAAAGTGCCTACTACATTGGTTTGGATAAAATCTGCGGGGCCATGAATGGAGCGATCTACATGACTCTCTGCAGCAAAATTGATGATTGCCCGAGGCTTATATTCTTGAAGCAACTTCCCTATCAAATCCTGGTCACCAATATCACCATGAATAAAGATATGTCGGGAATCGCCTTCAAGAGAGGCCAAAGTTGCCAAATTGCCCGCATAGGTGAGCTTATCGAGATTGATGATGCCTTCCGCGCTCATATCAGATAGCCAATGAAGCACAAAATTTCCTCCAATAAAGCCTGCGCCGCCAGTAACCAAAACCATATTTATTCACCCTTTTATGGGATTATCATGTAAATCATGTCTAAGCTCAAACCTATCAAATTAGCAGCCCATGGTGTTGCCAAGGACTTCGAAACTTCGCTATTTCCAGCCATTGTCAGAAGTCTGGGATATGAACCAGTTTGGTCTAACGCTAGCGATAGTGCCCTAATGATAGTCGGCCCCTTTTTAAAGGAAAAGAAAGTGTTTAATTGGGTACCGAAGCCACTCAGACCGCTCATTGCAAATGCAAAAAATGACGTAGCCAATGATCGCTCAGCAAGAAATGGCTCACCCAAACTTCTAATCACCGGCGAAAACGTAAGGCATGATTTTCAGAATTGTGATTACGCAATCTCTTTCGATCTTGGTGTAGTAAACCCCAATCATTACCGGATGCCCTACTGGATGGAAATGGTGGATTGGTCCAAAGAAGGTGTAACAGGGAATCTAAACCCACGCTATGGACGCCTCCTAAATTTGGATAGACTCATGAAACCGCTGGGAAATGATTTCCTGTTGAGGCCTCAAAAGGCCGCCATTTTTGCATCTCATCTAAGAGAACCAAGACAGACATTATTGAATGTAGTCAAAAAACAAATTGAGGTAATTGAATACGGACGCTCTTTTAATTCAAACATTAAAAATCACTTAGAGAGCGGCATTATCAAATATGATGAGTTACAAAAAGTTGCATTTAATTTATGTCCAGAAAATGGTATGCATCCAGGCTATTACACAGAAAAAATTCCTGAGGCCTTTATGGCAGGATGTTTACCCATTACCTGGGCAGATGAAAATGTAAAGGCAGACTTCAATCCAAAATCATTTATTAATCTTGCCTCAATGTCTTTTAACAACTTTTTCGAGCTGGAGGAGATATTGCATTCCCAAGAATTACTGAGTACCTACGTAGAGCAAGCATTACTACTGAGAAGACCCTCACTAGATCACCTAAAAAGCTTCATCAAGAATATTCTTGATGAAGCGCTTAGTTAATCTAAGTCTTAGGGAACCAAGGACGGGGACTAAAAAGGCGATCTATAGCTCTGGCTATTGAGCGGATACGTTTTTTAACACCCTTGATTGGCTCGCGCTCACTACGATCATCAATTGTCGACTTAGTACGCGTAATATCAACTGGATAGGGTCTGATAGCCAAAAAGTCCAATCCATGTTTTTGATAGTGTTCTAAAAAGTGGTCAACAGGTTCGTAAATCTCAGAAGAAGCTTCAATGAGTTGCCTAGCAATTTCAGGCTTTATCAGATACGCAGTAGCACCCACAGCATCACCCAAATTCTTAGCAAGTTCAGCTCCGGCCACCATGCCCAAAGCTTGAAAAGGAACATTGTACAAACCCTGCAGCCTTACAAAATTCCATAGATCATCATTAACTAATAACTCAGCAACTATCTCCTGAAAATTGGAAACCAATACAAAGTCATCTTCAAGTATAAGCGTTGGCATATTTTTATCGACGCAGAGCTTCCACGCCTCTTTGTGAGATAAATAGCACCCAATTTCATTAGGTGTTAATTCATGACCTAGTAACCACTTAACCTTAAGAGTCTTATATTCGAGAGGGGGGGCTTTTAAAGCAGAGCCGTCGATAGCATTTAGAAAAGACCATGACATTGAAATTTTTTCCATTTCATGCACAACTTTAGCCCTACGATCTATAGATCTTTCAAGAGAGATGACTAATACCTGAATGAGTTGCTGATTGATTAGCATTAAAGCTGCTTAAATATAACTTTGAAGATAGCGTAAAAAACTTTTTATCCTCTTATTTGCTCTAGAAAGAAAAGATTTCTTGGGTGAACCGTAATCAAGACCAGACTCCCAATTTGATTGATAGATCACTCCTAAATAATTGTTTGCCAACTTTTTCTGGACTTCACCTTGTCTACGTAGTAAATAAAATTGCCAATCGTAGTAATAAATTCTAAATAATTGCTCAATCGGATAAAGTGGAATAGCTCGATAATTCAGTAGGGCCTCTAGATATAAGAGTGTTTCGGGATGACTCTCGGTGGAGATATCCCAAAAACCCAAATTACGTGGCGTTAAATAATTCTCATCAAGAGATCTCCAAACCTTCGCAGACCAAATAAAGGGTGGGCATGGGCAATAGTAATTAGGGCCCACTCTACCAAACAAGGCCTTTACATTATCTCCCTCTAAACGCAAATTATTTGCTACCTTCGCATAATTTCGATTAGCCGCTAGCTGGAAAAATTCTTTATTCTGATATATAACGGTGTAAGGATTCGTATCAGATGCCAAAAAGTCTGATCGACCAAATGATTTTATGAAAACACAATCAGAGTCTAGGCAAACATAATTCTCAGAGATACCCAATCTCCAAAACTCTGATTTGATTGCCTGTTGAGAGAGGCCGCCAGATCTGGTCTTTTCAATTCCTTGGGGGGCTTTTGGATTTGCAGCTATGATTGATTCATCTGATACCCATTGATAATTCACATCACCAAGAATCGCTGTTAATTCTGCGCGTTGATCTTGGGGAGTAGATATATAAAAAGGAATTTTGTCTTGATTAAATTGATCAATCGACTTTAGCAAGCGCTTTAGCCGAAGAAAATCTCGGCTGTAAGTTTTGCAATAGAGGACTATATCTTTCAAGAAATGTTCCTAGATGTTTTCTTGTATTTCAGACAGTATTTTATACGCTGCTTGGTCCACGCCGATTGGTGCCCATTTAGGCTGTATCAGCTCTTTAGCATTCCAATCAAACCAGATTCTCTCGAGCGCCATCGCAATACCTACCTTATCCCCCTCATGACTTAGGTAGGCACCTCGATCTTCTAACATTTCATCTAACTGTGTATTTCGATGGGTTATTCCCCAAATGGGACGTCCAGTCCAAAGATACTCATAGAATTTTGAGGGAATGTACTCGGCACACCACTCATCATTACCATGAAGCAAAATCAACACATCAGCAGACTGCATTTTTTCAATGACTCGCTCACGTCCAGATTTTCCGGTAACCGGATCTTTTTCTAAGCGGCCATATGCTTGCAAAATCTTTTCAAATCCCAGAGTCTTTACGGCATCAATCGTTAGGGAGTCTAAAGGAGCACCATAAGCATGAACACGAATGAGATCTTTTGCTTCAGGATATTTGGTTATTAGCGGAACTAATGCCTGCAATATGATGGATAAGGAGCGATCATTTGCCAATGAACCAAAGTGGCATAAATTGAGGTTGCCTGAATAGCTGTGGGGCTTTATGGCAGTAAGCCCGCCAGGAGGCTCTGCCCCGGGCAAAAGCATAAACCCATGTGCATTATTTGCTGTATTTAAATTAGAGTTGCGTACTTTTACATAGTGCAATGCGCCATCAGTAAACCACCAAACCAAATCTGCGGTTTTACAAATTCTCATTTCAAGTTGCTGGCGAAATTGTGCATCTCTATTTTCCGGCTTACTAAAACCTTGATCATTCGGGCTCTTTCGAATTACCAACGGATCATGCACTTCCACTATCAGTGGCAATCCTGTTACCTTCTTTAACCACAGTCCAGCAAGATGAGCTGACCATGCACCACCGGTTGAATAAATCAAATCTATTTTGCCCGCACGAAATAATTTCAAGCCATGAATAAATGCTGGCATAGCCCATGACCACTGACTTGAGTACCCCAGTACTAACTTTTCTAGACCGATCAATGGGGCCAATAAGATAGAAACTGTTCTGGTAAGTAGTTTATAAATAAAGCCGCGACCATATTGATTGGCAATCCAGTGTCGGAAGTCGAATCGGAATGCGGCTGGGCCCCAAGCTAAATATTGATGATGAGGAAAACGCTGATCCTTCATTCCAGTGATTGCACTAAAAATAATAGGCTCGATACCCGCTTCCAAAAAATAAGGAATTTTGTCTGTAATAGTTTGACTGGATGCGCGACCATCCATATTGAAGCCATGAGACAAAATCAACCAACGCTTTTTTGATCCCACAACAGGAGGTTGAGCGCTCACTAGCTCAGCCTACTTAATTGCCAGCAACAATGGACATCACAGCCATACGGACTGCAATACCAAAAGTAACCTGGTTCAAGATGACTGACTGAGGTCCATCAGCTACAGCAGAATCAATCTCAACACCACGATTCATCGGGCCTGGGTGCATGACGATTGCATCTGATTTCGCAAGCGCTAAACGTGCGGGCGTTAAGCCATACTGCTTAAAGAAAGCATCGCCCTCTGGAACTTGACCAGCTTCCATGCGCTCCTTTTGAATGCGCAAAGTCATGACTACATCAACATCTTTTAAGCCCTCTTCCATGCTATGAAAGACCTTCACGCCCAACATATTGAGATCGCTTGGTAACAAGCTTTCTGGGCCAATGGCCCGAATATCTTCACACCCTAGGGTTGTTAGCGCATGAATATTTGATTTAGCAACACGACTATGCACAATATCACCAACAATAGCCACCTTTAAGCCTTTGAAATTCTGCTTGAAGTGACGCATCGTATACATATCTAACAAGCCTTGAGTTGGATGCTGATGACTTCCATCTCCGGCATTTACCACATGTACATGTGCTGGTACATGTTTAGCAATTTCAATTGGCGCTTTTGAAACACTGTGGCGCACTACAAATATATCTGCCTGCATTGCAACTAAGTTATCAATCGTATCGAGAAGGCTCTCACCCTTCGCAGTAGAAGAGGTAGAGATATCCAAGTTAATCACATCAGCTGACAAACGCTTAGCGGCAATCTCAAAAGTCGTTCTAGTGCGTGTAGAATTTTCAAAGAAGAGGTTAAAGACACTCTTACCTCGCAATAGAGGAACCTTTTTTACCTCTCTTGATGGATTAGTAATGCTCACAAACTGCTGAGCAATTTCGAGTATATGAAGGATCTGCTCTTTTGGCAAACCCTCTAAGGTTAAGAGGTGGGTGAGCTCTCCAGCGGAATTAAATTGATTTACTAAGCTACTCTCCGAGCCCATTATTCATGCTCCTCAAGCTGAAAGTTAAATTTACCAGCAGTATCTTTTTCTAAAACTAAGATTTGCTTTTCGGAGATGTGGACTTGTTCACTTACAAAGTTTGCGCAAACCGGAAGCTCACGATTACCCCGATCCGCCAGCACCATTAACTCCACTTGTGCAGGACGACCAAAGTCAAACAACTCATTTAATGCTGCGCGTACTGTCCTACCGGTCAGTAATACATCATCAATCAAAATAATATTGGCACCATTCACATCAAAAGGTAAATGAGTCGTCATGGTGCTAGCAGTCTTCAAGGCAGTCATTCCTTTCTCAGCATAGTCATCGCGATGAAATGCGACATTAATTACGCCATAGTGAGGCAAGCCTAAATCTTTGGCTAAGCGTTCTGCAATCCAGGCACCACCAATTACTAAGCCAGCAAGTTCAAAAGAGCCTTGCTGCAACCTTTTGTGAAGCTCTTCGAGTAATTTCCCGTATAACAGTTCAGCGTTCATTCGTTTTCCAGCACTTCTTAATTTAAGCCAGCGGTCGTTCCGCAAAATACTGCTCCAAAATCAAAGCAGCAGAGTGCGCATCTAGATTGTCCCGCATCTTGGAGTCATCCTCCAAAATAGCGGATGTATAACGCTCATCAACCCAAGCAACGGGTAAATTGAGTCTTCCGTGCAATTGATTACCAAAACGGGTCGCTTTAGCAGTCATTTCGTGCTCAGCCCCATCAGGATGCACTGGGCGTCCGACTACCAGCTGCTGAGGTTGCCACTCCTTTATAAGCTCCTGGATTTCTTGAAAGAGGGCATCAATATTAGGCGCAGCAATTATCTTTAAGGCTTGCCCCGCTTGCGTTACTGAATTTCCGACTGCGACACCAACTCTACGTGTTCCATAATCAAAGGCTATTACTGTAATTGGCTCAGTGAGTGAAGCGTTGATCATATTAGGCATGCCCCGCTTCACCGGAAAGAGATGCCAAATCAAATCCGAGATGACTCATGGTTTTTTCATAGCGCTGAGTCGATGGTGTATTGAAAATAATTTCTATCATTTGTTCACGTGACAAAGGAACGTTCATCCAACCATTCAAGATAATCTCTTCTTCTAGCTGACCAGCACCCCAACCTGCATAGCCTAAGGTCATCAAAAATTTTCTAGGGCCATTGCCAATGGCTACTGCCTCAAGTACATCTTTGGATGTGGTCATCGTAAGTCCACCCGGAATAATTAAGGAGGAGCTATAAGCAAGATGAGGGTTGGACTCATGGAGAACGAATCCACGCTCTACCTGAACAGGGCCACCGAAATAAACAGGCTGCTCCAGCAAGGGTGCGATTTCAAGTTTAAGTTCAATCTTGTCAAACAAAGTTGCCAAATCAACTTCAGTGGGCTTGTTCACTACCAAACCCATCGCACCTCGTTCGTTATGCTCAAATAAATAGATGACAGAGTTTGCAAAGTTAGGGTCTACCATGCCCGGCATAGAGATGAGAAACTGATTGGCTAAATGATCGGCAGAATAGGAAATCAAAGACCCTGGGTCTAAATCACGGGGGGCTTTTTTGGCCTTAGACATATAGACTTATTTTACCGAATATCTAGATTTTTCCGGTAATTCAGTAGGCAAATATACCAACTAGCTCATGCAGCAAGTTATTCCAATTATCAGCGCCTACACCAAGATTAAATGATGTCCATGGAATGCTATTTGTTGTCTGGTAATCCACTGGTAAAGGCAAGACATCAATACCTTGTTTTTCAAATATCTTGACCGATCGATACATATGACTAGCAGAGGTAATCAGTAGCCAAGGCTTTGAGGCTCCAGCCGCATTCTTTAGGCCGAATTCTTCAATCATGGGCTTCATATAAAGAACATTCTCATAGGTATTTCGCGACTGATTTTCGTAGTGCGCCATCTTTTCACTCAATCCCTGCTCGGTAACCAATTGCTTGAATGCCTCAGCTTCAGAAGGCCCTCTTGGATTAATGCGACCTGAGTAACCGCTGAAAATAAAAGGTAGGTCTGGATACTTTCGAATGAGCTCAAAAGCTTTGGTGACACGTTCTGCAGCAGAGCCAATAGATACTTCTCCGCGATCAAGTGCGATTTCTCCACCCTCAATCGCACCACCTAAAATGATGATCCCGCCAATATCATTTCCCGCAAGATTTACTAAAGACGTTTTAGGAACGGCATCCTCAAGACTCCTTAAGCCTAACTCAGAGGTCGGTAGCCACCCCACTATCAGGAGATCCAGTAAAGCCAGTATCAAGAAGCGTTTACACAAGTCGAGCTTTCTGAGGGCTAGAAATAGTAAGCTCAGAAAAACAAAAGTGATGACCCAATTCAGTGGCTCTATGCAGAGCTGCACCACCTTCGAAAGAATAAAAAAGATCGAATCCATCATTAATCAAGATCTTAACCCTTTTAACTAAAGCCCCCTCAACAAATTGTTCCAATTACCCCTAATATAGGAGCTATGCAAAAAGCTCTTGTTTGGCTCCGACGTGACCTCCGCTTATACGACAATGCGGCGCTTCATCACGCCTTAAAAGAAAGTAAGCAAGTCTGGCTGACTTTTATCTTTGATACAGATATTCTCAGACCTCTGATTCAAGGTGAACTCGATGCTAGAGGCTTGAAACATGACCGTCGAGTCGATTTCATCTGGCAAGGCTTAAAACAGATAGATGAAGAGCTTAAAAAACAAGGTGGCGGTCTTATCGTTCGCTTCGGAAAGCCAACTGAATGTATCCCTGAAATTGCTCAAGACTTAGGGGTTGAAGCTATATTGACTAATCATGACTATGAGCCCTCTGCCATCGCTCGAGATGAAATTATTAAGACTTCGTTACAAAAAATAAATATTCAGTTTTCCAGCTTTAAGGACCAAGTCATTTTTGAGAAAAAAGAAATTCTCACTAATTCAAATACTGTTTTTTCTATCTTTACACCCTATAAAAACAATTGGCTAAAAACGCTTCAACAAAAAGATCTTGCCTCTTATGAATGTAGCCCTAAGCCAGGGCAAATTGCTGCTATTCCTAAAAAATTAGACTTGCCATTCCCCTCGCTAGAATCTATGGGCTTTTGCCCTACCGGCATTGAAGCTTATCTTCCACCCGGATCTGAAGGCGGACAGGCATTCTTGGAAGACTTTCTCTCGCGAATTGATCAGTACCAAATGGGGAGAGATTTTCCAGCCATCAAGGGCGTGAGCTACCTCTCTACCCATTTACGCTTTGGCATGCTCTCGATTCGGGGCCTAGTACGCGAGGCCCATCGCAGAATGCTGGCAGGCAGCATGGGTGCTACCATTTGGCTGAGTGAGCTCATTTGGAGAGATTTTTATTTCATGATTCTGGCCAATCACCCACGTCTGGCTGATGGTGCTTCATTCAAACCAGACTATGACAATATTGCTTGGGAAGAAGGTGCTCATGCTAAAAAATTATTTAAGGCCTGGTGCGAAGGTAAAACTGGCTACCCATTAGTTGATGCAGCAATGCATCAACTCAATCAAAGTGGTTATATGCACAATCGCCTGCGCATGGTAGTGGCGAGCTTTTTGACGAAAGACTTAGGAATTGATTGGCGTTGGGGTGAAGCCTATTTTGCAGAACATCTCAATGACTTTGAGCTCTCATCCAATAATGGCGGCTGGCAATGGGCGTCTTCTTCAGGTTGCGATGCCCAACCCTACTTCCGGATCTTTAACCCCATTACTCAATCAGAAAAGTTTGATCCAGAAGGAAAATTTATACGCCGTTACTTGCCGCAATTGGAAAAACTTTCTAAGAAATCGATTCATGCCCCATGGAAAGCAGGTCATATTGAGCTTGAGGCTGCAGGCATCGCACTGGGACGAGACTATCCGCTACCTGTAGTTGATCACGACGAGGCACGCAAGAAGACCTTAGTGCGTTATAGCGTTGTTAAAAAAGTCAGCTAGGTCCACTAATAACCTATCAATCCACTTTAAGATAGGGCATGAGCAAGATCTATGCTGTTGGTGACATTCAAGGATGTGCGCCATCACTCAAAGCCCTCGTTAAGAAGCTTCCTAAACAATCGAAAATGATTTTTTTGGGTGATTTAGTTAATCGCGGTCCAAACTCGCTGGGTGCGTTACGTCAACTTAAGGCCCTTCAAGAATCCGGTCGGGCTGAATGCATTTTGGGCAATCACGATCTTCACCTTCTGGCAATTGATGCTGGAATTCGCAAAACCAAAAGCCTTGATACAGTGGAAGCAATTCTCAAAGCACCAGACCGCAGAGAGCTCATTAATTGGGTACGCAAGCGCCCTATGGCGCTCAGCAATGGAAAACTACTGGCCGTGCATGCTGGTGTTCTCCCACAATGGGATTTACAGCAAGCGATCGAATGTGCGCAAGAAGTGGAGAAGGCTTTACGTAGCAAATCCTATAAAGAATTTCTAGGAAATATGTATGGCAATACGCCCAATAAATGGAGTAACTCCCTAAAAGGCTACGAGCGCTTACGTGTCATTACCAATGCATTGACCAGAATGCGCTTTTGTACCCCAGGCGGACAAATGGAGTTTGAAAGCAAAGAAGGTCTAGAGAATGGTCCAAAAGGCTATATCCCCTGGTTCAAAGTTCCCATGAGAAAAACCCGAGATACCTTGATTTACTTTGGCCATTGGTCCACTCTGGGCTTACTGCGTCAGCACAACGTTGTAGGACTAGATACTGGCTGCGTGTGGGGAGGAAAACTCACCGCCATGCAAATCTCAGACAACAATAAAGATATGAAGAAGTCTGAGATTATTCAAGTGGATGGCTATGACCATCCCTTGCGAATGTAATTAAAGAAACTGCTCTATTTCAGTTTTTGGAATGATTTTTCAGCAGCAGTAATAATCACATTCAGTACTTCATTGTCATGTGCGATCGATGTGAAGCCTGCCTCGTATGCTGATGGCGCTAGATAAACACCTGCATCTAACATCAAGTGAAAAAACTTCTTAAAAGCTTCAATATCAGTTTTTGTGACAGCCTCATATGAGGTTGGGACGGCGTTGGCAAAATAGAAGCCAAACATGCCGCCAATGCTATCGACCGCAAATGGAATATTCGCTTTATCTGCAGCATGCTTTAAACCAGCCATGAGTTTTTGAGTTTGACCAGTCAGGCACTCATAGAAACCTTCTCTTGAAATAATCTCCAGAGTCTTTAAGCCAGCGGCCACAGCAACTGGATTACCAGACAAAGTGCCAGCCTGGTACACACTTCCCAAAGGGGCTAACTTAGACATGATTTCTTTTTTGCCGCCAAAGGCTGCCATTGGCATACCACCACCCATGACTTTTCCAAGACAAGTTAAGTCGGGAACAATACCTTGTAGTGACTGAGCACCTCCAAGAGCCACTCTAAAGCCGGTCATGACTTCGTCATAAATTAAAACGCCACCATGCTTGCTCGTGAGATTCCGAATCGCAGTCAAAAATGCTTTTGAAGGCTGAATCAAATTCATATTGCCAGCAATCGGCTCGATGATGACTGCAGCAATTTGATCGCCCTGCTTTTTAAATACTGCTTCGATGGCCTCAACATCGTTGTATGGCAAAACCAATGTGTGCTTGACTAAATCTTGAGGTACACCACCAGAAGATGGCGCATTCTGGGTTGAGTCCGCAAAAGTCAGTAATCCCGAACCCGCCTTCACTAACAAACTATCCGCATGTCCGTGATAGCAACCTTCAAACTTAATGATGAGATCACGACCTGTGTAGCCACGAGCTAGACGTAAAGCGCTCATCGTTGCTTCTGTACCGCTAGAGACCATACGCACTTGCTCAACGCTAGGCATCACAGCACAAATAAGCTCTGCTAGCTCAATCTCACCTTCGGTTGGGGCGCCGTAACTAAAACTCGTTTCAGCAGCTTTTTGAACAGCCTCAACCACTTCTGGATTCGCATGACCAACAATCATGGGGCCCCAGGACATAATTAAATCGATATAACGCTTATTGTCAGCATCCCAAAAATAGGGGCCTTTGGCTTTAGTTACAAAACGAGGGGTACCCCCAACTTGACGAAATGCCCGAACTGGTGAGTTCACTCCACCTGGAATTATCTTCTGTGCCCGTTCAAATAAAACGTCGTTTTGACTCATGTTTATCTCAATCGCTTTTATCTATTTTTAGCTGTTATCAGCCAATTAAATTGCCATCATTTCAAAATCGTCTTTGCGCGCTCCACACTCTGGACAAGTCCAATTCATTGGCACATCTTTCCAGAGTGTTCCCGGCGCAATACCCTCATCAGGCAAACCAGCAGCCTCGTCATAGACCCATCCACAAATCAGGCACATATACGTTTTAAATTCCATTTACCTAGTCTCCGCAGTAATCACGCATTTAAAGGAATAGCTTCTATTTTAAAGCGCATCAATCTTCTAAATCATCGTCTACATTTTTAGTCGCTGGACGCTTTGCATGCATCTCAAACTTGAATAAACGACATTCTAGAGGACCATTAAATAAAGGTGTTCGTTTTGACTCTTTAATGCGCAACTGCCCAGGCAAAGCCATATCCGCCGTCAATACAAAGACATTCCAGCCGCCAAACGTATCCTTAAGGTACTGCCCAAACTGCCGTAAAAACTCCACAAACTTGGGGTCTTGTTCCTCCTGAGCCTGAAGTTTCTTGAGAGACTCACGGCTTGAGCGTTTAGCACTCTGACGCCCCGTTTCTAGATTGAGTTCAAAACGATTTTCAGGTTCTGCAGTTTCATAACTAGCATCACGCCCATCTTTTTCCTGACCTCTGCCCCCTTTGATAACCAAACGCTCTCCATAAGGAGGGTTCAATAGCATGACGCCTCCTTTGGTATTGGTTGGTGGCTTACTTGCCATCGCATCGATTTGACGGACAACGGGTTGATCTGGTAACTGAGCTCTTTGCCAATTTCCCCGAAACATAGAAACTAACTTCTCATTAATATCGCCACCACTAATACCAAGAGATTCAGCATGAGGGTGTTGCTTACGCCTCTCCAATATCTCGTTTAGAGATGAGTCTTTTAGAGTAAGCCAACACTTTTGTTCAACTGCTTCGTTAAACGGCTTTAACCTCTGAAAACCAAAACCATGTGCTGAGGTGACCAATGGACGATACGCCAGCCTGCTAGCCTTGACATCGTCACCATACATACCCGCACGAATCCCGCCAGGCGGGATAGCCAAGGCTATTTGTGCTGCCTCAATCAAGAAGGTGCCACTACCGCACATCGGATCAAATAAAGTCTGCCCAGGCTTCCAGCCTGTAATAGACAAGATCCCTGCGGCCAGATTTTCTTTTAAAGGAGCATCGCCCTTTTCATCTCGCCAACCTCGTTTAAAAAGTGCCTCACCAGAGGTGTCTAAATAAATGGTGACTTGAGTTGCCGTTAAATGTGCCTGCACCCGAATATCTGGAAAGGCCGTATCAATACTTGGTCGGTCACCTGTAACATCACGCAAACGATCCACAATCGCATCTTTAATTTTGAGGGTCGCAAAATTTAAACTCTTTAATGGCGAACGATGCGCTGTTACATCTACCCGTAAAGTTTGCTTACTGGTAAACCAATCTTCCCAAGCCAAACCACTGGCTAACTTATACAAGTCATCTTCTTGTCGATAGGGCGCTTGCGCCATCTGCAGTAAAACTCGGCTAGCAATTCTGGAATGAAGATTCAATGCCATTGCTGCAGAAAGCGGACCCGCAAGACCAATCCCGCCAGTAGGACTGGTCGGTGTTGGATCAATCACCCATGCACCCAATGCTTTGGAATCTGGGCGCTGGGAAATTGCTGAAAGCTCCTGTGCAAGCGGTACTTCTAAACCGCCTGGGCAAACAACAAAAAATCTCATGGGGCTAACAGTCTTAAATAGAAAAAAGAGTAGAAAAAGAAATTTAGGATAGTTTTTGAGCTTATGGTTTAAAAATGACTAAAGCCACAATTACTAATAGCAAGATGACAGGGACTTCATTAAACCAGCGATACCACACGCCAGACTTGGTATTTAGACCAGCACGGAACTTCTTTAATAAGCTAAGGCAGACATGGTGATAACCGATCACCAAGATTACAAAAAATAATTTAGCGTGCATCCATATATCGCCAGCACCAACTTCAAAAACAAGCCAAAGTGTTAAGCCTAGCAATACCGCTGGCACTGCCAATATGGTCATAAAGCGAAAGAGGCGATTAGCCATTCCCAAGAGACGCGCATAAGTCTCGGGATTTTTCTCATCAGCCAGGTTCACATAAATTCTCGGGAGATAAAACAAGCCTGCAAACCATGAAGTGATCAACACAATGTGTAAGGTTTTTATCCAGAGGTAAGCATTCGTCATGGTGTATTAGATGCGATGAAGTTAAGTACGAATTTCGCCATGACCTATGACGACATATTTAAGAGAGGTCAAACCATCTAAGCCAACAGGACCCCGGGCATGGAGTTTGTCATTCGAAATACCAATTTCAGCGCCTAAGCCATACTCAAAACCATCCGCAAAACGGGTGCTAGTATTGATCATCACGCTAGCGCTATCGACTTCACGCAAAAAACGATCGGCTTGCGCCTTGTTATTCGTGATGATCGCATCAGTATGCTTACTGCCATACCGCTCGATATGATTCATGGCCTCATCGATATCGGCCACAGTCTTAATCGACAAAATAGGAGCGAGATACTCTGTGTGCCAATCTTCTTCTGTAGCATCCACTAAGTTTTTAAAGCCACTAGCCTCTAGAGTTGAGCGCGTCAAAGTATCCACGCGCAACTCAACACCTTTATCTTGATAAATTTTGCAAAGCTCAGGCAAGACCTTGGGGGCAATAGCCTTATTTACTAAAAGCGTCTCCATCGCATTGCAAGGTGCATAGCGCTGTGTCTTGGCGTTATCGCAAACTCTGACTGCCATCGCGAGATCAGCATCAGCATCAATATAGGTATGACAAATACCATCCAAGTGCTTAATCATTGGGACACGTGCTTCTGCCATCAGCCGAGCAATCAGACTCTTGCCACCACGAGGAACAATGACATCAATATATTGGGTCATCGTGATCATTTCACCGACAGCGCTCCGATCCGTGGTCGTAACCACTTGGACAGCATCTTTAGGCAGGCCCGCAGCAGCAAGACCTTCTTGAATGATTTGGGCCAACACTGTGTTGGAATCAATTGCCTCAGATCCTCCACGCAATATCACTGCATTGCCAGACTTTAAGCACAGTGCTGCCGCGTCAATCGTCACATTGGGACGTGACTCATAAATGATGCCAATGACACCAAGTGGTACGCGCATCTGAGCAAGCTCGATACCAGAGGCCTGCCTTTTCAAGGCAGTCATTTTTCCGATTGGGTCTTCTAAGGAAACAATTTGCTCTAAACCTAAAGCCATTGTCTCGATGGTCCTAGGAGTCATTGTTAAGCGATCGATAAAAGCAGTATCTTGATCATTTTTCTGAGAACGCTCAACATCAATCTGATTTACTTTTTGAATTTCACTTGTCTTTTGACGAACTAACTTTGCAATATGTAATAAAGCTTGGTTCTTCTGCTCACTCGATGCACGAGCCATGGCACGCGACGCACTGCGTGCTCGCTTTCCAATGTCCTGCATCATTTCTTGAATCTCTTTACTCATTGACTTTGTTCTTTAAATTACCGTAATAAGTTTCCAACCAAACGCAAGCCATCCCAAGGATCTGCAGGCAATTCAGCTGCAGAAAGACCTTTAACCTGACGATCTAGGCCTGCAGCAACCTGCATTGCCCTGCGCAATTTCAGCGGCTGAACTCTTCTGAGCGCAGCTGGATATAAACGCTCTTTGTTACCCCAGATCCGATTTGCCCGCATCAGCTGTTGCACAGACTCTCCAGCATCACTAGCTACCTTCAATTTAGATAGTAGCCTAAGCTCTTCGGTCACGCTCCACAGAATCAATACTAAGGGCTCGCCCTCGCCTTTTAGACCATCTAACATGCGGTTTAGTCTCGGTAAATCACCCGCAAGCATTGCCTCAGTTAACTCAAAAACGTTATAGCGAGCTACTTTTAGAATGGCAGACCGAATTTGCTCTTCAGTTAAGACGCCTGTGGGATATAGGAGTCCTAGCTTCAGAATCTCTTGGTGAGCGGCAATGAGGTTACCCTCAACCTGGTCGGCAATAAACTCCAGAGCACGTTGACCCTCAGTACCGCTCTCCACTTCTTGATTTTGCATCCTCAGTCGACCTGCAATCCATCTTGGTAAGTGACTGCGATCTAAAGAGTCAATCTGAATAGCCATACCAGCATCATCTAAAGCGCTAAACCAAGCCGAAGTCTTCGTCTTGCCATCTAATCTAGGCAAGACAATGCATACCACTGTGTCCGGGCCATCTGGAGAGCTTGGCTGTGACTCTATTTGAGCGGCAAATTGTTTTAAAGCATCAGCACCATCACGCCCCGGCTTACCAGTAGGAATGCGGAGCTCCACCCAACGCTTATCTCCAAACAAAGACATCGTTTGACCGGCGCTCATGAGTGCACTCCAATCAAACCCGCGCTCTTGTAACATCACCTCGCGCTCAGTAAAACCCAATTTCTTGGCGGTAAGACGTAATTGATCCATTGCCTCCATCATCAGGAGGGGCTCATCCCCGCTAAAGACATAGAGGGGGAGCATCGCACCCCCTGATCCTAAGGATTTAAGGTGCACTTGCAAGGCGTCAACTTTGACCATGCGAGCTTTACATACCCTTAGAAAGTTCTACTGCGTGGGGCTTTAGCGGCAGCAGAGACGCGGCGCAAGATCTGCACTGCCAAGTCTTTACGCATCAAGGATAAGAATTGTTGCTGTTGAACATCGGTCGCCAACACAGTCGTATTTGAGAAGTCCATATCACGCGTCATATAGATTTCGCTATCAGGAATAATCTCTGCGCCAGCAAGATCGTAAGCTCTAAAACCTACGCGAATATTTAAGCGATATGCAGAAACTTGACCAGCAGAGTTATAAGCCAATATCTCGCGACCACTAATGTCGTTCGTAATCTCTAAAATTAAGTCGGCATCTTTTGGATTAATCGCAACCTTGACGTCTGTACCCGTCAAAATAGAGGTTTGAATATCGGCACGTAAGGGTGGTGATGGATTGCCAGTAATGGCAATTACCTGAAATGGTAAGTCCACCATGCCGCGTAAGCGATAGCCACAAGCCAGCAAGCCACCGATTGGCGCACTGACGATTAATCCAAGCATTGCACGTCGCAGTCGATTTGTGCTCATATCCTTAGTTTCTCTCATTAGCCTCTATACAGCTATGCAACGATATTTACTAAACGGCCAGGCACGACGATTACCTTTTTAGGGGCTCCGCCGTTCAGCGCTTTAACCGCTGAATCAGTTTGCAAAGCCAAAGATTCAATTTGCTCTTTGGTGGCCTCTGCTGGCACCCTGATATCACCTCGCAACTTACCATTAATTTGGAGCATCAAAATAATCTCACTTTGAACCAGAGCAGATTCATCTACAGCAGGCCATGGGGCATCCAAAAGAGGGCCAAAGGTCTTGGCATAAGCCATATCTTTCCAAAGTACATGCGTTAAATGTGGCACCACTGGGTAAAGCACTCGCAATAAGATGCTAAGGCACTCCCGTAAAACCGGTGCACTAATAGTGGCAGCTTGATCCAATTTAATGGGTTCAAGCACATTGAGCATCTTCATGGCGGCAGATACCACTGTGTTGTACTGGCGACGCTGGTAGTCAAAATTCGCCTGCTTCAAAATCGAATGGACTTCGCGACGTAATTCTTTCTCAGCATCATTAAGATTGCTCGGCAAAGCGTCCTGCGCATCACGAATCCCATTAGCTTGACTACTTGAATACATCCAAACACGTCGTAAGAAACGGGAAGCGCCCTCAACCCCAGCACCCGACCACTCCAACTGTTGCTCTGGTGGTGCCGCAAACATCACAAACAAGCGTGCAGTATCTGCACCGTATTGATCAATCAAAGCCTGCGGATCAACGCCATTGTTCTTGCTCTTAGACATCTTCTCAACGCCACCAATCATGACCGGTGTGCCTGAGGTATCGCCCTTTAGCTTCGCGCCTTGAGGACGACCTTTTTCATCGAGCTCTAACTCTACGTCCAAGGGATTAAGCCAAGTCTTTTTACCAGAAGCCTCTTCTGAGTAATAGGTCTCATTGAGTACCATGCCTTGCGTCAACAGATTTTGGAAAGGCTCATCAAAAGTGATCAAGTTCAGATCACGCATGACCTTGGTCCAAAAGCGTGCATACAGTAAATGCAGGATCGCATGCTCGATGCCGCCAATGTATTGATCCATTGGCATCCAGTACTCATTGCGCTCATCCACCATGGTCTTCGCATCAGGACCGGTATAGCGCATGAAATACCAAGACGAATCCACAAAGGTATCCATCGTGTCAGTCTCACGTCTTGCAGGCTTGCCACACTTGGGACATTTCACATTCAAAAAGTCTGCACGCTTATTTAAAGGATTACCACTGCCATCAGGCACACAATCTTCTGGCAAAACCACTGGCAAATCAGCCTCTGGAACAGGTACTGCACCACAACCAGGGTGACTCTCATCGCCACAATGAATAATCGGAATGGGGGTGCCCCAATAACGCTGACGTGAAATACCCCAATCACGCAATCGATAAGCAGTCTTGATCTCTCCAATACCCATCTTCTCTAAATCTTTGGCAACAGCACTGACTGCTTCTTCATGTGAGAGTCCATCATATTTGTCGCTGTTAAAGCAAATCACATCTTCTTTTTGGGCATACCAATCTTCCCAACGCGTTGCATTAAACATAGGTGATTCCCCTTTGAGGGCGATCACTTGTTTGATTGGCAAGTCATATTTGAGGGCAAAAGCAAAATCACGCTCATCATGTGCTGGGACACCCATCACGGCGCCATCACCATAAGACATCAAGACATAGTTACCTACCCAAACAGGCACTGGCTCATTCGTCAATGGATGCGTGACATATAAACCGGTAAACATACCCTCTTTTTCTTGAGTAGCTAGGTCAGCTTCAATCACGCTACCGGTTTTGCACTTCTCAATAAATGCGGCTAAGGCAGGATTATTAGCGGCAGCTTTAGTGGCTAACGGATGCTCAGCTGCCACGGCGCAGAAAGTAACGCCCATAATGGTGTCAGCCCGGGTAGTAAACACGTATAGCAAGCCATCCTGAATAAAGTTGCCATGATCATCTGCGACCTCATGCTTAAAAGCAAAGCGCACGCCACGACTTTTACCAATCCAATTCTGCTGCATCGTTTTGACACGCTCAGGCCAACCCAAACCATCTAAGCCAGTAAGCAATTGCTCTGCGTAAGCAGTGATATTGAAGTAGTAGCCTGGAATCTCGCGCTTTTCAACTAAGGCGCCTGAACGCCAACCACGACCATCAATCACTTGCTCGTTTGCTAGAACAGTTTGATCGATCGGATCCCAGTTGACTACTTGAGTCTTGCGATACGCAATCCCTTTTTCCAGCATCTTCAAAAAGAGCCATTGATTCCAGCGGTAATAATCAGGACTACAAGTTGCTACTTCTCTTGACCAATCAATTGCTAAGCCCATCGCCGCCATTTGCTTTTTCATATAGGCAATGTTGTCGTAAGTCCACTTCGCTGGCGGCACTTTATTCTGAATGGCTGCATTTTCTGCAGGCATACCAAAAGCATCCCAGCCCATCGGCATCAAGACGTTATAGCCTTGCATGCGGAGTTGACGTGCCATCACATCATTAATGGTGTAGTTGCGCACATGACCCATATGTAACTTGCCAGAAGGATAAGGCAACATGGAGCAAGCGTAATACTTTGGCTTCTTCTTGCCATCTATGCCAAGAGCATTTTCTGTTACTTGATAGACTTGCGCACTTTCCCAGTCAGCTTGTGCTGCTGCTTCAATGTTGCGGTAGTCGTAGTCCTTACTCATTCAAAACAACTCTTTTCTGTCTTATTTTTTGGTTTTTTATTAAATTAATATGGTTATTTGGGTAAGCCAAGCACGTCTTGCATGTCATAAAGACCTGAAGTTTGGTTCTGCAAGAAACGCGCGGCCCGCAAAGATCCTTGGGCATAAGACTGACGGCTTGAAGACTTGTGGCTAATCTCAATACGTTCGCCATCGCCAGCGAACAGCACTGTATGATCTCCCACAATATCGCCACCACGAATCGTTGCAAAGCCAATTGACCCCTCTTTACGCTCGCCAGTATGGCCTTCGCGTGCATACACAGCCAGATCATCTAGCTTTTCACCAAGTGCATCTGCAATAACCTCACCCATCTTCAAAGCAGTGCCGGAAGGCGCATCTACTTTGTGACGATGATGGGCTTCGATGATTTCAATGTCGTAACCTTGATTGAGCATCTTGGCTGCGATCTCCAGTAACTTGAATGTGGCATTCACACCAACACTCATATTGGGCGCAAACACAATAGCTAACTTTGCAGAAACTTTTTTAAGATTTGCAATTTGATCCGCACTCAATCCCGTTGTACCAATAATCATCTTGGTGCCGGTTTTTTCTGCCACAGCCAAGTGCGCCATGGTGCCCTCTGGCCTTGTGAAATCAATCAGAAAATCAGCGTTCGCTAATACCTTAGACACATCAGCAGAAATGAGCACACCCGTCTTTTTACCCAGGAAAGCGCCCGCATCTTCTCCCAATTGAGAGCAAGCTGAATGCTCAAGAGCACCTTCAAGTTGCGCATCAGATGCATTAAGAACAGTCTCAATCAACATCTTGCCCATACGACCGGTTGCTCCAGCAATTGCAATCTTCATCATGTGTTTCTTCGCTTCTTATTAAAAGTTTCTAGAGACGTCCAGGATTATTTACCTGGCATCAATGTATCAATCATTTCTACTGCTTTTTCTCAGCCGCTGGCGGAGTATTCATTGCGCCAGGGCCTAAAGTTTCCGGCTGGGATGCTTTGCCATCTGACGACTTTGAAAAAGTAAAATAGTCCCAGAAAGAGCCTGTGCTTGCAGCAGGGACTGGTGGTATAGCAGCCCCCTTAGGCAAGTTATCGGTTGGACTTGGCACCAATAATTCTGGTTGTTGCAAAGGCGGTGTTACTGGGGGCTTATTTGAACCCGTCATTACATCCCAAAACGAACGTTTCGTCTTAGCGTAGTTATCAATCTCAGCCACCAACTCCACATCTGTTGGCAAAGCATCACCTTCAAACTTCACCACTTTATCGCCATCAAAAAATACGGTGACATGCCGCTCTTTGCCAACACGCTGACCTGAGCGTTTAAATTCAAAAACATAGTCCCAGCGATTGGCATGGAAGTAACTTGCCAATAATGGAGTACCTAAAATTTGACGTACCTGCTCACGCGTCATACCCAACTGCAATTTGGCATATTGCTCGCTGGAAATAAAGTTACCCTGAACAATGTCGGGAACATATGGTCTGAAAATTTTGTTCATCCAGGCGCGCTGGGTTTCATCTACCGCGGTAGTACACCCCGCAATACCTAGCAAGCCAAACAAAGCAAGAGCCAATACACCCCCTCTTGAAGAGGCAAAATACCTCTTCAGAAACGGGTTAAAAAAACGACTAAAAAGTTCAAGGCAATTTTGCATGGCTGGCCGTATCATTAAGACATTGATTTTAGCTCCCAAAGCCATGAATACGAACCAAAACCCTACTCCTGAAAATTTGCGTGATATTGGCCTCAAAGCCACTGGCCCACGCATGAAAATTCTCGATTTTTTTCATCAAAATGGCGGCACCCACTTTAGTGCTGAGGACATCTTTATGGCCCTCACTAAAGAAGATCAGGAAATCGGTTTAGCCACGGTATATCGAGTGCTTACCCAGTTTGAGCAGGCAGGGCTTTTGCTCCGCAGCCATTTTGAGTCTAGCAAGGGTGATAGCAGGGCCATCTACGAACTTAATGAAGGTAACCACCATGACCACTTGGTTTGCCTAGACTGCGGGCATGTAGAAGAGTTTGTGGACGAGGCCATTGAAAAGCGGCAACGGGATATTGCCAAGAACCTCGGTTTTAAGCTTCAAGAGCACTCTTTAGCAATGTACGGGCATTGCCAGAAGAAAAACTGCCGAAATAAGCAAAAATAAGCACTTTTCTGAGGTTTTGAGTTGATTCTCAGGGCTAGGGATATGAAAAAAGACCTCAAATTGAGGTCTTTTTTATTTTTTAGCAACTTTTAACTACATTTAATGACTTTTAATCACTTTACCGCCATTAATGCCTCAGCTGCGTTGAGCATTTGTACTGAATAACCCCATTCGTTGTCGTACCAAGCTAAAACTTTGACTAGCTTGCCATCAGCAGAAACACGGGTTTGAGAGGCGTCATAAATACTTGGGCGTGGATCATGGTTAAAGTCGATGGAAACCAAAGGCAAAGTATTAAAGCCCAAGATGCCTTTGAGCTCGCCCTCGCTAGCAGCCTTCAAAATAGAATTTACTTCATCTACGCTCGTTGCACGGCTAGCGGCAAACGTGAGGTCAACCACTGAGACATTGATCACAGGCACACGCATCGCAAAACCATCAAAGCGACCTGCTAAAGCGGGCAAAACTAAGCCGACTGCTTTTGCTGCACCAGTCTTCGTTGGAATCATGCTGCTCACAGCAGAGCGCGCACGACGCATATCCTTGTGATACACATCGGTCAACACCTGATCATTCGTAAATGCATGAATCGTTGTCATCAAGCCAGACTCAATGCCAATTTTTTCTAACAATGGCTTAACTAATGGCGCTAAACAGTTGGTAGTACAACTTGCATTAGAAACAACCACGTCACTTGGCTTTAATACATTTTGGTTCACACCGTACACAATGGTGGCATCGACATCTTTTTCGCCAGGCGCAGAAATCAATACTTTCTTAGCACCCTGTTGAATATGAATCATTGCCTTTTCTTTAGAGGTGAACTTACCAGTGCACTCTAAAACTAAATCTACGCCCAACTCGCCCCATGGGGTTTCAGCAGGATTGCGTGTACAGAACATCTTGATACGATCACCATTCACTACCATGCAATCGCCATCTACAGATACCTCGGCAGGGAAACGACCATGGGCAGAGTCGTATTGAGTGAGGTGGGCGTTGATTGCAATATCGCCCATCGCATTAATCGCAACGATCTTGATATCACGACGTGGCTTGCCGTTTACCTGATCTTCATACAAGGCGCGGAGTACCATGCGGCCAATACGCCCGTAACCATTAATTGCGACACGAATTGTCATTTATTTCCCCTTACTAATATTAAATTTATTGCGCTAACTTTTATTTATTTGATTTCTTCGAGATGCATTGCTTAATAGTCTTTGCAATTTGATCGACCGTTAAACCAAAATATTCATACAGCTGAGCAGCAGGTGCTGACTCACCAAAGGTATCAACACCATGCACGGCTGCGCAACCATACTTCCACCAGAAATCCGTTACGCCTGCCTCAACAGCGATGCGTGGGGTATTGGCCGGCAATACTTTAAATTTATAGACAGCATCTTGCTGATCAAATATTGTGGTCGAAGGCATCGAAACGACTCGAATACCGATTTTTCCAGCACTCTCTTTTTCTAAACGTTCGGCTGTTTGCAATGCAAGTGCAATTTCAGAACCAGTAGCAATAATGACTGCATCGATCTTTCCTGATTGAGGATCACGCAATACATAGCCACCACGTGCAATGTCTTTAATCTGCTGGCTGTTACGAGCAACAAATGGGCAGTTTTGACGACTAAAGATCAAAGCGCTCGGACCATTCTGACGTTCAACCGCCGCGCCCCAAGCAACAGCGCTCTCGGTAGTGTCACAAGGACGCCAAACCATCAGGTTAGGAATCAGACGTAGGCTAGCAACGTGCTCCACAGATTGATGGGTTGGGCCATCTTCTCCTAGACCAATTGAGTCATGGGTGAAGACAAAGATGCTACGTAACTTCATCAAAGCAGCCATACGAATAGCATTACGACTGTAATCAGAGAAGGTTAAAAAGGTGCCCCCGAATGGGATATAACCGCCATGCAAGGCAATCCCGTTCATGATGGCGCTCATACCAAACTCACGCACACCATAGTTAATGTGATTACCCCATTGATCGCCACGTACAGGATTGCATGCAGGCCAATTAGTTAAGTTTGAACCGGTTAAGTCTGCGGAACCGCCCATAAATTCTGGCAAAACGGGGGCTAAAGCTTCAATCGCATTTTGACTCGCTTTACGAGTAGCAATCGTTTCTGCTTTAGATTGGCAAGTTTTTAAATACGCATTGAGTGTGGCTGAAAAGTCTTTTGACAAATCGCCTTGCATACGGCGCTGTAATTCAGAAGCAAGTTCTGGAAATTGGATTTTGTATTTCTGGAATTCTTTATTCCATTCGTGTTCAGCAGTTTGGCCACGCTTTTTAAAATCCCAAGCAGCATAAATATCTTTTGGAATTTCAAATGGTGGATAGGGCCAATTCAAGGCCACGCGAGTCTCAGCGATTTCAGCAGCGCCTAGTGGCGAACCATGCACTTTATCGCTACCAGCCATATTAGGAGAACCCTTGCCGATCGCTGTCTTGCAGCAGATCAGGGTTGGCTTAGCACTCTTTTTAGCCTGAGCAATCGCCTTCGAAACTGCTTCCGCATCATGACCATCGACATCACGAATGACATTCCAGCCATAAGCTTCGAAACGTTTTGGCGTATCTTCGTTAAACCAAGAAACCACCTTGCCGTCAATCGAGATACCGTTGTCATCCCAAAGTGCTATCAACTTGTTTAGCTTTAATGTGCCAGCCAATGAACAAACTTCATGGCTGATACCCTCCATCAAGCAACCGTCACCTAAAAATACATAAGTGTAGTGATCGATGATGTTGTGACCGGGACGATTAAATTCTTCAGCCAGTAACTTTTCAGCAAGCGCCATGCCAACCGCATTTGAAATACCTTGGCCCAATGGACCTGTAGTAGTTTCTACCCCGGCTGTAATTCCATACTCAGGATGTCCTGGGGTTTTACTATGCAACTGACGGAAATTTTTTAACTCTTCAATGGGTAAGTCATATCCAGAGAGATGCAACAGTGAATACAACAACATCGATCCATGACCATTAGATAAAACAAAACGATCGCGATCGATCCAGTGGGGATCAGTCGGATTGTGTTTTAAATGTTCATTCCATAATCCAACAGCAATATCTGCCATTCCCATCGGCATACCAGGGTGCCCTGAGTTTGCCTGTTGAACTGCATCCATGGATAGGGCGCGAATGGCATTGGCCATACGAATTTGAAGGTTTGACATCGTAAAAGTGGTCTCGAGGAAAATAAATTGGCTATATTTCAGTAATGCCTCAATTTTATCTTCCCGGACCATGGGAATCCCAAAAGCCCACCCTCCTCACCTCTGAGGTTTGCCACCATTTACGGGTTCGGCGCGTTCAGGTTGGGGAATCATTTCCCATATTTGATGGAAAAGGGCAAATCGCTAAGGCAGAGCTCCTTTCCTTCAGTGGAAAAAGCGGTTTAGCCCAACTGAGCGATATCCGCACTGATACCCACCGCGAGACCCCATATGCAATTACTTTGGCCCAAGGCTTGGCAGGCGGTGACAAAATGGATTGGATTGTTGAAAAAGCCATAGAAACAGGTGCCCAAATCATCGCGCCATTACAGTGTGAACGCTCCATTCTCAAACTGACCCGCTCAAGTGACCAGGATCGCGTCCAAAAGCGTTTAACCCATTGGAGTGGGATTATTCAAGCTGCTTGTGAGCAATGTGACAGAACAGTATTGGCGCAGCTTGAACCTATCCAAAATTTTGCAACTTACCTCAAAGCAAGTTCAAAGCCTGCACTCAAACTTCTCCTGAGTCCGGATGCTAGCAAAAGCCTCTACTCCGTTTTAATAGAAAAGGAGCCCCAAGATATTGTTCTCATGATCGGACCAGAGGGTGGTCACTCACCAGAAGAGGAAGCGCAAGCTGAAGCCGCGGGGTACCAAATTGTTTCTTTAGGAGAGCGCGTATTGCGCACTGAAACCGCAGGCCTTGTAGCCATTACAGCGGTACACAGCATTTGGAATCCTGAAATGCAAAATCGCCTCAAATAGAGGCGATTCATTGGTTTGCGGTCTTTTAGCGATTAAGCAAAAGAGTAGAAAACCCGATATGGTGTGCGACGCTCAGCCCAATAATCTACGGCATCACGGAAGACATCTAACAGAGTCTCGCGTGCTTCTTTATCAAACTTTTGAGTGCAAGGTAAACCTTCGAGCACCACTACAAATCCAGGTTGTTGACCTGCCTTATCTGTAGTTGTGGTCAACGCATCCAATAGAGGGTCAAAGTTTTTTGCTTGTTGCTTAGTAAAGGTGTAAGCAATGGCAATTGCTTCTAGAACCTCACTCTTTGTCATTGCATTGACGCAATTGGCATAAATGAAATGTTGACCGAGCTCTGTAGCGGCTTCCTGTAAATCTGGTGTACGGAAAGCACGAATAGATTGCACGATATTAGTGCGCACACTGCGCAACATGGCCGGCGGTCCGGCATCACGAACGGCCAAAGCGGCACGCCAAGAAGCTGTCACTTTTTTCCCCGAAACTTGATTTGCTGCATAGGTTTGTAAACGAGATAAACCGCCTTGGGCATAAATATTGGCAGCAGACGATTCGGTCTCGAGTCGATCATTGCTATCCCAACTTTCAGCGCGGCTATGTTCTTCGAAGCTTGCTAGATTGGTATTTTCAGAGCGATTATTCATGATGAGTAGTAGGTTACCCTTAACACGTCATCAAATCAAGCCCAAATACAGTGCTTTTTATATAAGTTATTGATTAACATAGGATTAATTTATGTAAGTAATTGCTAACTTACATAAATGATGAGCGCTTAGGAGATGCCTCTTGCGTTACTGGCAGCCTCAACCACAGCCAAAGTAGTCACATTCACAATCCTACGAACCGTCGCTGCTGGCGTCAAAATATGAATTGGTTTAGCAACCCCAAGCAACAGAGGACCGATAGCAATGCCATTACCTGCAGCTGTTTTTAACAAGTTGTAAGAAATGTTGGCAGCGTCAATATTTGGCAGAACTAACAAGTTGGCATCGCCTTTTAATGGCGATGAAGTCACTGTGCCAGCGCGAATGGTTTCATCTAAAGCACTATCTCCATGCATCTCACCATCAACCTCTAAGGTGGGATCTGCCTTTTGAATTAAAGCCAAGACTTCGCGCATTTTGATTGCAGATGGCGCATTACTAGATCCAAAGTTTGAGTGTGAGAGTAATGCCACTTTAGGAATTAAACCCAACTTACGCATTTCGCTAGCGGCCATCAAAGTCAATTCTGCCAATTCTTCGGCAGTTGGATCTAGATTGATATGCGTATCTACCAAGAACACTTGGCGACCTGGAAGAATTAATCCAGACATTGCTCCATAGACGTTTGCACCTGGCTCACGACCAACTACTTCATCAACATACTTCAGATGAGTAGCTGCATTACCAATCGTTCCACAAATCATGCCGTCAGCCATTCCCTTAGCAATCATCATGGAGCCAATTAAAGTATGACGGCGGCGCATTTCTAATTTAGCAAATGACTCTGTGACACCCTTACGCTCAGTCAAACCAAGATAGGTTTGCCAGAAGTCACGAAAGCGTGAATCACGCTCTGGATTCACAATCTCAAAATCATCGCCCGTCTTCATCCGCAGGCCGAACTTCTCAATACGATGTTCAATCACCTCGGGGCGACCAATCAGAATTGGGGTAGCTAAGTGCTCGTCGATGATAATTTGTACGGCACGCAATACACGCTCATCCTCACCTTCGGCAAAGACAATGCGTTTTTGATTTGCTGGAACTCTCTTCGCAATACTAAAGAGCGGTTTCATCAAAGTACCGGAGTGATATACAAATTGTTGTAGCTGATTGCGATACGCATCAAAATCTTTAATCGGACGTAAAGCAACGCCGTCATCCATTGCAGCCTTAGCCACAGCGGGAGCGATGACGGTAATCAAGCGCGGATCAAATGGTTTTGGAATCAAATACTCAGGACCAAAAGAAAGATTCTCGATTCCGTAAACCGATGCCACCACTTCGCTTTGCTCAGCTTGGGCAAGCTCTGCAACGGCTTTTACGGCCGCTACTTCCATACCGCGAGTAATGGTAGTAGCGCCAACATCGAGTGCGCCACGGAAAATAAATGGAAAGCACAAAACGTTATTGACTTGATTTGGATAGTCAGTACGGCCCGTTGCCATCACCGCATCAGGACGAACTGCTTTTACTTCTTCAGGCAAGATTTCTGGGGTTGGATTTGCTAAGGCGTAAATCAATGGCTTGTCGGCCATCTTCTTCACCATGTCTTGCTTCAATACACCACCAGCAGATAGACCTAAGAAAATATCTGCGCCAGCAATCACTTGATCGAGAGTACGCAAATCAGTCTCTTGGCAGAAAGGCTCCTTCTCAGGATCCATTAATTCTTTACGGCCTTTGTAAGCAACACCAGCAAGGTCAGTTACCCAGATATTTTTACGAGGAATGCCAAGATCCACCAACAGATCTAAGCAAGCCAATGCAGCTGCGCCAGCACCAGAGGTAACTAACTTCACATTGCTAACGTCTTTTCCAACCACCTTCAAACCATTGATAATCGCGGCTGCAACTACGATCGCAGTACCGTGCTGATCATCATGAAAGACTGGAATCTTCATACGAGCTTGCAGCTTGCGCTCGACAATAAAGCAATCTGGAGCTTTGATATCTTCTAAATTGATGCCACCAAAAGTAGGCTCAAGTGCCGCAATAATTTCGACTAATTTTTCTGGATCATTTTCATTGACTTCGATATCGAAAACATCAATGCCAGCAAATTTCTTAAAGAGAACGGCTTTACCTTCCATCACTGGCTTACTTGCCAATGGTCCGATATTTCCCAAACCCAAAACAGCGGTACCGTTTGTAATCACGCCAACCAAATTTCCACGGGCGGTGTACTTAAAAGCATTGGCTGGGTCCTTCACAATTTCTTCGCAAGGGGCTGCGACGCCAGGAGTATAGGCAAGCGCTAAATCGCGTTGATTAGTCAGTTGCTTAGTTGGAGCAATCTCGATCTTTCCAGGAACTGGAAACTCGTGGTACTGAAGGGCAGCTTCTCTTAAAGCTGCAATTTGTTGCTCTTTACTATTTTCTATGCTCATCAACTAACTCGCTAACTCGTTTTGTCTAATGCTTATTAAGGCTTTAATTCTATTCCTCTCTCGCATTGCACTGCCAAGGGTCATAAAATAAGGTATGCATTCTCAATCCGGCCCAATCGGCGAATTCGATCTCATTGAACGTTTTTTTAAAACGGCTAGTGCCTCAAACGCTTCAAATACGACCCTCAGTTTGGGCATTGGGGATGATTGCGCACTCATCAAACTCCTGCCAGGCGAAGAACTTGCTATTACCAGCGATATGTTGGTTGCGGGTAGACATTTTTTTGCCGATGCTGACCCTGAGAAATTAGGCGGCAAAGCCTTAGCAGTCAATCTTTCTGACCTTGCCGCAATGGGTGCTAAGCCACTGGGGTTTACATTGGCCATTGCCTTGCCTGAGGTTGATACAAAATGGCTGGAAGCATTCTCTAAGGGCTTATTTGCGTTCGCAAATCAATTTTCTTGCCCCCTCATCGGTGGCGACACTAGTGCTGGCCCCCTCACCATTTCGATTACTGCATTTGGTAGCATTCCCACTGGAAAAGCCATTCTTAGATCAGGGGCAAAGATTGATGATGAGATTTGGGTTTCAGGAACTGTTGGCGATGCAAGACTCACTCTTGCTGCACTGCGTCATGAAATCACGCTCTCGGAAAGCGACTTAAAAGCAATTGACCATCGCATGCATCAACCCACACCCAGAGTTGGGCTTGGTATGGCACTAAGGGAAGTGGCAAGTGCCGCCTTAGATGTATCGGATGGCTTACTTGGTGATCTAAAGCACATCCTGAAACAATCACAGCTTGATGCAGAAATTATTTTGGAGCAACTTCCAATATCAGCCACATTGCAAAAACAAAGTAAAGCAATACAAAACCAATTTGCTGCCAGCGGTGGTGATGATTATGAACTTTGCTTCACTGCACCTAGTAGCAAACGTGATGTGATTCTCAATATCAGCACAGAACTCAAACTTCCCCTCACATGTATTGGCCGCATTACGTCCATGAAAAATAGTAGTACCCAGATTCGCATCCAGGGAACTGATGGTAAGTTACTCAGTGATGCGGATACCGCTGCACTACTCCACTCTTTTGACCACTTCGCAAAATGACTGATCAGAATCCATCAGTTGTGAAGCCTGGTTTCCAGTGGATGCTTCAGAGCCCAAGTCGCACTCTAGCCTTTGGCTTTGGTAGCGGTCTAAGCCGGGTAGCGCCTGGCACTGCAGGCACTCTCTGGGCCTGGGCAAGCTTTTTGATTGCTGAGCATTTCCTCACCATAGAACATTTTCTATGGATCACTGGTGGCGGTATTTTGTTGGGCTGTTGGATCTGTGGCCATGTCAGTGAAGAGTTAGGTAAGAAAGATTTTGGCGGTATTGTTTGGGATGAAATGATGGCTTTTTGGTTGGTGCTGTTATTCATTACACCGACCAGTATTTGGATGCAGATCCTTGCGTTCGCTCTCTTTAGATATTTCGATGCTGCTAAACCGGGTCCTATCGGCATGATTGATCGCCACTTTAAAACGCTCGAGAATACCGATACCCCTTCACACTTCCTGCAACTCCTGTGGCGTGGGTTTGGCATCATGGTGGATGATCTTGCGGCAGCTTTCTTCACACTCTTGGTGATTACTCTCTTGCAAGTAGTCAGCACTCAAATGGGTTGGATTTAAATATGCATTCACTCGATACCGTCCAAACCTTGGCAGAAATTTTGCGCTCGAGAAATTGGAAAATGACGGTTGCAGAGTCTTGTACTGGGGGCTTGGTCTGCGCCACTCTCACTGAATTAGCGGGCTCAAGCGAATGGTTTGAGCGGGGCTACATCACTTACAGTAACCAAGCCAAAGAAGAATCCTTGGGGGTGCCGGCAGAGCTTATTCAAAGCTTTGGAGCAGTGAGCGAGGAAGTTGCTAAAGCGATGGCTAAAGGCGCTCAGCTGAATGCAGATGTCAATGCCGCCATCTCAATTACCGGTATTGCAGGTCCCAGCGGTGGCTCAGCAGAAAAACCTGTGGGAACAGTATGCTTTGGCTGGGCTATTCAAAATGAAGCTGGTGAAAATAGAGTGCTTACAAAAACGATGCACTTTGCTGGAGACCGCCAAGCGATTCGGGAACAATCTTGCAATTACGTACTGAGCGAATTGGCAAAGCTACTCGAGAATTAAATTACTTCATCCAGCCTTTGCTATGGAAGTAGCCCAGCGGAATAATCGCTGAAATAATCATCAAACCGATTGCCATTGGATAACCCCAAGTCGCATCCAATTCAGGCATGTGCTTGTAGTTCATACCCCAAATACTCGCCAGCAAAGTAGGTGGCATTAAAGCGACGGAGACCACCGAGAAGATCTTGATAATTTTGGATTGATTCAAATTAATAAAACCGACTGTCGCATCCATCAAGAAGTTGATCTTGTCGAATAGGAATGCTGTATGGTTTTCAAGTGAGTCAATATCACGCAAAATTTGGCGCGCTTCCTCTTGTTGCTCATCCGATAGTAACTTGCTGCGCATTAAGAAAGACAGGGCTCTACGGGTATCCATCACGTTACGACGAATGCGTCCGTTGGTATCCTCTTCCTTTGCAATCGTCTCTAAAACCTCTGCAGCATCGGCATCGTTAATGCTATCAGACAGCACTCGCTTACCTGCTTGCTCAAGGTTTTCATAAACCTCTTCCAAAGCGTCGGCTGAATACTCGGCATCCGTGGAGTAGAGGTCAAGCAAGACATCTTTTGCATTGCTGACTGAGCCGGGGCGCAAACGCGCACGCAAACGGACTAAGCGGAATACTGGTAAATCTTCATCATGAATCGAGAACAGCACTTGCTTAGTCAGCACAAACGCCACACGCACGTTGCGAGAAGTCTCTTCTTCATCCAATAAAAAATCGGTGCGGATATGGAGATGACCGTCATCCGCTTCAAAATAACGAGCAGAGGCTTCTAGGTCGCCCAAGTCATCTAACTCGGGCAAAAGCACACCAAAAGCCTCTTTAATCCAAACGAGCTCTTCTTCCTCTGGATCAACTACGTCAATCCAGATAGGATTAGCGTATTGCAATAATTCATTGCGATCTTCCACTTGCTCTTGAGAGAGGCGGCCATTTTGCAGGACGAACAAGTTGATCATGGTGAACTCCTAAGGAATGTGCGCTAGTTTATCCTATAGATCATGACTATTTCACTAAAATAAGCTAAATCCAATGAACCCTCGCTCAAATACCTTTCACCAGCAACTCCAGTCTGCATGGGCTTCCCAAGGCAGCATGCTGTGTGTTGGTTTTGACCCAGACCCCAAGCGCTTACCCCCATCCCTGCAAGGGAAACCTGCGGGGATCTTTGAGTTCTGTCGCGATATCGCTGATGCCACTGCAGATTTGGTCTGCGCCTTCAAGCCTCAGTTTGCCTACTTTGCCTCACAACGCGCTGAAGACCAACTAGAAAAACTGGTACGTCACCTCAAAGACAAATACCCCCATATTCCTGTCATCCTCGATTCCAAGCGTGGTGATATTGGCAGTACCGCAGACCACTACGCTCTAGAGGCCTTTGAGCGCTATGGTGCGGATGCCATCACCGTCAATCCCTATATGGGCTTTGACACGATTGAGCCCTATCTAAAACATGCTGGTAAAGGTGTCATTGTCCTGTGTCGCACTTCTAATCCAGGTGGCTCAGATTTACAGTTCTTAAATGTTTCCCCAAATGGGGAGCCTTTGTATCTCCATGTAGCCAAACTTGCAGCCACTCATTGGAATCGCTCGGGTCAAATTGGTCTTGTTGTGGGCGCAACCTTCCCAGAAGAGATCGCAAAGGTACGAGCAATTGTGGGGGAGATGCCTTTACTCATCCCCGGCATCGGAGCCCAAGGTGGAGATATTGAAGCCACCGTTAAAGCGGGCAGTATTCCAGGCAAACCTGGAACAGGCATGATCATTAATTCTTCAAGAGCCATTCTGTATGCAAGCTCTGGAAATGATTTTGCGCAGGCTGCACGAAACGTGGCACAGTCCACGCGTGATGCGTTAAGAGCGGCTACTTAGCAGTCTTAGACGAACTCTTGGGCTGAGCTATCGGCGCTAAAGCGACACGCCCCATATTCTCCAAAATAAATTCTTGTCTGGTTGGAAAGTGGATCCTGGCCTTGCGGCAATATTTCTCTTTATCAAAACACTTGGGTGCTGGCAAAGCGGAAGCTAGGGCCGCAGCCTGATCTAGATCTAGTCCTGCTGGCGTAGTTGCGTAATAGTGCTCAGAAGCAGCCCCAATACCAAAAATGCCTTCACCCCACTCTACTGAATTAAGGTAGATCTCAAACAATCTCTGTTTAGATAGCGTCAGCTCTAAGAGTCCGGTAATGAAAAGCTCTTGCCCTTTACGAAAATAATTTTGCTCGGAAGATAAGAATAAATTTTTTGCAAGCTGCTGAGTAATGGTTGACCCACCACGCAGCACGGTTTTAGATTTAGCCCCCGCCTGAGGTTTTTGCTGATTTTGCTGTTGATTTTTTTGCCATGCTTTTTGCATGTCTTCAACACGAACCCCTTTGTGTTGAAAAAAGATGTCGTCTTCGCTAACCAAAACCGCACGTTTGAGATTGTTTGAAATCTTATCGTAAGGCGTCCACTTTGATTGCACGGAACAAGTCCAATGCCAGGAACACAAGCGCCAGCGCTCCGCTCTCTGAAAGGCTGTGCTGCTGGGATCTACACTAATCCATAGGCCGATCTGAACGGCAAAATATACCTGCATGGCTACAAAACCTGCCAAGAGACATTTGACTAGGTAAGCAATCCAGCGCATGAGTGAGAAATTAACTGCAAGTAAATTTGATCAACTACGCAATTGAGCGAGCACTGCTCGCGGATCAATTTGTGTTGCTAGATCGGTCCCCCGCCATAACAAGAATGCATCTGCAGCTTGCTCCACCAACATACCAAGGCCATCGCTAATGCGTGCCCCACGCTGTAAAGCTTGCTTCATAAAGGCCGTTGTTTTACCGTAGACCATGTCGTAAGCAAATGAGCTTGGCGTAAAGATGTTTACTACAGCGGCAATGCTCAAAGGAGACTCATCCGCTAGTCCTGCAGCAGTTGCATTAATCACCAGGTCAAATGGATAGGGTGTTTTTTCAGAACTCTCTAATTGAGCTAATGTGCGAGCTTCCAAGGCAACCTCTTTTGAAGCAGCTACGTTGGCAAATAATTTGATCAATTCATCAGCCTTTATGCTTGAGCGATTAGCAATCACTAAGCATTTAGGTGAATGCTCCAATAAGGGCCCGATCACTCCACGTGCTGCTCCACCAGCACCTAAAAGCAAAATACGCGACTCATGGATGGCGATACCCTGCGCCAATAGGTCGCGCACTAAGCCAGCGCCATCAGTATTGTCACCATAAATCTTGCCATCCTGAATCCATAGCGTATTGACTGCACCAGCCAACTGGGCTCGACTAGTTAATTGATCAGCAAAAGCTTGGGCATCTAACTTAAATGGCACGGTGACATTCATACCCTTACCGCCAGCAGAAAAGAATGTTTTAGCAGCTTGAGCAAAACCATCTAGCTCCGGCTGTAAACGGCCATAGTGCATAGCTTGTTTAGCTTGCTCTGCAAAGCGCTGGTGAATGGCGGGCGACTGACTATGGCCTATTGGATTGCCCGCTACCGCATAGACATCTAGACCCGGGTGAAGACTTGGATCGGTATGCAAATCAACGGAAGCGTTTGAACTCATGATGGCTACAGAATAAGCGAATTTGCGATTTTAAGAATAAGGAGTGCTGCACTAACGTTTGAGTTCCAGAAGATCATTCCCATCGCGAGTAAAGTCAAAGGTGGAGATCCAATCGAGCACATCAATTTGATTACGCATTTCTGAAGGGAATGGGCCAAATGGGGCTGATGCACGAACAATGGCTAGGGCCTGTCGATCCAATTCAGGATTACCTGAGCTTCGCCCTATTGATACCCCATCTTTACCTTGCGCATTGGTAGTAATTCGGCCTTGAGAATCGACACTCACAACGATAATCAAGCTGCCATATAGCGGTCGACCATTGGCACGCGGAAAAAATGTACTACCGTAAGCCTCAATCTTTTGGCGCATAGCATCAAAGTAATGGGCAAAAGTCACTGCCCTAGTATTAGCGCCGGTGAGCACCTTGCGGCGAGGCTCACGTCCATCCGCTTCCAACTGCTTCGCCAACTCTGCCTCTAGAGAATTAAGTTGGGGGGCAATCTTTTGCTCATCCCCACTTTTTCGTCCACCAGATTTAGCTCGCTGCTCGTCTAACTTGGCCAGCATCTGCTTTTGCTGCTTCTCTAAAACCTCAAGACGCGCCTCCGCTCCCAGTCTGGCTCGATGTAGTGCTGTGGCATCTTGATTTTCAGACTTACCGCCACCCTGTAGATCTGCCTGGGCCAATTTGTTCGCCTGCTTTGGGGGCATCTTGTTACTGGCATTCACGAGGACAACACTCAAAGGCGTATTGAGTCGGCGATTTTGAATTTCACCAATACCCCAACGAAACGATAGAAACAGTGCATGAATAATGAGTGATACGCATAGTGCGAGTCGAAAAGGATAGCGTCGCCAGGTATTCTGAAAAAAGATCACAGCTCGGTTGAATTTTTCTGAGCGAGGAATCTGAACAGGATTAATCTGGGCTGGCATCTTCTTCTGCATCCTCGGGCAATGCATCGGTCAATTCTTCTACAGTCTTTACTTCTGGCTCTGCTTTGGCTTCAATCTCTAGTACTCTCACAGCAGCACTTAATTGCAACAAGTCGACATCAGCCACCGCCACTTCTGCACGAGTCATGCGGGGGTGACTTGCCAACTCTGGGATAGGTAAGTGTAGAGGTACTAGTTCTACCCTAGACATCCCCTCTTTTAAGTGACGTACATAAACGTTTTTGGAATCTCCATCCTGCGCAATCCAACGCAAGCACCAATACTTTTCTAGGCGATCTTGAAATTCGCCATAAGCCTGATAACAAGATTCAAAGTCTGCAGCGATTCCCATCAGAGTCGCATCTCGTGGTGGAAATGGTGCCATCATCTTCGCAGTCACCCCATGTTTTGCTAAGGCGATTAACTGCCACTGATTGACGAGATCGGAGTAGCGACGTAGCGGAGAGGTGCACCATGCGTAGTAGTCGAGCCCCAAGCCTTCATGAGGCCCTGGGGTAGTTTGCATACGAGTACGCAATGGTCCCCAACCCTTTTGGGTTCGGAACAAACCCGGCAAACCATGATCCGCTAGCAATTGACCAGATGCGCTATTGCAAAAGATCATCCACTCTGCAACGATCGTATCGAGAATAGAACCACGCTGACGCGGAATAATTTCTACACGTTGAACTCCATCCACATCTTGAATTTGAAAATGAAAATCTCTTGCCAAAGCATTGGGATCAATCACACCCAACTGTTCAGCACGTAGACCATTGGCAATTCTTTTTTCTTGTCGACCAGCATGCAAGAGTTTTGCGGCACGCCACAAGATAGCTAACTCTTTTCGATAGGGATAACTAACGCCTTCATCTACCAAACTCTCTTCGCTCACCAAATGCTCCACATCTTCTAGACGAAGATTAGCAGTCATCGGCACCATCTCTGCCCGCATTTGCAGGGTATCTCGGTTTACTATTCCATCCGCATCAAGATCTACATAGATGGATAGCGCGGGTCTAGGAGCGCCCGCATCCAGGGAGAATTGCTCAATGACCGAATCAGGCAACATCGTAATTTTGTTGCCCGGAAAATAAACGGTAGACATACGATTGCGAGCCACTTGGTCCAATGGATCATCTTTACTAATCGCCAAACCTGGTGCTGCAATATGAATACCGATGCGATGACTACCCTCTACAAGTTCTGTTACCGAAAGCGCATCATCAATCTCAGTAGTTCCTGAGTCATCAATCGAGAAAGCATTTACTTCGGCCAAAGGCAGTTCTGCAATCGCCGCATCATAGGCTGCTTGATCAACTCCGATATTGACATGATGAGCAGCGCCATTTGGAAAATGGGCTTTCAAGAACATTCCCTGGTGATAGGCCAATGGAGATTCAATTGCAGCACAACGAATCATCAACTGCGCCGGGGATTCACCTGTTTCTGTGCATGCGGCTATGAGGGCCTTATAAGCTGAAGAATTCTTATCTGGGGAGAACAGTAGTTGCTTAGCTGAAGACTTCAAGGTGTCAGGGAATATGCCTGCGACTAAATCTTGTTGCCAAACAGATTGTTGCTCTAACTCTTTTTGCTTGCGCTCCAGTGCAGCTAAGCCTGCTTGCAATTGCTCAAGGGGCGCTCTTTGAAAGCGCCCTCGCCCTTTGCGACGGAAAAATACTGGGGCATCTTGTAAGGCAATCGCTAATGCTACTTGCTGAGGGATCGTTGCTTGCGAGCCAAAATATTCAAGAGAAACATCTACCAGACCAAACTCTTCTTCAGGCGCGCAATCCCAGAGCAATTGCAAGTCAATATCTTTAGATAAAACGAGCGCTTCATCCATCGCAGCTTGTGCCTCGGGCTTTTCAAAGCGCAACCAAACCTCTTTCGCCTTGAGTTTGATCTTCTTGCCAGAAAGACTGGTCGCCTGCCAGGATTCAGCATCGCCTGTTCCTGTTGCAGACTGTACGGCAGCAATTTTGATATCGCCACCCTCTTCATATAAGAGATTCATGCTTAGAGGGAAATCCCACCGCTAGCTTCTAATGCAACTCCATTAACGTAACTCGCTTCATCGCTGGCAAGGAATAGATATACGTTGGCCATTTCTTCAGGCGTGCCCAAGCGACCTAGCCAACTGCGACGCTCAATATCTTGCAGAATATTTTCTGGCATGGCTTTAACCATTTCTGTCGCAATAAATCCAGGACAAACTGCATTGACTCGAATGCCTTTAGGACCAAGTTCACGAGCCCAAGTCTTGGTAAAACCAATCACGCCAAACTTTGTCGCTGAATAATTAGTTTGACCAAAGTTCCCATACAAACCGACCACGCTAGAAGCATTCACAATCGCGCCAGTACCAGCTTCCAGCATGTGTGGCACTACCAATTGGGTGCAGTTGAATACGCCCTTGAGGTTGACATCAAGCACGGTATCAAATTGCGCCTCAGTCATCTTGATCAAACGTGCATCTTGCGTAATACCAGCATTATTAATCAAAATATCAATGCGGCCATGTTTTTGGATGACTTGATCAACTACCGCCTGAATGCTGGCACGATCAGTCACATCCATTGCATAGGCCTCAGCATGAGGAATTTGGGCTGCAGCACTCTTTACTGCCGCAAGATTAATATCAGCAACGATCACTCTTGCACCCGCTTCTGCAAAGCGCTGGGCCGTTGCAAATCCAATCCCTTTTGCTGCGCCTGTAACAATGGCGACCTTATCTTCTAATCGATTGCCCATATTTTGCTTTCAGTATTTATTTATTAGGTTGCGGTAAGTTAAATTAAACAGATATGGCTTCTAATATTTTTTGATGCGCTCCACCAAAGCCGCCATTACTCATCACTAGAATGTAATCGCCTGGTTTAGCTTCTTTGGCAACTGCATTCACTAATGCACCAAGGTCATCGAAGGCATGGGCTTTACCAGCCTCTTTTGTATTTAGTGGGGCTAGGACTTCTGCCAAATCCCAGCCCAAAGATTCCTTGCCACTACTGGCTCCATAAGCAAAGACCTTATCAGCCTGCTGCAAGCTATTAGGTAGTTGTGCCTTCATTACACCGAGTTTCATCGTATTCGAGCGTGGCTCCAATACCGCCAAGATGCGGGCCTTACCCACTCGACGACGTAAACCATCAACCGTGGTGGTGATCGCCGTTGGATGATGCGCAAAGTCGTCATACACCGTAATGTCGTTTGCAACACCAATCGTTTCAAGACGACGCTTCACGTTTTTAAATGCCGCCAAGGCACGTGCAGAATCTGCTGGTGAAATACCAATGTGATTGGCAGATGCAATTGCAGCAAGCGCGTTGAGTTGGTTGTGTCTGCCCATCACGCCCGAATCAGGAGCCCATTGCACGGTGGCCACCTCTTTGCCTAACTGACGCACAATAAAGCCATCACCCTCTTGTGAAATCAATGACCACTGGTTAGCGGCATCCTGTCCAAAACGCTCTACAGGCGACCAAGCACCGCGGGTGACAACCCGCTCTAGCGCAGGTTCCTCGCCATTGACTACCAATAAGCCATCACTGGGCACTGTGCGTACTAAGTGATGAAACTGAGTTTCGATAGCAACAAGATCCGCAAAAATATCTGCATGATCAAACTCTAAGTTATTTAATAAAGCAGTGCGTGGCCTGTAATGGACAAACTTACTGCGCTTATCGAAAAAGGCAGTGTCATATTCATCGGCCTCTATTACAAAATATTGACTTTCACCCAAGCGTGCAGATACTGTGAAATTCAGTGGCACTCCACCAATTAAATATCCAGGCTTGTAGCCATTAAATTCCAAAATCCAAGTGAGCATGGCTGATGTAGTCGTCTTGCCATGCGTACCGGCTACCGCTAAAACATGTCGGCCATATAAAACTTGCTCCCCTAGCCATTGAGGTCCAGAGATATAGGGCAGCCCTTGATTCAGAATGGCTTCCATTAAGGGATTGCCACGAGAAACGACATTGCCAATCACAAATAAATCGGGCATGGTCTCAAACTGCAATAATTGATCTGGCGAGAATCCCTCAATGAGCTCAATACCTTGAGCTTCAAGCTGTGTGCTCATTGGTGGATACACGTTGGCATCACAACCCGTTACACGATGTCCGGCTTGCCGAGCGATTGCGGCAATGCCGCCCATGAAGGTACCGCAAATGCCCAAGATATGAATATGCATTAGCGAATTTTAGCGAAGGAGTTGCAATGAATCGAAGACAGTGGATCATGATTGGCGGAATTAGTCTTCTGGCGCTCCTTGCTGGAGTCTTTTCATCTCAGTGGATTTCGCAAACAGGCTTGGCGAGCGACCCATCTATCAAAGCTTTCTTTGGCAACCCTTGGCAAACACCCGATGGTAAATCGGCAAATTCTGAAAATTGGCGAGCAAAAGTACTCGTTGTGAACTTTTGGGCCTCCTGGTGCCCCCCTTGCGTAGAAGAAATGCCTGCTTTAAACAAAATTGCCCAAGAATATGCCACTAAAAATGTGTTAATTGTTGGTATCGGCATTGATTCACCATCTAACATACGCGAATTTCTTAAAAAAACCCCTGTTTCTTATCCCATTGTGATTGGTGGGTTAGAGGGTAGTAATCTCTCCAAACAAATGGGCAATACCCAAGGCGCCCTACCCTTCACAGTCATCATCAATTCAAAAGGTAAGTCTATTTATAGTAAATTAGGGAAGATAAGCGAAGAAGAGCTCAGAAAAGTCATTAATTCAGAGTTATAAAGATTTTTAAAGACTTTTAACCCTCAGTATTCCATTAAAAATTGCTTAAATATTAAGCAATTACACCCATCATTTTTATATTTACTCTGAATAGCAGTAAAAAATTTGCTTCCTAAAGGCATTTTTGGGCATTTTCAAGACCCCAGAGGGTATACTCGCATCCTTAGCAGGTGATGCATCAAGTTGCTCAACTTACAGATTAGCGGCCTAAAGCCAAATTAAATCATTGACATCTAACTGCCTCTAAAAATAGGGATCTATGTCTAAAAAAGCATCAATTCTGGTTATTCAAGGCCCCAACCTCAATCTATTGGGAACCCGTGAGCCTGAGGTTTATGGGAAAACTACCCTGGAAGATATCCACCAAAAGCTGGGGGATCTTGCAAAAGCCCAATCTGTCGATCTAAGTAGCTACCAAAGTAATCATGAAGGCGAGTTAATTGACCGCATTCAGAAGGCTAAACAAGATGGCGTGGATTTCATCATCATTAATCCTGGTGCATTTACCCATACCAGCGTTGCCTTACGTGACGTTTTAGCTGGTGTAGCCATTCCGTTTACCGAAGTGCATCTATCAAACATTCACCAAAGAGAAGAGTTCCGCAAACACTCTTATCTATCAGATATCGCTACCGGTGTGATTTGTGGTCTTGGAGCTATTGGCTACGAATTAGCCCTGCAAGCTGCGATCGCCCGCATACAAAAATAAGCTATTTAAAGAATTTCAAGAGAGGACTCACTCATATGGATCTAAGAAAACTCAAAACCTTGATCGACTTAGTTTCTGAATCAGGCATTTCCGAATTAGAGGTCAACGAAGGTGAAGACCGTGTTCGCATTGTGAATGCCGGCTCTGCAGTTCCTACTGGACACGTGGTTTATACCAATCCCGCTCCGACACACACGATGCAAGCAGCGCCTGCTGCTGAAGCTGCTGCATCACCCGTTCTAGATGCGCCTGCAGCTGAAGCTGGGTTTATTGCACGCTCACCCATGGTGGGCACTTTCTATCGCGCCCCAAATCCAGAATCGCCTAACTTCGTCAACGTTGGTGACACTGTTAAAGTTGGTCAAACACTGTGCATCATTGAAGCGATGAAATTGCTTAACGAAATCGAATCAGAACAAGCGGGGGTCATTAAAGAAATTCTTTGTGAGAATGGTCAGGGCGTTGAGTTTGATCAGCCCTTATTTGTCATTGCTTAATTTCTCTGCCTTTCTTTCCAATCTTTATTACCTAACTCAGAGCCTACATGTTCGATAAGATTCTGATTGCCAATCGGGGAGAAATTGCTCTCCGTATCCAACGCGCATGCCGCGAGTTGGGAATCAAAACCGTCGTGGTCTATTCCACTGCAGATAAAGAAGCTAAGTATGTGAAGCTTGCTGATGAGGCGGTCTGCATTGGGCCTGCACCTTCGCCACTAAGTTATCTCAATATGCCTGCAATCATTTCTGCAGCAGAGGTGACTGATGCCGAAGCGATTCACCCTGGATATGGCTTCCTCTCTGAAAATGCCGATTTTGCAGAGCGTGTTGAAAAATCTGGTTTTGCCTTTATTGGTCCTACTGCTGCCTCGATTCGCTTGATGGGCGACAAAGTTTCGGCTAAGCGCGCCATGATTAAAGCCGGTGTACCCTGCGTACCTGGTTCTGAAGGTGCGCTACCAGATGATCCAAAAGAAATTATTGCTACCGCTAAAAAAGTGGGTTACCCAGTCATCATTAAGGCTGCTGGTGGAGGTGGTGGACGCGGTATGCGTGTTGTCCATACTGAAGCTGCGCTAATCAATGCTGTCAATATGACTCGCGAGGAAGCTGGGCGCGCATTCGGTAATCCAGAAGTCTATATGGAGAAGTTTTTAGAAAAACCTCGCCATGTTGAGATTCAAATTCTGGCTGACACCCATGGCAATGCTATTTGGTTAGGTGAACGTGATTGCTCAATGCAACGTCGCCATCAAAAAGTGATTGAAGAAGCACCAGCTCCTGGCATTGACCGTCGCTTGATTGCCAAAATTGGTGAACGTTGTGCTGAAGCTTGTAGAAAAATTGGCTATCGTGGTGCCGGAACTTTTGAGTTCCTCTATGAAAACGGTGAATTTTTCTTTATTGAGATGAATACTCGCGTTCAGGTTGAACATCCAGTCACAGAAATGATCACTGGTGTAGATATCGTTCAAGAACAAATTCGAATTGCCGCTGGTCTCAAATTGGCTTATCGCCAAAAAGATATTGTGTTCCGCGGCCATGCAATTGAATGCCGTCTGAATGCAGAAGACCCATTCAAGTTCACGCCAAGTCCAGGGAAAATTGGTTCATTCCATATGCCTGGCGGTCCTGGTATTCGCGTAGATTCTCATGCCTATAGTGGCTATGTAGTCCCCTCAAATTACGATTCCATGATTGGTAAGTTAATTTCTTACGGCAATACTCGCGAGCAAGCGATTCGCCGCATGCAAATTGCCTTGTCTGAGATGGTGATTGATGGGATTACTACTAATGTTCCGCTTCACCGCGAACTGATGCTTGATCCCAACTTCATGGAAGGTGGTACCAGCATTCACTACTTAGAGCATCGCTTAGAAGAGCAAGCTGCAAGTCGCGGTAAATCCTAATTCACTCCAAATTCATGCGAGCACTCCATGTCTTATCGTGAACTGGTATTCACGGTAGCCGCTGAAACTGCCGAGCCCTTAGGCGATGCCTTACTCGAACTAGGAGCACTCTCTGTCACTGTAGAAGATGAAGCCGCAGGGGGGAACGATGAGAACCCCCTTTACGGAGAGCCCGGCCTATCGCCCAAAGTCCAAGCATGGGATAGATCTGCCGTTACCGCTCTTTTTAACCCTGAGATTGATCACTCAGACAGAGCAGAATTCATTCCCGAACTGCTCGCCACTCTAAATGAAGCAGGCTTTGCATTAGCCCCGCCCCAAGAAAAAACCATTGAAGAGCAAGATTGGGTCCGACTGACGCAAAGCCAATTTACACCGATCCAAATTGGAAAACGTATCTGGGTTGTACCCTCATGGCATGAAGCTCCAACTGATCCCGATGCAATTTGTTTAGCAGTAGATCCTGGACTTGCCTTCGGAACTGGTAGCCACCCCACAACACACCTGTGCTTACTTTGGCTTGAGGAGCACTCCAATTTAAAGAACCAGAGTTTGCTTGATTATGGTTGTGGATCTGGGATTTTGGCGATTGCAGCCGCAAAACTGGGTTGCAATCCAGTTGTTGGTACGGATATAGATCCCCAATCCATGATTGCGGCGCGTAGCAATGCAGAAATTAACAATACGGTTATTGGCTTTGTTTTACCAACCGAAGGCGCACCAGAGCTAGCGGCAGAAACGAAATACGATATCGTGATGGCCAATATCTTGGCCAATCCCTTGCAAGTGCTTGCCCCCGCTCTGGTCAATAAAATGCGTGCCGGCGGACATATCATTTTGTCTGGCGTGCTGGCGCGACAAGCGGATGAGGTAATTGCGACCTATAGTCAATGGCTCAAACTTGCCATTTGGAAGGAAAGTGAAGGCTGGGTATGCTTGCAAGGAATCCTCGAGCAAGACAAACAAAGTACTAAATCCATTCCCGATGCTGTAGCTCCTTTTGCAGTGCCTAGTCAAAAAAAAAGTCTTAAGCGGATCCTTTTAGTTTGCCTTTTGACTTTGCTCCTCATTTTTGGCGAGCATTTATCTAGGAATTCTCTGCTACCTTTACTAGCACCAAGAGTAGATGGCTCATCAAATTCATTTTCAGTTGGCGCATTTTCGATATTGCAGCAGATTGATGAGAAATTGTGTAGCGCACTGAAGTGCTTTAATCGCCCTGTAAGCGATTTTGCTGCATGGAAAATAACTTCTGCCGCACTAACCCCAGAAAACGCGGGAGAGGGCCTTAAAAACGCCCTAAATCAATCAATATTACAAATTGAAATACAAAATCGACTCGCAATTCCAATTTTGTTGCCAAATTTAGAAATTTCTCTCACTGATGCAGAAGAATCTGAGTTGAAATCAATTCGGTTCAGCCCAAATGAATGGTTACCACTATCTTGGCAAGAATCTCATCCTGATTTTTTGAAAATTGGTGCACCTGCTGGAGAAATGATTCAAGCAGAACTGCCGATTATCCTGCCGCCGACTACTGCTGGGTATCGAGTACGTATTCTTTATCCTGAATAATCTCCTTTTATTCATTTTTTATTACCTTACCCATTACAGAAAGTAATTTATGGCTAGCTTGATCTGCGGCTCTATCGCTTACGACACCATCATGAACTTTGAAGGCAAATTTGCCGATCAAATTCTCCCTGAGCAGATCCACATCTTGAATGTGGCCTTTTTAGTACCAACCATGCGCCGAGAATTTGGTGGTTGTGCAGGCAATATTGCCTACAACCTCAGCCTTTTGGGAGGAGATCCCATCATCATGGCAACTGTTGGTGGCGATGCAGCGCCCTACATGAGCCGCTTAAAGCAACTGAATATTGATGCGAGCCATATTCGCCAAATTGAAAATGCATTTACGGCACAAGCAATGATCACCACTGATCAAGCCAATAACCAAATCACGGCATTCCATCCAGGCGCGATGGACGAGTCGCACCTTAATCTAGTTTCTGCAGTAATCACCGAAAGAAGCAAAAACTCCAAAGGGGCAGCTAAATTCGGCATCGTTGCGCCTGATGGTCGCCAAGGAATGTGGGAACACTGCCATCAATTAGCAGAAGCCAATATTCCGTTTGTCTTCGATCCCGGTCAAGGATTGCCAATGTTTAACGGGCCAGAGCTCTTAGAGCTAGTTGATATCGCCAGCTATTTAGCGGTTAACGACTATGAAGGCGAAATGCTTTCGCAGCGAACTGGCTTGAGCTTGTCAAAGGTTGCTGAGCGTGTCAAAGCACTGATCGTGACCAAGGGTGCAGAAGGTGCTGATATTTATACCGAAGGCAAATGTATCTCGATTCCTCCAGTACCGGCAGGAAAAGTAGTCGACCCCACTGGATGCGGCGACGCATTTCGTGGCGGACTCTTGTTTGGTCTTGAGAATGAAATGGATTGGGAAACCACTGGTCGCTTGGCCAGCCTAATGGGTTCGATCAAGATTACCCATCAAGGACCACAAAATCATCAACTCAGCAAAGCAGAGATCGCAGACCAATTTAAAGCAGCATTTGGCTTTAGCTTTTAACCTTGATTCAAAATAATCAAAGCCTATAGTCAATAAAAAAGGGGTCTCGTGAGAGACCCCTTTTAATAACACCCGTCTGATTAAGGACGTGTGCCAGTTGGGAAGGGCCAAGCAGCAGCAGGATTCAACGCACTAGTCGCTGGTGCAGCTTTCTTAGCCACGGGCTTTTTTACAGCAGAGCCCGCTTTCTTCGCAGCAGGCTTACTTACTTTTTTTTTGCTACGCGCTTTTTTGCAGCTGGACGCTTCTTAGCAGCTGGCTTCTTCTTTGCGGCAGCTTTTTTAGCAGCTGGACGCTTTTTAGCGGCTGGCTTCTTTTTAGCGGCTGGACGCTTTTTAGCGGCTGGCTTCTTTTTAGCTACTTTTTTAGCGGCTGGTTTCTTAGCAGCTACTTTTTTCTTAGCAGCTGGTTTCTTTGCAGCAGGTTTTTTCTTGGCGATTGCCATAGTCATACTCCTTCACGTGAGGATTAGTTCAAACTACCGATTAAGAAGACCCGACCACTCATTTCCGCCTGGTTTTGCAACCTTTTGGAATTGGCGAGCGAGCCATTCATCGGCGCGCGGCTTGATGCTAAGTGCTGCACGCTAATGAATCCTGGAAAAAAAGCCGTGGCCCCAAGGGACAACGGCTTCTTAAATGTGCTGGAAAAAATGGAGAGAATAGCTCTGGCACCCTTGAGTAAGGGTTTGCGGATTTGAGTCTGTTTCTGCTGACTTCTTAAACTATCCAACCGTCTAATCTCCTATTTAGCCAGTTGTGCGCTTACTTACTGCCAACTACTCCCAACTCAGCGCACCACCGGTTTGATACTCAATAACGCGTGTCTCAAAAAAGTTTCGTTCTTTTTTCAGATCAATCATTTCTGACATCCATGGAAATGGATTCTCTTCATTTGGGAACATCGCGTCAAGTCCTATTTGCAAACATCTGCGATTACAAATGTATCTTAAGTACCCTTTGAACATCGGAGCGTTCAATCCGAGCACTCCACGAGGCATCGTATCTTCGGCATAACGGTACTCTAATTCGACTGCTTTTTCAAAGATGGATTTGATCTCATCTTTGAACGCAGAAGTCCATAACTGCGGGTTCTCCAGCTTGATTTGGTTAATCAAATCAATACCAAAATTGCAGTGCATAGACTCATCACGAAGGATGTATTGATACTGCTCAGCAGCACCCGTCATTTTGTTTTGACGACCCATTGCAAGTATTTGCGTAAAACCAACATAAAAGAACAAACCTTCCATTACGCAAGCAAAAACAATGAGTGAACGGAGTAACTTTTGATCGTTTTCTAATGTGCCAGTCTTAAAATTTGGATCAGTTAAGACATCAATAAACGGAATTAAGAACTCATCTTTAGCGCGAATCGAGTCAATCTCGTGATACGCGTTGAAGATTTCGGACTGATCTAAACCTAAAGATTCCACAATATATTGGTATGCATGGGTATGAATTGCTTCTTCAAAAGCCTGACGCAATAAGTATTGGCGGCATTCTGGAGCAGTAATGTGGCGATAGGTACCCAAAACAATATTATTAGCCGCTAAAGAATCGGCAGTTGTAAAGAAACCCAGATTGCGCTTAATAATGCGACGCTCATCTTCTGTAAGGCCATTCGGATCTTTCCAGAGCGCGATATCGCGGTTCATATTGATCTCTTGTGGCATCCAGTGATTTGCACAACCAGCCAAGTATTTCTCCCAAGCCCATTTGTACTTAAATGGCACCAGCTGATTAACGTCAGTCTTAGCATTAATCACACGCTTATCAGCAGCATTAACACGCAAGGCTGCACCACCAGCCAATGAGACGGCTGGTGCAGGCGTACTTACCTGAGGCGCTGCCATTGCTACTTGATCTGGCTGTGGGCGTTGTGGCTCCACTGCAACCGGCTGCGGTGCAAGACCAGCTTTCGCTAGTGCTGGAGCAACTTCCTCTTCCCAATTCAACATAACTTTCTCCTAAATTCTTCTATTCCTGACCAATCAGCAAATGGCTTATTGGCATGCTTCACATTCTTCAAAGCCAGCATCGCCTGGGCGCATTGTGCAAACTGGGCCATCAGCCTCTACTGCACCAGTTGCATTTGCAGCAGCTGTCGCATCAGTTCCATTTACGCCACCACCACTCGATACTGAGTTCAATTGACCACTAGCCACGGTTGATTTCTCGACGTGGGTTGCGGCCATCGTGCGGAGGTAATAAGTGGTCTTTAGACCACGCAACCAAGCCAGCTTATAGGTATCGTCCAATTTCTTACCAGATGCACCGCCCATGTAGATATTCAATGACTGAGCCTGGTCAATCCATTTTTGACGACGGGAAGCCGCCTCAACCAACCAACTTGGCTCGACTTCAAAGGCGGTCGCATACAGATCACGCAAATCTTGTGGAATACGATCGATCTTCGATAAAGTGCCATCAAAGTACTTCAAGTCGGCAATCATCACTTCATCCCAAAGACCGCGATCCTTCAAATCCCGCACCAAGTACTCGTTTACCACCGTAAACTCACCAGATAAGTTGGACTTCACAAACAAGTTCTGGAAGGTTGGCTCGATACAAGCAGAAACACCAATGATGTTGGAGATCGTTGCCGTAGGCGCAATAGCCACGCAATTGGAGTTACGCATACCGTGTTGTTTGATACGGGCACGCAAACCGCTCCAATCCATAGTGGATGAGTTATCCACTTCTACATAACCACCGCGCTCAGCTGCCAATAAGGCCACTGAATCTTGTGGGAGGATGCCACGATCCCATAAAGAGCCTTTATAGGTGCTATAAACACCGCGCTCTTCAGCCAACTCACAAGAAGCTTGATAAGCGTAGTAGCACACTGCTTCCATAGAGGAATCAGCAAACTTCACTGCTGCATCGCTAGCGTAAGGAATACGTTGCATATGCAAGCAATCCTGGAAACCCATAATGCCCATGCCAACCGGACGGTGCTTCAGATTGGAATTACGCGCCTTAGCAACCGCGTAGTAGTTAATATCGATCACGTTATCGAGCATGCGCATTGCAGTGCGCACAGTTTTCTGGAGCTTCTCGTGATCTAAGACCAATTTACCGCTTGCATCGGTAGTCATGTGCGCAGTTAAGTTCACAGAACCCAAGTTACAAACTGCAATCTCATCCTCATTGGTATTGAGAGTAATTTCAGTACACAGGTTAGATGAGTGAACCACGCCAATATGTTGCTGTGGGCTACGGATGTTGCAAGGATCTTTGAAAGTGATCCATGGGTGACCAGTTTCAAACAACATACCAAGCATCTTGCGCCACAATTGTTGCGCTGGAATTCTGCGGAATGGCTTTAACTCACCACGATCTGCTTTTTGCTCATAGGCAACATAAGCCTCTTCAAACGCCTTGCCAAACTTATCATGCAAATCTGGAGTATTAGAAGGTGAGAACAGAGTCCAGTCACCGTTTTCCATGACACGCTTCATGAACAAGTCAGGAATCCAGTTAGAAGTATTCATGTCGTGGGTACGACGACGGTCATCACCAGTGTTCTTACGCAATTCTAAGAACTCTTCAATATCCAAGTGCCATGTTTCTAAGTAGGCGCAAACTGCACCCTTACGCTTACCGCCTTGGTTCACAGCAACTGCAGTGTCATTCACCACTTTGAGGAATGGCACAACACCTTGCGATTTACCGTTAGTACCTTTGATATGGCTTCCTAGGGCGCGGACGTTAGTCCAATCATTACCCAAGCCACCAGCAAACTTAGATAACAAGGCATTTTCTTTCAACGCTTCGTAGATGCCATCAAGATCGTCTTCAACAGTTGTCAAATAGCAGCTAGAGAGCTGTGGACGAGTCGTTGCTGAATTAAACAAAGTTGGTGTGCTGGACATGAAATCAAATGTAGAGAGGATTTCATAGAACTCAATCGCACGACGCTCGCGATCCAACTCATTCATTGCCAAGCCCATTGCAACACGCATGAAGAAAGCCTGTGGCATTTCAATACGACGATCTTCAATGTGCAAGAAATAGCGGTCATACAAAGTCTGGAGACCAAGGTAGTTGAACTGCAAATCACGGCTCGCGTTCAATGCAGTAGCCAATTTTGGCAAATCAAAATCACGCATGCGTGGGTCTAACAATTCTGCAGAGATACCTTCGTTGATGTACTTAGCAAAGTAAGTGCTGTATTCAGCTTGGGTATCGCCTTGCAATACTTCCTTACCAAAAATTTCCTTACGGATCACGTGCATCAGAATGCGTGCAGTTACTTGACTATATGCAGGATCTTTTTCGATCAAGGTACGTGAAGCCAAAATAGCGGAGTCATAAACTTGCGCCATCGGCACGCCATCGTACAAGTTCTTGATAGTTTCAGTAATGATTGGGCTTGCATCAATGTGATTACCCAGGCCTTCACATGCAGCTTCAATCACAGTGCGCAAAGCTGCCATGTCGAGATACCTCTCAACGCCGTTATCAGTCACCTTAATGCCGGATTCACCAGCTTGATGAGCCGCTTGCGTTTCTTGATTGATTTCTTGTTGAGCAGCACGCTCTTGATTGCGCTTCTCGCGATAAAGAACATAGGCACGGGCAACGTTGTGCTCACCACTACGCATCAAAGCCAATTCAACTTGGTCTTGAATATCTTCAATGTGGAAAGTACCGCCATTAGGACGGCTACGCAATAGAGCGCGCACTACGGCATGAGTTAATTGCTCAACTTGCTCGCGCACGCGTGCTGATGCCGCACCCTGACCACCATTAACCGCCAAAAATGCTTTAGTTACCGCAATCGCAATCTTAGATGGCTCAAAAGCTACCACTGAGCCATTACGGCGAATAATTTTGTAGTCAGACAACTGGGTAGCTTGGGCTCCACCAACACCGCCAGCCACAAAACTAGCAGAAGGGGTCTGATTAATCGCCCCCACAGGACTCATTCCTGGGTTATTTGCTCCCGGTGTTTGACCTGCCGTCGGTGGATTTGCGTATGTCATGTTATTCCTACGTCTCTATATAGTTATTTGGACAAAATATCGTTAAAAAACAATGGTGTATTGCTGGATTCAAACACTACATCTAGTGTCTTGAAGGGCATTGGATACTAAGTATAGGGAAATATTTACCCTTTGGTAAGCTTTTTCTAACAAAAATTCATAAGTATTTTTACTAAGGAATCTAATGATCTTGGGGGCAATTTGGTGCATGATTTTTAGCCCTTTTAGGCAAAGGCTAAAAAAGTAAGCGTACGCTTACATACTTAAAACAGACTAGCGAGAAGCAATCCCATAAGGAAGGTTTTTGGTAGAGACACCTGTCTCATTTTGGAACTTTTTCCAATCAAAAAAGATTCCAGGATCGGTTTTTCTATCGGGCGCGATATCGCTGTGTCCTGCAAATTGAAGATGGGGATAACTTACTTCTAATTTTTTTATTAGGCCTGCCAAAGTTTTGTACTGAACTTCTTCAAAGGGCGTATCCCCATCGCCCTCCAACTCAATGCCAATAGAAAAGTCGTTGCACTTTTCCCTACCCAAAAATGAAGAGACCCCAGCATGCCAAGCCTTGTTTCGGGTTGAAACAAACTGAATCAACTCACCAGAGCGGGTAATCAGAAAGTGGCTAGACACTTTTTGCTCGGCAATTTCCGCAAAATAAGGATGCACATTTGGATCAAGCTTATTTTGGAAAAAATCCACAATGTAAGAGCTACAGTCTTGGGATTTAAATTGTCCCGGCGGCAAACTAATGTGATGCATGACCACAAGATCTGGTTGTGTGCTGTCTGGTCTCACATCTTGATGCGGTGAAGTACGCCAGTGAGCAGAACCAATCCACCCCTCTTCATCCAGTGAATTGAGATGCTCATGAGAGCAATAAAAACGTTGCTCATGAACGATTGCTTCAGATTTTGGAAGGTGTACTTTGCAATGCTGACAAGGCACCATGATCTCGGGCTCAAAGGTCTTGTGAGCTTTATCTGGCTTAGGGTTCGCGGCAGCTGCTTGATTTGCCTTGATTTGCTTTTTACCCTTTATCCAGAGATAAAAAAGATATGCGCCAGCAAATAAAAGAAGCCACTTAAACAAGGATCATGCTCGCTGAAGAATCACTTCCAATACAAAACGGCTACCAACATAAGCGAGTAATAGGGCAACATAGGCACTCAAGACTAAACGAATTGCGAGTCTACCTCTGAGCCCGACTCTCCAACGGGCAATAATTAATCCAGCAAATAGAAGCCAAGACACTACGGCAAAAATTGTTTTGTGGTCCCAAACAAAGGGTTTACCAAACAATGCTTGAGAAAATAATAGGCCCGAAAATACAGTGAGCGTCAGCAGACCAAAACCAACATACAACAGGTTAAATAAGAGACTCTCAATAGTCATCAAAGGTGGTAGATCATCCAGCCAAAAAGCCACGCGGCTATTGGGCAGAATCCCAAGCTGTTGATGTAAGGCGCGGTCATAGGCACTCATTAACATTGCTTGCATTGCCGCCAAACTTAATAAGCCCACAGAAACAGTTGCCACAATAAAGTGCGCCTTAAACCAAGGATCTGAAACAGCCTCTGGAGAAATCAAGGTACCTGGGAAAAAGAGTGGCAGCAAGGAACAAAATAAAGCAAATAAAACCGACATCCAGAGCAAACTGGCGATTGGTAAGAACCAAGATTGGAACCAATAAAATGCCAAGCCTACCCAGGCAGTCAGGGATAAATCTTGGGCAAAGCCAAATACAAAGCCTTCTGGCGTGAAAACGGATTCATGAATCTGAATACCATGCACTACCAGCAATGCAAATATCAGCGCTCTTACCAGTAAAGATGACTGGGAGGATTGGCTCTCTCTTTTCTTGGACCTTAAGCCCAAAAAGATCAACAGAATCAAATAGCACAGGGGGATAAGGGCGTCGAGGCTTAAGTAATCTAAAATGTTCATCATCAAAGTCTAATCGATAAATGCTACAAAACCTTACCGACCGCCTATCTCGCGTTGTTAAAACCATGCGGGGTCAAGCCCGCCTAACGGAAGAAAACACTGCAGATATGCTGCGGGAGATCCGTTTGGCCTTATTAGAAGCCGACGTAGCCCTCCCCGTTGTCAAATCTCTCCTGGAACAAATTAAATTTAAAGCCCTTGGCGAGGAAGTGGTTGGAAGCCTCAGCCCTGGTCAGGCGCTCGTTGGCGTAGTTCAGCGCGAGCTGGCCCAAGTCATGAGGGGCGATGTTCAGCAAAGTGGTGAACTCAATTTAGCCACTCAACCGCCCGCCGTGATTTTGATGGCAGGCTTGCAGGGTGCTGGTAAGACTACCTCCGTCGGTAAGCTAGCCAAATGGCTCCAAGAAAAAAAGAAAAAGAAAGTTCTCACCGTTTCTTGCGACGTATACCGCCCTGCTGCTATCGAACAGTTAGAAACGGTTACCAAACAAGTTGGCGCAGAATTTTTCTCCAGCAATATCAATCAAAAACCAAATGAAATTGCAACTGCTGCACTCGATTGGGCACGCCGTCATTATTTTGACGTAGTCATTGTTGATACAGCAGGACGCCTGGGCATTGATGAGTCACTCATGCAAGAAATCAAAACTTTGCATGCGAGCTTACATCCGATCGAGACCTTATTTGTGGTGGATGCCATGCTTGGTCAAGATGCCGTCAATACTGCTAAAGCATTCCATGAAGCGCTGCCACTTACCGGTGTCATCCTCACTAAGTTAGATGGTGACTCACGCGGCGGTGCAGCTCTCTCTGTTCGTCAGGTGACTGGTGTGCCACTCAAATTTATTGGGGTGGCAGAAAAGATGGATGGCCTAGAAGCCTTTGATGCTGAGCGGATGGCTAACCGCATCCTTGGTATGGGCGATATCCTGGCCTTGGTTGAGCAAGCCCAGCAATACGTGGATGTTGCTAAAGCAGAAAAATTAGCTAGCAAGATTTCTAAAGGCGGTTTTGATCTCGAGGATTTTCGTGATCAACTTCTGCAAATGCAAAAGATGGGTGGTATGGCTAGCTTGATGGATAAACTACCAAGCCAAGTAGCTCAAGCGGCAACCAAAACCAATCTGAGTAACGCCGATAAACAAACCAAGCGGATGCGTGGAATCATCGACAGCATGACTCCGCGTGAGCGCAGTAAACCTGAGTTACTCAAAGCGAGTCGCAAACGGCGCATTGCTGCAGGTGCTGGCGTAGAGGTGCAAGAAGTAAACCGTCTACTTGCTCAGTTTGAGCAAATGCAAACCATGATGAAGCAATTCAAAGGCGGGAAGATGGCGCGCACCATGGCAACGATGGCTGCTAAAGGCGCCGCCAAGGGTATTGGCGGGCTCTTCAAAAAATAAATCGCTAACTAATGTGAATTAACTAAACTCTTTGCCGCTTGAACCGCAGTAATCACTTTCTCTTTGATTTGCGCTAGCGGGATATTTTGTGATTCCGCATCAGTACGCCCTTTGAATTCCACTTGAGAATCTGCCAAGCCACGATCACCAATAACAACGCGTAATGGCGCGCCAATCAATTCCCAGTCAGCAAACATCGCGCCCGGACGCTCATTACGATCATCCAAAATCACATCGATACCAGCCCCAAGTAATTCATCATGCAATTGATCGCATGCTGCTTTTACTGCTTCTGATTTTTCGTAACCCATTGGGCAAATGACAACCTCAAATGGCGCCATGGAGAATGGCCAAATAATGCCCTTCTCATCATGCCCTTGTTCAATTGCCGCACCAAGTAAACGCGTCACGCCAATACCATAGCAGCCCATCACCATCGGCTGTGCTTTGCCTTGCTGATCAAGATATGTACAACCCATTGCTTCTGAGTAACGAGTGCCCAATTGGAAAACGTGGCCTACTTCGATGCCGCGGCAGATATCAACAACACCTTTACCGTCAGGCGAAGGATCGCCAATGGCCGCATTACGAATATCCAAGACGAGTGGCTCTGGTAAATCACGGCCCCAGTTCACGCCAGTTAAATGGTGGCCAGCCTCGTTTGCGCCACATACAAAGTCAGCCATATTGGCAACCGTACGATCTGCGACCACTGTGACATCAGCACTCACGCCAACCGGACCTAAGTAGCCGGCAGGTGCATTACAAGCTTGTTTAATTTCTGCTTCAGTAGCAAAGCGAGATTCGGCCATCCCTGGAATCTTGCTTGCTTTCACTTCATTAAGCTCATGGTCCCCACGTACTAACAACATAAAGAGTTTGGCTGGACCTTTTTCTTGATCAGCAGCAAACAATAAAGTCTTGACCGTCTTTTCTAATGGAAGCTTGAGAAACTGGGCAACATCAGCACACGTACTCTTATTAGGTGTAGGAACCTTATTCAATGCAATACTTGCAGCAGCACGTTGAGCTATCAATGCAAGGGATTCTGCAGCCTCTAGGTTGGCTGCGTAATCTGAACTCGGGCAATAGACAATCGCATCTTCACCGGTATCAGCAATCACATGAAACTCTTGGCTACCGGAGCCACCAATCGCGCCGTTATCTGCTGTCACCGCACGGAACTTGAGTCCCATTCGCTTAAAGATACGGGTATAAGCATCAAACATGATTTGATAGGACTTCTTTAAGCCTTCAGCATCTCGATCAAATGAGTAAGCGTCTTTCATACTGAACTCACGACCACGCATGATTCCAAAACGTGGGCGACGCTCATCCCGGAACTTCGTTTGTATTTGATAGAAGTTAACTGGTAACTGCTTGTAACTCTTGATCTCGTTGCGAGCTAAATCGGTAATAACTTCTTCCGAGGTTGGCTGAATTAAAAAATCGCGATCATGACGATCTTTAATGCGGAGTAACTCAGACCCCATCTTTTCCCATCGACCAGTCTCTTGCCATAATTCAGCAGGCTGAATCATTGGCATTAGTAATTCGATTGCGCCAGCACGATTCATTTCTTCGCGAATGATATTTTCAACCTTGCGGATCACTTTTAATCCCAGCGGCAAGTAGTTGTAAATACCGGCACTCAGCTTACGAATTAAACCCGCTCGCACCATGAGCTTATGCGAAACCACCTCAGCGTCAGAGGGGGCTTCTTTTAGCGTGGCGAGAAATGATTGTGATGCTTTCATGTATGGATATAATCAAATCATTGATTTTAAAGGATTTGGGGCACGATCATGCTTGACCGTGAAGGGTATAGACCCAATGTCGGCATTGTCCTCCTTAACAGCCGTAACGAGGTTTTCTGGGGAAAACGCGTTGGGCAGCATTCGTGGCAGTTCCCGCAGGGCGGAATAGCGCATGGCGAGAGTCCTGAACAGGCAATGTACCGCGAATTGCATGAAGAGGTTGGCTTGCTACCGGAACATGTCCAGATTATTGGACGAACCAGGGACTGGCTTCGTTATGACGTCCCTGAGGAATATTTACGTCGTCAACATGCCACCCGCGTTCACCGTGCCGCCTACCGTGGTCAAAAACAAATCTGGTTTCTACTTCGTCTAGTCGGCTTAGATAGCGATATTCAATTAAGAGCTACGGAACATCCTGAATTTGATGCTTGGCGCTGGGTTCCATTTTGGATTCAGCTTGATGCTGTTATTGGTTTTAAACGCGAAGTTTATCAACTGGCTTTATCTGAGCTTGCCCGCTATCTTGCTAAAGGGGTCCGCATGCAACAATTAGCTTGGGGAACGCCTTTAGATCTCCTGCAATCTTTTTACTCCAAGGGCGACGAGATTCATCAAGAGTCTACTAAATCGGATAAGCAAAAATAATGAGTTCTTTCTTTCGCACCCTTAGCCAATATGTCTCTTGTATTTGTGTTGCCTTAACTTTACTGGCCTGTGCTGGTGATCCCATACAAAGCGGTCTTGATCCTTTCGCACCGATGGTGTTTAAAGAAGGTACGACCAAAATGCCCCTGAACCCGCCCAATCCATCAACTCTGCTCCCTTTTTACGTGTCACAACACACTATTTTTAAATTTGCGGTCGACACCGACTCGATTTTGATTGGTGCCGATGGCGTAACTCGCTACATTGTTGTGATGACAAATCCCAGCGGTGGTCAACAAGCACAATATGAGGGCATCCGTTGTGATTCATTCCAATGGCGCCTATATGGCAACTTGGAAAATAATGCTTGGAGAGAAAATCCGCTTTCTAGTTGGAGGGGGATCCAAAACAATGTTCCCAATCGCTACCAAGCGGCTTTAGCGCAAGGTGCATTTTGCAATTTCAACTCGCAAGAAAAGAATATCAAGACTATTCTTCAATCTCTAAATCCCAATGGATTCACAGGGGGCACCAAGCCAACCAACTCATTTGGTATTCAATAAAGTGGCAATGCAGTTTATTTAGGGCTTAGGCAAGTACCAATTTTCTCGCCAGCTAGAAGGCGTGTTAACACCTCTGGCTCACGACCTGAAGCAATCACCGTAGATGCGCCAGTTTGGACTGCAATTTTTGCCGCTAATACTTTAGTCAGCATGCCACCTTTACTCAGCTCACTTGCCGCCCCGCCAGCCATTTTTTCTAAGGCAGGATCGCCAGCAATCGCATCGATCAAGAGGGTTGCATCCGGATTTTGACGAGGATCAGCGGTAAATAAACCACCCTGATCAGTGAGAATCACTAAGAGGTCTGCATGCACTAGGTTTGTCACCAAGGCAGCGAGACTATCGTTATCACCAAATTTAATTTCGTCAGTAACGACGGTGTCATTCTCATTGATGATAGGCACTACACCTAATTTCAACAAGGTGTCTAGGGTACCTTTTGCATTCGCATTACGTTCAGTATGGGCTAAGTCTGCGTTGGTTAGTAAAACCTGGGCACTACGCAAATTAAAGCGTGCAAAACAGCTCTCATATACCTGCACTAAACCCATTTGACCAACGGCAGCAGCAGCCTGTAATTGGTGAATTTCTTGTGGACGCTTAGGCCAACCCAAACGCTGCATACCTTCAGCAATCGCGCCCGAGCTCACCATTAAAACCTCATGACCAGCCTGCAGCAAACCCGCAATTTGTTCTGCCCACATGCCAATAGCAGCATGATCTAAGCCCTCACCATTATTTGTGACTAGGCTAGAGCCAACTTTGACAACGATACGTTTAGTTTGTTTAAGGTTCATAGCAAATGAAGATGCTCAATTAACTTTTAATCTGGTGTTTTATCTTTGTCTTGCGCTTGATCTTGATAGCGTGGGTCTGCTGCGCGCTCCTCAGCATCATCACGATCACGACGTACAGAATCCAAATAATCTTGCAAGGAATAACAAAGTTTGTCGCAACCCAGCCCAGTTAAAGCAGATATCTCAAATACAGGACCTTTCCACTTAAATTTTTTGACAAAGTCAGCAACAACTTTTTGACGATCCTCTTCAGGAATCATATCGACCTTGTTTAAGACCAACCAGCGTGGCTTTTCAACCAAAGCCTCATCGTATTTACGTAATTCATTCACGATCGCCTTGGCATCCTCTACTGGATCTACATTCTCATCAAATGGGGCTAGATCAACTAGGTGCAAGAGAACTCCAGTACGTTGCAAGTGACGTAAGAAACGATGGCCTAGGCCCGCACCCTCTGCCGCACCCTCAATTAACCCAGGAATATCTGCGATCACAAAGCTCCGCTCATTACCGACACGCACTACGCCCAAATTAGGATGAAGCGTTGTAAATGGATAGTCCGCAATTTTTGGGCGCGCATTGGATACGACGGTAATCAAAGTAGACTTACCAGCATTTGGCATGCCCAACAAACCCACGTCAGCCAATACTTTTAATTCGAGTTTGAGTTTGCGACGTTCACCAGGCTTGCCATTGGTCTTTTGACGTGGCGCTCTATTTGTACTGCTCTTAAAGTGAATATTGCCCCAACCACCAACACCACCTTGTGCCAAACACAAACGCTCACCGTGAGTTGTTAAGTCTGCAATCGGCTCACCAGTTTCATAGTCAGAAATGATGGTGCCTACTGGCATGCGCAATTCAATATCATCACCTGCACGACCATAGCAATCAGCGCCTCGGCCTGGCTCACCATTTTTTGCAGTATGTGTTTTAGCGTAGCGGTAATCAATCAAGGTATTAATATTTCGATCAGCCGTTGCCCAAACGCTCCCGCCCTTACCACCATCACCGCCATCGGGTCCACCAAATTCAATAAACTTTTCGCGGCGCATGGAAGCACTCCCGGCGCCACCCTGGCCAGCTATGACTTCAATACGTGCTTCGTCTATAAATTTCATGAATAAAAAAGGCCTCGCTTAGCGAGGCCTGTTCCTAAGAGTTAAATTCGGAATGAATCTGAATCAAACGAGTCTCAGTCAGGCGCCTTATGAACGAGGCAAAACTGAAACTTGGGCCTTCTTCAAAGCACCCTTAACGCCGAATTCCACTTGACCGTCAATTAAGGCGAACAAAGTGTGATCTTTACCAATGCCAACGTTAGCACCTGGATGAACACGTGTGCCACGTTGACGAATAATGATGCTGCCAGCATTAATATGCTCGCCGCCGAATACCTTAACGCCTAAGCGTTTCGATTCCGAGTCGCGACCATTTCGTGTTGAGCCGCCGCCTTTTTTCTGTGCCATATCTTTCTCCTACCCTGAATTAGGCTTTAATCGTATTGATCAAAATTTCAGTGAAATTCTGACGATGGCCTTGGTGCTTTTGATAATGCTTGCGACGGCGCATCTTAAAGATTGTCACTTTATCGTGACGTCCTTGGGAGACGACAGTGGCCATCACAGCTGCACCATTAACCATTGGATCACCTAACTTCAGTGAAGCGCCTTCGCCAACGGCGAGGACTTGGTCAAGAGTGATTTCGCTGCCGATTTCCGCTGGTATCTGTTCTATTTTCAATTTTTCGCCTGCGGCAACTTTATACTGTTTGCCACCGGTTTTTATGACCGCGTACATGGTTTGAAACCTCAATTAATATCTAACATTTAAGCTAATCCACCCTGGATAAGCTAAGCCGATTATTATATCTTGCATGACCAGCACTGTCAAAATCAATGAGTTAAGCCAAATCCTGGCCCCTATTTCCTTAGAATTCAAGGGCTTAGATGGGGTGATTCGTGAGCGTTTAGCCTCAAAAGTAGCCTTAATTGACCAAATTTCGGCTTATATCATTCAGGCTGGCGGCAAACGCGTGCGGCCTGCGCTCTTGATGTTGGTTGCCAAGGCTGTGAGCAATGGCAAAGTATCTCCTCATACCCAAGAAATGGCTGCTGTAGTTGAATTCATCCATACTGCCACCCTCTTACATGACGATGTAGTCGATGAATCCACGCTGAGAAGGGGTCGTGAGACAGCAAATACCGCTTTTGGCAACGCCGCTAGCGTATTAGTGGGCGATTTTTTATATTCCAGAGCCTTTCAGATGATGGTCAAGCCAAACGATCTGCGGGTGATGCAAATTCTGTCAGACGCAACCAATACGATTGCTGAAGGAGAGGTACTGCAACTCCTGAATATGAATGACCCTGAAGTTGACGAAGCGAGCTACCTACAAGTCATTCGCTACAAAACTGCCAAATTGTTTGAGGCTTCTACTGAGCTTGGCGCCATTTTGGCAAATGCCACAGACGTTCAACGTGAACAAGCAGCAGCATTTGGGCGGCACATTGGCACTGCATTCCAGTTGATGGATGATCTTTTAGATTACACAGCCAATTCCTCACAGATGGGGAAAAACGCTGGCGATGATTTGCGCGAAGGTAAGCCCACTTTACCCCTCATCTATCTGCTAGAAAATGGCAGCAATGAAGAACGTTTATTGGTCCGCGCAGCGGTGGAGCAAAACCAAGATTTACCTGATGATGTATTTGCACAAATTCTGAACGCAGTGCAAAGTTCTGGTGCGCTTGATTACACCCAAGCCGCAGCAAAGCGTGAAGCAGATTTGGCTTTGGAATGCATTCAGGATTTTCCAGCGAACGAGGCGACATCTGCACTGCAAGCCCTCTGCGAATATTCGCTCTCGCGCCAGACCTAAAAACGCTTAATTTCCAACGCTTTTCATTCTGAGTTCACGCGCTGTAATGCGCGCCTGTTCAGCTTCATCACGCAATCTTTCAACTTCTTGCTTGGATAACTTTTCCAGATTGGAATAGTCTAATTTCCAACTAGGATCCACCGACCAAACGAGGGGTGATTGCATCGTGGTTCGAGCTGCAGGAGCAGACTCCAATAGGCGTAGTGCTAATTCAAAATTGAGAATCTGAGACTCGGGATCCTTGGGTTTTGCAGCGGCATTTCCTAATGGGAAATCGCTAAACAAAAATCTGGGAACGCCACAATACTCAACAATATCTTTTGCTGCGCCCATCACTACTGTTGAAATACCTGCTTCCTCCAGATATCTCGCCAATAAACTTTGGCTCTGATGGCAGACAGGACAATTCGGAATTAAAACAGCGACCTCAACATGATCTGCACGCAACATGTCCAAAATGATTGGGGCGTCTATCTCGAGAGTATGACGTTGACTGCGATTAGTAGGTAAACCATAAAAATGGGGAGAAAGTGCTAGGATCCTGCCCGCCTTTACAGCCTGCTGAGCTGCTGACAATGGAAACCAACAAGGCATATCTTCCATATTGGCATTGTTACGATCAATGCCGACATGCGCAATTCTTAAATCGATATCGCCATCTATTGAATGTTGATAGGGCTGATAAAACTTTGCTGCCGCGTTATAGGGGGCGCCAGGACCTTGATTGCCTTTGCTAGCATCAAAGGGTACTGCGGTAGTAATTAAACCCAAAATAGATTGATTGAGGGGTTTCTTGAGCGGCGTAAATGGCGCATCAATATAGTGAGCCCACACATAGGGATTGTCGTATCCCAAACCTAAATAATAGCTACGGGTGCGTTTCATGTAACGAACGGGCTGATCCAATTCTGGTGCAAAAACGAGCTCAGAAGTCTTAGACATCAACTCACCCCTGTAAGATATTGACTATCAAATATTTAAATCATAGGAACTCATTATGGCTCAATGGCTCAAATTTCAACATCAAGGAAAAAGCGGTTTAGGACAAGTGCAGGGTGACCAAATCGCGGTGTACTCAGGCGACTTGTTTCAAAACCCAAAACCGACTGGCGAAACCGTAAAATTGGTCGATGTCACCATTGACATCCCATGTATCCCATCCAAGATGGTTGCCATGGTGGATAACTTTCATGCGCTCGTAACTAAGCTTGAGCACGCCGTACCTGCCGAGCCGCTGTATTTCCTCAAAGGCAATAATTCCTTTCTGGCTACCAATCAAGTGATTCGCACTCCCAAGTCCTATTCAGGAAAAGTAGTTTATGAGGGAGAACTTGGTATCGTGATTGGTAAGCGCATCCATGAAGTAGATGAAGCTGAGGCAGCAAAAGCGATTTTTGGTTACACCTGTATTAACGATGTCACTGCCATTGAGATTCTGAATCGTGATCCTGGTTATGCACAGTGGACCCGCTCCAAGAGCTTCAACACTTTTGGTGTCTTTGGTCCTTACATCACTACCGATGTTGACCCAAGCAAATTAACTATCAAAACTATTCTCAATGATCAAGAGCGTCAGAATTACCCAATATCAGACATGATCTTCCCACCAGCCAAATTGGTAAGCCTAATTTCCCAAGATGTGCCTTTAGAGGCAGGTGACATCATTGCATGCGGCACTTCAGTAGGCGTTGGCTCCATGAAACCTGGTAGCAATGTCAGCATCATCATTGATGGCGTGGGTCGACTCGATAATCGCTTCGAATAGTTGACTCTCTACAAGACAAAAATCCTTGCTATGTTAAGTAGCAAGGATTTTTTATTTACTGAAAGAGCTAAAAGTTTTTAGTAACCTGATACCGATGGCAATGCCAAGCTACCTTTAGAGGCCTGCACGTTTTCATCCAAATATTTCGTTAAAGCAAATACCGTGTTCAAACAAGGTGTAGGTGTCTGAGTAATCTTGCCTAACTCAATTACTGAGCCCAAGAGTGCATCGATTTCTAAACTACGACCAGCCTCTAAGTCTTGCAACATCGAAGTCTTATGCTTGCCCACCTTCTCGGCACCCGCAATGCGACGCTCGATATCCACGCGGAAAGTAACACCGAGTTTTTCAGCAATCGTTTGTGCTTCAGCCATCATGCTGCGCGCTAATTCTTTGGTTAATGGATATTGGCAAATGCCTTCCAAAGTGCCGTGAGTCAATGAGCTGATTGGATTGAATGTCATATTGCCCCACAGCTTGAGCCAAATTTCGGAACGGATATCCTCCAAAATGGGCGACTTAAAGCTAGCTGCACCCATCATCTCAGACATCTTCTGAATACGTTCAGTTACCTTACCATCCAGCTCGCCCAATGGGAAACGATTGCCTTCTACGTGACGAATCACACCCGGAGCTTGAGTAAAAGTTGCTGGATACACAACACAACCAATGATGTTGTTTGGATTAATGGCCTTCTTTGCTTGACCGCCAGCATCGACTGTTTCAACAGAATGGTCTTGAAATTCGCCACCCAGTTTTTGGAAATACCACCAAGGAATTCCGTTTTGCATCGGGATCAAAATCGTTTCTGGGCCCATAATCGCAGCTAAGTCATCAATAATCGGCTCAACTTGATGGGCCTTTACTGCCAAGATCACAACATCTGGTGTTTCAGCATCTCTAATTTTTTCTACTGCTTTTACTTCTGCCACTAAAGGCTCGGGTTGGTCATCCATAATTAATGCCAAGCCACGCTCTTTAATTGCCGCTAAAGTTGCACCGCGCGCAACAACCGTTACATCATTGCCCGATCGCGCCAACATGACAGCTAGGTAACCGCCAATCGCGCCACCTCCCCCGATCACACAGATTTTCATAGGAACCCCAGAAGAATAGAAAATTTAGTATTACTGTCATATTAGAGGAGAACATTTTGGGCTACAACACATTTGAGCGCCTAATTTTTAGGCACTACTGAAGCTAAACTGCCTTTAAGAGGTCTTTGGGTACTAGACTGCCCAAAATCATGCCAGCAATACTGGCCAGTAAGCCGGCCAATTGAGGTGGCATGATGGCGTTAGGAGCCAGGATTTCACAGCTAATCCAAATAGTCAGACCGCCAACCACGGCCAATAGACCGCCCAAAGAATTAGCCTTAGACCAATAGACCCCGAAGGCAAGGGGCACAAAAGCTGCCACTAGAGTCACCTTGTAAGCGCTCTCCACCATCTTAAAAATAGACAACTCAGAATTCACTGCAAAGAAAGTGACTATTACGGCAAAACACAACACTGTGATTCGCATGATTTTTAGTAAATCTTGATCGGATAGATGCTTGAAAAAGCCTCTCACAATATTTTCTGCAAAGGTCACTGAAGGTGCCAATAGAGTTGCACTGGCGCAACTCTTAATTGCCGAGAGTAAAGCGCCAAAGAACATCACCTGTGCAACGATGGGGACATGATTCAGAATCAGTTTTGGCAAAATCATTTGTGGATCGGTATCTAAGTATTCTTTTACCAAATCAGGATTAATCAAGGTCGCTGAATAGGCCAAGTACATCGGTACAAAAGCAAAAATAAAGTAAAGCACGCCACCGAGAATGGCAGCATTGACGGCAATGTTGACGTTCTTACTCGAGGTAATGCGCTGGAAAACATCTTGCTGTGGAATGGAGCCTAGCATCATGGTGCAAAGCGCTGCAACAAACCCGAGAATGGATGCCAAATTCATCTCCGGCCAGAAATTACTAAATTGCCCCGCTGCAGCAGCATGTTCAATGACTACGCTAAAACCACCTGTTTGCGCTGTCATCTCGCCACCGATGTACAGCATGCCAATCACAATAATGATCATCTGAATAAAGTCGGTAATGGCTACTGACCACATGCCGCCGAAGAGGGTGTAGATCAAAACGCTGGCAGCACCAATCATCATGCCACCTGTTTGAGAAATGCTGCCCTCAGACACCACGTTAAAAACTAAACCCAAGGCTTTAATCTGAGCAGCAACCCAACCCAAATACGAAACAACGATACAAAGGGTTACCAAGACCTCTACAGTGCGACCATATTTTTCCCGAAAGAAATCACCAATGGTGAGCATGCGACGGTTGTAGAGATGTCGCGCAAAAAAGAGGCCAACTAAAATCAAACAAAGAGAGGAGCCAAATGGATCAGAGACAACGCCTCCCAAACCTTCTTTCAAAAAGGTGGCAGGAATGCCTAAAACTGTCTCGGACCCAAACCAGGTAGCAAAAACAGTGGCCGTCACAATTGGCATTGGAAGGCTATGACCTGCTGCTGCAAAGTCCGCAGTATTTTTTACGCGCAATGCAGCCCATAGGCCGATGCCAACCGATATAACCCAGTAAATGATGACGAACCAAATCAGCACGCCTGATTTCTCCTTGCAGAATTTGGTGAAATTATATGGCTATGTCACTTTTGTTACTAAGGAAATAAGTCCCAATTCAGGGCAAGTTCGTCTGACATAATTGATGGGTGCAATCGCCTAAATCTAACCCTATCGAGAATCTAGATATTGATCTAGCCTACCAAAAAGCCATTTTGGGCTCGGTATCGCGAACCTTTGCACTCACTATCCCCTTGCTACCACCAGAGATGGAAAAGGTCGTTGGCAATACCTACCTGCTTTGCCGCATTGTCGATACGATTGAAGATGCCGCAGGCCTCAGCCCAGAGACTAAGCAAACATTATCTAAATTATTTCTCGATGCTGTTCTGGATAAATTACCGGTACAGTCATTTGTCGATCCCTGTCTCCAAGAGTTAAAGGGCTATGACAATCAAGATGAGCTTGATTTAATTACGCATACTCCAGCCGTCCTCAGAATTTTGCATACTTGCTCAAGTGCAGATCAAGTGGCGGTGAGTCGCTGCGTTTCCATCATGTCTGAAGGCATGTCGCATTTTCATGGGAAGCAAACCGAATCGGGTTTAAGGGATCTGCAAGAGTTCGAGAAATATTGCTATGTGGTCGCTGGAGTTGTTGGCGAACTCCTGACAAGCATCTTTAGTAATCACTCTGCTAAGTTTGCAATAAATATTCAGGGACACGAGGCCCTCTCGGTTGCTTTTGGTCAAGCTCTGCAAATGACTAACATTCTCAAAGACTCGCCCGAGGACAATGCACGAGGCGTCTCATGGAAGCCAGGCAATATGACTCAAGCTGAGCTGCTCAAGATTGCGTATCAAAAACTTCAAGATTCGATGAGTTACATTCTTCTGATTCCGAAAGAAGAGGCTGGGGTAAGGCGCTTTTGTTTTTTAGCTTTTGGCTTAGCAGTGATGACACTCTCCAAAATAGCTGCTCGTAAACAATTTGATCACAAAGATGAAGTAAAGCTTTCTAGAAAAACAGTAATGGCTTTTTATGCTTTTACCAAAGTAGCTGTTGGTAGCGATGCCCTCATGAAGCTCTTTTTTCATAATGCATCAAGCCCACTTAGAAAAGCCCTTTAAAACTTAAAGCACTCCCTCGTGCTTTAAAAGCCATATTTTTATTTGGCGATAAAGACCTGGTGAATTTTCTTTCATAAATCCGCCAATGCCTTGCGCGGAAACGACGCGATGACAGGGTGTGATCAAAGGAAAAGGGTTAGCGCCACATGCAGTGCCCACCGCACGGGGACCACTCTTGATAACGCTAGCTACCTCACCATAAGTTTTTGCCTTTCCAGCTGGTATCTCCCGAATCTGTTGCCATACCCTTTGCTGGTGAACTGTGCCCATAGGCTTCATAGGTAAATCAAATTGGAACTGTGGGTCCTTAAAGTAGGCCGTGCATTGCTGAGCCACCTCCTTAGCCAGCTCATTCTGAGGTTTTGATAAAGCGGCTTTAGCTGGCAGGTAGTCGATCTTCGATAGCATGAGACTACCATCGACTAATTCAGTCAAAATCCCCAATTTTCCAAAAGGGGCGTCGATGACGCAGTAACGCGCACTTTCTGATAGAGGTGATTTTTTAGAGGAGGGCATGGGGATAATTCTCACATAATTCGGTAAGGCAGATTACAAGCCTTTCTACCCTAGCCATAGCTTGTGAATATGGCTTGTGAAAGCCTACTTTGCTATATTGAATCATCCTTAATTTTTGCAGGCAAACACCATGGACAATTTTTTTGACGATTGGCCCCTTTATAGCCAGGCTGCCTTAGTCCTATTTTTGCTCGCGCTTTCTGGCTTCTTTTCGATGGCCGAAACTAGTATGTTGTCATCGAACCGCCATCGCTTACGCGCCATGGCTAATAGCGGTAATACAGGCGCCGCTCTAGCAGAAAGACTTCTCAAGCGAATTGATTCCCTTTTATCAGTCCTACTGATATCCAACAATCTCATCAATACCATCCTCCCTATTCTGGTAACTGGTATTGCTCTCCATCTATTTGGTGATAGTGGACTGGTTCTATCAATTGCCACTCTGGTAGTTGCATTACTGATCATCATCTTTAGCGAAATTACTCCCAAGGTCATTGGCGCCGCCTTCCCCGAAAAGATTGCCTCCAATGTCGGCTGGCTCATTCTGCCGCTGACTTTCTTATTAAAGCCCTTGCTTTGGCTGATTAACAGTTTTGTTTCTGGTTTGATGAAGGTTTCTGGCCTGCAATCATCCTCAGATAGTAGAACGATGAGTAAAGAAGAGTTGCGTAGCTTGGTTTTGGAGTCCAATCGCTTTGTTTCTAATCACCATCGCAATATTTTGCTCAACCTATTTAACCTAGAGAACATCACAGTAGATGATGTCATGACACCAAGGTCAAAAATAGAAATTTTGGATCTTGCTAGACCCATTGATGAAGTAGTTCAGCAATTAGAAACTTGTTATCACAACAAATTACCTGTTTGCTATGGCGACTCCGAAAGAATTGTAGGCATCCTATCGGTTAAGAAAGCCTTGTCTTTGTTGGGTGATTCAGACCTAAAGCATGAGGACTTTAGATCCTTGGTTAATGAGCCTTACTTCATACCGAGCGGTACACCGGTATTACAGCAGATGCAATTTTTCCAAGACAACCAGCAACGCTTAAGTCTAGTAGTGAATGAGTATGGCGAGGTTCTTGGTCTAGTTACCTTTGAGGATATTGTGGAGGAGCTTATTGGCGAATTTACAACCTCATTCTCCAGCCTCTCGACCGATCCGCACTGGCTTTCAGACGGTACCTATCTAGCTAGTGGCGGAGCGTCCTTGCGAGACCTCAATCGTCTTTTGAATTTGAATCTACCGCTCGATGGGCCACGAACTTTAAATGGGCTGATTTTAGAAAATCTTGAAGCGATTCCTGACCATGATGTCAGCATCAAAATTGCTGGCATTGTCATGGAAATCGTACAGTTTGATGATCAAGGAGTGAAAACTGTCAAACTCTATCGCCCTACCCTCAATCAAGATCAAGATTGAACCTTTCTCAAGATGACTCACTCATTATTCGCACTTGGTATGAAATCGCAGCAAATGCAATTCACGCTAGGGCGAGTGATATTCACATTGAAGCGTGTGCTCTAGGAACGCAAGTTCGCATTCGAGTGGATGGCTTACTCCAAGCTCAGTCACAATACCCTACCGAACTGCATGAGCGTCTCATTACGCGTATCAAGATATTGGCGCGTTTAGATATTGCAGAAAAACGCATTCCTCAAGATGGTCGTCTCTGCATTGGCTTAGATTTTTCAAAACCTATCATTGATTGTCGCGTCTCAATACTTCCAACCCTTCATGGTGAAAAAGCGGTTATTCGCATCCTTCCCAATCGGCTTGAAGAGCTTTCCCTAGAGCAAACGGGTTTACTACCTGAGCAACTGCATATTTTTCAAAAAGCGATTGCAAGACCTAACGGCTTAATACTAGTAACGGGCCCGACAGGCAGCGGCAAAACGCGTACGCTTTATAGCTGCCTACACGCACTCAATCAAAGCCATCGCAACCTTTGTTCGATTGAAGATCCCATCGAAATTCGTCTTCCTGGCGTTAATCAAGTGGCGTATCACCCACGCCCAGGCCTTGATTTTCCAGTCATTATCAAAGCACTCCTCAGACAAGATCCTGATGTCATCATGATTGGAGAGATTCGGGATGGGGCTACTGCGGCACTTGCAATTCAGGCTGCACAAACAGGACATCTTGTTTTAAGCACCTTACACACGCGCGATGCCAGAGCTGCACTCACTAGACTCAAAAGTCTCGGGATAGATCAAGAATCGCTTGAATCTTGTTTGCAAAGTGTCAGCTCTCAGCGTTTAGTTCGAACACTCTGCCGTGAATGTAAAAACTGCACTGCTGGCAATGTCTCCGAAGTTTGTAGAGTTTGTAAGGGCATTGGTTACTTTGGTCGCATCGGAGTACATGAGGTTCTAGATCGTCAGCAATTATTTGACCCATCCTTGCCCTACCTCAATATGGCTGAAGCTGGATTACATCATGTCAAAAAGGGCAACATTGATCAAGCTACCTTAGATACTGAGGTATGTACATGGCACTAAACAAGCAATCGCAATTAGATTTCGCTCAGCAATTACTGACCTTGTTTAATGCTGGGCTAGCCCTCTTGAATGCCATTGAACTCATTCAGTCTTCAGCGCCTAAGGAATGGCAGCATTGGCTAAAGGATATACAGGCTCATTTAAAGAAAGGTAACAGTTTTTCCCAAAGTCTCATGGCACAACACAATCTGTTTTCGATGGAGTTCATTAATCTGATCCGTGTGAGTGAACGTACAGGAGATATTGAGCTTGCACTCAAGACTATTTGCCAACAACTAGAAGCTCAAATTGAATTAAGGCGCAAAGTACAACAAGCACTAAGCTACCCCATCATTACCTTAAGCAGCTCGCTTCTGTTGGTCATCGTCATGATGATTTGGGTGGTGCCAGTATTTAAAGATGTCTTTGGTCACTTTCAAGCAGAATTACCACCGCCGACCAAAGCACTCATTCAAATATCGTCCATCATGAATCATTTCTTTATAGAAATCTGTGCCTGCCTTCTTACTAGCACTCTCATCTGCTTACTTGCTTGGATAAAATCTATTTACTTACAAAAAATGTGTGATCAATGGAGTTTTCGGATACCGCTACTGGGTAAATTGCTTCGTTTGGCCGCCCTGACTTACTGGTGTCGAACCCTGGGCCATCTTCTAGAGTCAGGTTTACCACTTCCTGATGCGCTACGCGTCACCGCGCAATCCTCTAATCACTGGCTAAGTCATGACCTCAGTGCAGAAGTTTTTAAACACCTGACCCGAGGCTGGCCCTTAGGTGCGTCCTTGAAAAAGGCTGATCCAAAAAATTCTTTTTTCGATACTGAGACTTTGCAATTGCTTCATATTGCAGCAGCAAGTGGCTTTCTTGCACAGATGCTAAGGAAGCGCGCCAACACTTTAGGCTCTCAACTCAGCGGCGGCCTCAATAGTCTTAGCCAGACTCTAGAGCCCTTGCTCATCATGCTAGTTGGCATCATCATTGGTGGACTAGTCATTATTCTGTATCTACCAATATTTAATTTAGGGCAAATCGTTTAATGCATGCTTTAACGATGATGGATTTAGTTCGCACCTTGCTGATCTTGGCTTTGGTATATCTAGCCTATATTGATCTGCGAACTTTTCGCCTACCTGATGCCATGACTATTCCCATCATTGCCGCTGGCTTAGTCTTTAATTACTTACCAAATTTAGGATTGACCAGCTTTCCAAATGCGATTGCAGGTGCATTCCTTGGATATGCATTTTTATGGGGGCTCAACTTCATTTATAGATGGGCTAAAAAGCAAAATGGGGTCGGCATGGGCGATGCAAAACTACTAGCTGCACTTGGAGCATGGTTTGGCCTCAGTGCTTTACCAGGAATTTTATTAGTGGCATCCATCAGCGGCCTGCTTGGGGGGCTCATCTGGCTTCGATACCAAAAGCAATCTATTCGCTCAGCATTTCCTTTTGGACCATTCCTGGCTGTTGCTGGCATCATTGAGTTGTTATGGCCACAGATCCTCCAAACATGGTTTCTGAACAATCCGATTTAAGCGGACTCAAGGGGCGCATTCCCCTGATCGGTCTAACCGGAGGCATTGGCTCAGGCAAAACTGCAGTCAGCGATTTACTGGGCAGCTTAGGAGCAGGGATTGTAGATACGGATCTCATAGCCCATCAGATCACCTCGCCAAAGGGAGTGGCAATAGAAGCTATAAAGGAACAATTCGGCGCCGACTATCTCGATGCAGCCGGAGCATTAAATAGGGGCAAGATGCGCGCCCTAGTATTTGCTAAGCCTGAGGCGAGAAAGAACTTAGAGGCGATTACCCACCCCCTCATCCGCCTAGAGACTATCAAGCAAGCCAAGCGATTGGCTGCTGAAGGTGTGCCCTACTTAGTCTTTGTCGTTCCTCTCCTGCTTGAATCAGGCTCTTGGCAAGGACTGATTGACCAGTTGGTGGTGGTGGACTGCCCTGAAGAAGTCCAAATTACCAGAGTGATGCAGCGCAGCAATTTACCCCGGGCAGAGGTGGAAAAAATTTTGCAGGCTCAAGCAGCCAGAAAAGATCGTCTTGCTAGTGCGGATATCGTTATTGAGAATCAAGCTAGCTTTGAGAAGTTGAAAGCTGAAGTAAACCATTTGCACGAAAAAATCCTACAGATTAAGTAAGAACAGCTCAGTTCGTCATAGAATATGGGCTTGTGATTGTCTACGAATACCCCTTCAATGAATTAGTTCGAAGCATGCTTCGACTGGAGTATTTGTTCGCCCGCTTCAATCATTTCGTACGCTCCGATGACCCCGAACTTCATCACAATGCAATCGCCATGTTGTTTGACCTGGGAGATATTGGTGCACGTGGCGATATCAAATCACTACTACTAAAAGAATTTGAGCGTCAAAAATATGCCCTCAATGGACTTAAGACCTCACAAAAAGTAGATCAAGAAACTCTTTCTCAAACACTAGCAGAAATAGATTCTGTTGCTAGCAAGATTAATCAATCAACCGGCAGACCAAACTTAGCAATTTCTGAGAGCGAGTGGCTCAATAGTATTCGTACACGCTTAAATATTCCCGGCGGTACAAGTCCGATTGATTTGCCTAGCTATCATGCTTGGAAAAATAGTCCATCGAATGAGCGTCGCAAGCTACTAGAAAATTTTGCACACCCCTTGTTACCATGGCAAGATGCCTGTCAATTATTTTTACGCTTACTACGTCAGTCAGGTGAAGCAAAAGATGTCTTGGCTCATAACGGCTCATTCCAGCAGGCACCTTCTGGGAAAATTTATCAGCTGATGCGAGTTGCGGTAGAAGATGACACGCTCTTCTCCGAGATTAGCGCCAATAAATATTTACTATCCGTGCGCTTTATGCAAACAGATCGTGATAAAAAATCACAGCCTGCAAATAAGGATGTGTCATTCAAGCTGACGCTCTGCCACTTCTAGGTCAAAAGGGCTTTCAGCCTGTCCAGCATTGGCCAAGCGGCTGGTAATAGCGGTTCCACACTAGGCTTTTCTGAGCTTAATAATTGCCAGGACAGGGACTGGCCTTCGCAGCCTTTTGGAGTACCTATCCATTCTCGAATAATACTCACATGTAAGCGTACATAAGCATGCGGATAGTCATACTCGAGGATAGTTAATTCTTCACTCGCATGAATGTCTATACCAAGCTCTTCTTGTAGCTCACGTTTCAGCGCCTCGAAAACAGATTCGCCTTTTTCAATCTTGCCGCCAGGTACTTCCCAATAACCTGCATAGGGCTTGCCTTCTGGTCTTTGTCCCAATAGATAGCGACCGGATTGATCCAGCAATATTCCAGCGGCTACTTCAGTAACGGGTCGATTAATTTCACTCACCAGAATCAATCCATCTTAGGCGTGTGATCCAGCCCAATGTTTTGCAAACTGCCAAGCCACGCGGCCAGAACGAGAACCGCGCTCTAAAGCCCAAACGAGCGCCTCTGCACGAGCAGCCGCAATTTGCTCAGCACTCAGACCAAAATGTGCCAACCAGTGAGCCACAATTGCTAAATACTCATCTTGCTTAGGCGGATAAAACGAGAGCCACAAACCAAAGCGCTCTGATAAAGAAATCTTTTCTTCCACTACCTCACCTGGATGAATTTCGCCATCATCGCCGTGTACATAACCTTCGTTATCCTTCATATACTCCGGCAATAAATGACGACGATTAGAGGTGGCATAGATCAAAATATTATCGACTTGAGCCGATACGGAGCCATCAAGAGCAGATTTCATAGCCTTATAGCCTGACTCACCGTCTTCAAAGGAGAGATCGTCGCAGAAAATAATGAAGCGCTCGGGACGATCAGCCAGAAGCTCCGTGATATCGGCCAAGTCAGCAAGATGCTCTTTTTCCACCTCTACCAGACGCAGGCCTTGGCTTGCAAACTCGTGCAAGCTGGCTTTAATCAAGGAAGACTTACCCGTTCCTCGGGCGCCAGTAAGCAGAATATTATTAGCCGGTTTTTTCTGGATGAAATTTTTAGTGTTATCCCGAATCGCATCTCTTTGACGATCAATGTTTTGAAGGTCTTCAAAGGTAATATCAGACACATGCTTGACTGGCTGTAAAAATCCAATACTGCCAAAGATACTGTCTCTACGACGCCATCTAAATGCAGTGGAAGATTTCCACTGTTCATCAGTTAATGGTTTTGGTAAAAAGGTTTCGAGATGATCTAAAAGACGGTCTAATTTTTCATTCATATGATTGATATCTTTAAGAGCGATAGTCCGCATTAATCGAAACATAGTCATGCGACAAGTCACAGGTCCACATCGTTTGAGTAGCAGTTCCGCGCCCTAGGTCAATCTTGACTGTAATTTCTGGAGCCTGCATTACTCTTTGACCATCTGCCTCTTGATAACTTGGATTGCGCCCGCCATCTTTAGCAACCCAAACATCACCCAGCCACATTTGGACATGATTAACGTCTAAGTCTTTTATGCCTGCGTAACCAATAGCCGCAAGAATACGACCCAAATTAGGATCACTCGCGAAGAATGCGGTTTTAACCAATGGTGAATGAGCTACTGCTTTTGCTACTAGACGGCATTCTTCAGCAGTCTTGCCACCAACCACTTCAATTGTCATGAACTTAGTGGCACCTTCGCCATCACGCACAATCATCTGCGCTAATTTTCTAGCTAGGGTAATTAAAGCCTCGCGCACGATGGTGTAACTGGGGTCGCTGGTCGACTTGATGTGTACTAACGATTGATCAGTCGCCATGATGATGAAGGAATCATTAGTCGAGGTATCACCATCAATCGTGATAGCGTTAAACGAAAGATCAGCAACCTCGCGAGTGAGTTCGCTCAATAAGCCAGGGGCAAAACCAGCGTCAGTGGCGATAAATCCCAACATGGTTGCCATATTGGGATGAATCATTCCTGCGCCCTTACAAATACCCGTCAACACAACTTGACCAGCTGGCGTTTGAACCGTGACTGAACTTGCCTTTGGCTGAGTATCTGTAGTCATGATTGCTTGGGCCGCATCAAACCAGTTGTCCTCACCCAAATTAGCTACTGCCTTGGGAAGCGCAGTAATGATTTTCTGAATCGGTAAAGACTCCAGAATCACCCCTGTTGAAAATGGCAAGATCTGCTCTGGATTGATCTTGAGATCCTTGGCTAAAGCAGCGCATGTTTCTAAAGCATGTTTCATACCCTGCTCACCTGTGCCGGCGTTTGCATTACCAGTGTTGACAACTAAGGCCCGAATTTCGCCATTTCGACCCTCTTGCGCCAGATGCTCGCGGCAAACTTGAACAGGGGCGGCGCAAAAACGATTCAAGGTAAAAACACCAGCGACTTGTGAGCCAGGAGCAAGAGTCATCACCAATAAATCTTTACGATTGGCCTTCTTAATTCCAGCTTCAGCGATACCCATCTCAAAACCTTTAACAGGCTTCAGATCGGCTTTTTGGGGGAGAGGTAAATTAACTGTCATAGTCCGATAATTGTAGATGAGGCGTATCAAAAACAGGGGGAGATATCAATTTATCTCCAATTTCGGCATTGAAATAAAAATAGCCAAAAAAAAGGCTCTGCATTAGCCGAGCCATTTGATGATTAACGCATTCAGGGCGATGGTTAAGTTAATGCACCACAGCAGTTCTTGTACTTCTTGCCACTACCACAAGAACAAGGATCGTTTCGACCAATCTTCGGACCAGTACGGACTGGCGCTGGTTGAATATCAATTGCAGCGCCGCGATCACCAGTAGAGCCAGCAACTTCCATATCGGCATCTGCATGCTGGTACTGAAGATCTTTTAACTTAGCTAAATCTTCATTCATCGATTCTGCTGCGCGATCTAATTCACTCGCACTACGAATTTGTACCGTCGTGATGCTCTTAACAACATCATTCTTAATAGTACTCAAGAGTTCGCCATATAGCTCAAAGGCTTCGCGGCGATACTCTTGTTTTGGATCTTTTTGGGCATAGCCCCGCAAGTGAATTCCTTGGCGCAAATGATCTAAAGCAGCCAAGTGCTCACGCCAATGGGTATCTACGCTATAGAGCAGTACAGAGCGCTCAAAGCCAGCAAAAGATTCACGTCCAGAGAGATCAACCTTCGCATCATAAGACTCTTTAGCAGCAGCTAATACACGTTCCACGATCTCTGCGTCATCGACACTTTCCGCGCCCTCAACCCATTTCTGCAAATCAACCGCCAGACCCCACTCATTAGCTAGGGCATTCTCCAGTCCAAGCAAATCCCACTGCTCTTCCATAGACTCTAGGGGAACATAGAAAGAGCAAACGGAACGCAATACATCCTCGCGCAAATTAGCAATCAGCTCGCCAATATCCTGGCTCTCAAGTACTTCATTTCTGAGGCGATAGGTTTCTTTGCGCTGATCATTAGCAACGTCGTCATACTCGAGCAACTGCTTACGAATATCAAAGTTACGACCCTCGACCTTACGTTGCGCAGACTCAATAGAACGTGTCACCATACCCGCTTCAATCGGCTCGCCGTCAGGCATTTTCAAGCGCTCCATGACAGACCTTAAGCGGTCACCAGCAAAGATACGCAGCAATGGATCATCTAAAGACAGAAAAAAACGTGAAGAGCCTGGATCACCTTGTCGGCCAGAGCGACCTCTTAATTGATTGTCGATACGACGACTCTCATGGCGCTCAGTACCAATAATATGCAAACCACCTGCAGCTAACACTTGATCATGAATGCTTTGCCATTCATCTTGAAGCTGCTTAATCTTGCTCGCTTTTTCTGGATCTGATAAAGCCTCATCAGCTTCAATCAAGGCGGACTGCTTGCCCACATTACCACCAAGCACGATGTCGGTACCACGACCAGCCATATTGGTGGCAATCGTAATCATCTTCGGACGACCTGCCTGCGCAATGATTTCTGCTTCACGGGCATGTTGTTTCGCATTCAAGACTTGATGCGGCAACTTACGCTTATCTAATAAGCCAGAGATTAATTCTGAGTTTTCAATCGAGGTTGTACCCACCAATACAGGTTGACCACGCTCATAGCAATCTTCAATATCTTTGATAACAGCGTCATAACGTTCGCGAGAAGACTTATAGATTTGATCTTGTTTGTCTTTTCTTTGGCTAATACGATTGGGTGGAATGACTACGGTTTCAAGGTTATAAATTTCCTTGAACTCATATGCTTCAGTATCAGCAGTACCAGTCATACCAGCCAACTTGCCATACATCCGGAAATAGTTCTGGAAAGTAATCGTTGCTAAGGTTTGATTCTCATTCTGAATCGGTACACCTTCTTTAGCCTCGACTGCCTGATGTAAACCATCAGACCAACGACGGCCTTGCATTAAACGACCAGTAAATTCATCAACAATGATGACTTCTTTGTTTTGCACAACATAGTGTTGGTCTCGATTGTACAAAGTATGTGCACGTAAGGCTGCATATACATGGTGCATCAAGGTGATGTTCTGTGGCGCATAGAGAGAGTCGCCATCATTTAAAGCGCCAATCTGAACCAATACTTGCTCAGCTTTATCGTGACCCTGCTCAGTTAAATAGACCTGCTGAGACTTTTCATCTACCCAATAGTCACCTGGCTTTTCAACACCAGTACCATCTGCTTTCTCTTCACCAATCTGACGCTCTAAATGAGAAGGCAGCGCATTCATTTTGATATAGAGATCGGTGTGATCATCCGCTTGACCAGAAATAATTAATGGTGTGCGAGCCTCATCAATCAAAATCGAATCAACTTCGTCAACGATCGCATAAGCTAAGCCACGTTGCACACGCTGATCCAAATCTTGGACCATGTTGTCGCGCAAGTAATCGAAACCGAATTCATTGTTGGTACCATAAGTAATGTCGGCTGCGTATGCTTCTTGCTTGGTGTTGTGATCCATCTGCGATAAATTGACACCCACCTTCATACCCAAGAAGTTATACAACTTCGCCATCCATTCAGCGTCACGTTGTGCCAAATAATCGTTCACCGTAACAACATGAACACCTTTACCGGTCAAAGCATTCAAATACACTGGGAGTGTGGCAGTTAAAGTTTTACCCTCACCCGTACCCATCTCAGCAATCTTGCCTTGGTGAAGTGCCAGTCCACCCATGAGCTGAGCATCAAAGTGACGCATTTTCATAACGCGTACGCTAGCTTCACGCACTACTGCGAATGCTTCAGGCGCAATGTCATCTAAAGATTCGCCAGCAGCCAGTCGAGACTTAAATTCAGCAGTTTTAGCGGCAAGCGCAACATCATCCAAAGATTGCAGGCTTGGCTCGAAAGCGCCAACCTTGGCAACGACTTTGCGATACTGTTTTAAGAGGCGGTCGTTACGACTGCCGACCAGGGTTTTAAGAAGACCGATTACCATGGGATATTGAAGAAAATGAAGACCTTGAGTTTATCACCCGTAACCCCATTTTTTATGAACTCTGCCCCTAAACCATCCCGCAAGCACAAGGCCTATGACTGGCTTGATTACCTACGCAAATCCAATGGTCTTGGGGGAATACTGGCTAAGACCGAAGATCTAGCCAGAATCAAGTCCGCCTTAGGAATAGCGCTGGATAAACTGGGTTTGGGCCATCTCAGCCCCAAAATTGATGCTGGGTGGCACTCTGGAAGCCAAGATGAACTCTTTTTACTGGTCAGTAGTGCCAGCATCGCCAGTCGTTTGCAACAAAATTTACCTAGCTTAATCAATGAGTTATCAAAATTAGGGCTGAAATGCAGCACTATTAAAGTCAAAATGAAGCCAACGCCCGCAGGGTGGGAAGTAAAACCTCGCGCTAACGATCAGCAGCATCGCAAACCCCAAGGTTTTAATGCCATTGCTAAAAAATCATGGGAAGAGTTACTAGAAAAGCTTGCTCCAGACTCTGAACTGCGGAAGACGGTAGAGCGATTACTGCAGCATAAAGCGAAGTAATTCAACACTCAAAAGAATAAAGGTTGGCTTTCTTGAGAGAAAGCCTCAGGGGCCTTATTTTCAGCAAAGCTGCTAATTTCATAAGAACTGGGATCTTCCAAGAGCTTACGTAATAAAGCGTTATTAAGTGCATGACCTGATTTTTCAGCAACATAAGCTCCCACAATGGGATGACCTACTAAGTAGAGGTCGCCAATCGCATCTAAAATTTTGTGGCGCACAAACTCATCCTCATAACGAAGTTCTTCGTTATTCAAAATACGGTGCTCATCTAAAACAATCGCGTTATCTAAGCTACCGCCTCGCGCTAGGCCCATTTCTCTTAGAGCCTCTACTTCGTGAGCAAAACCAAACGTGCGTGCCCGTCCAATTTCACTACGATATGCATGCTCTGCAAAATCGACAATAAATCGCTGACCCGTTTTATCAACAGCGGGATGTTTAAAGTCGATTGTGAAATCCAACTTAAACCCGAAAAAAGGTTCGAGGCGAGCAAGCTTGTCGCCATCACGTACTTCAACTGGTTTTTTAATGACTACAAATTGACGAGCAGCCGCTTGCTCAACAATACCAGCAGATTCAATCAAAAATAGAAATGAAGCAGCACTTCCATCCATGATGGGGACTTCTTCACCATCAAGCTCAATCAAGAGATTATCCAAACCTAAGCCAGCACAAGCCGAGAGCAAGTGCTCTACTGTAGAAACTCTCACACCATCTTTTTGGATCACAGACGCAAGCCGTGTATCGCATACAGCCAAAGCAGTTGCGGGTACTACCGACTGCTCTGGAGTATCAACACGGACAAACTGAATCCCTGAATCAACTGGCGCAGGTTTAATAGAGATCGTCACCTTGCTGCCAGAATGCAAACCAATTCCCACGGTTTTAACCGGAGTGGCAATCGTTCTTTGCTTCATCATGATGACGTCTCTAAATTCAGGGGAGGTTAGTTAATAAATTGAATTACAGTTTTTTCAGAATAGAAGCGGCATCACTGACTTCAAATTTACCTGGCGCTTCGCGCTCCAGAGTTTTTACTACGCCATCTTCCACAATCATGGCATAGCGATCAGAACGCACACCAAAACCACGGGCAGTCAAATCCAGCTCCGAGCCTACCTTTTTGGTAAACTCAGCACTGCCGTCACCCAACATGCGAATTTTTTTACCTACCTTTTGGTCACGGCCCCATGCGCCCATCACAAATGGGTCATTCACAGAGATACACCAAATCTCATCCACACCCTTTGCTTTAATCGCATCGTAGTGCTCAACATATCCAGGGACATGCTTTGCAGAGCAGGTCGGCGTAAAGGCGCCAGGCAATGCAAAGATCACAATCTTTTTGCCAGCCATCAGCTTTTCAACTTCAAAAGCATTAGGCCCTAATGCACAGCCTTCAGTCTCTTCGTTAAAAAATTCATAAAGAGTAGCATTTGGTAATTTTTGTCCAACAGCAATCATGATGTCTCCAATAGGTAATTGTTAGTAAGCATGCCAACGCAAGCGCGGGATTCGTCGTCCGGAGGGGCGCCGCGCTGGCATTTCGCAATGACCTATTGTATTAAGCAGTCAATTAATCTGCTTGCTTACGTAAAAAAGCAGGGATTTCATAGTAATCAGCCCCTTTATCAAGCAAGGTCTTTGCTTGAGGGGAGCTATCGGCACCTAAAGTCGGTGCAGCGCTTGCCTCACGAGAGCTACGAAATACTCGTGGCAAATCATACTGACTGTAATCAACACCGCTGCTTGCTGGTTGCGCAGCTGTTGCAGGCGCACTACCAGAACCTGTCAAAGCCATACCCGCGCTAGTACTCAAAGCAGAATCTAAGCTAACCTTGCTCATCGCTGCTGATGCACTAGCAGGAGCAAAGCTATTGAGATCTGCCATCGTTGGCATTGCATCATGCGTACCAGTCGCTTGTCTCCATACCACTTCTGGTTGGTGATTTTGGCGGGCTTGTGGATTATTCAAGCCAGTAGCAACTACCGTGACACGCAATGCATCGCCTAAGCTCTCGTCATATACCGTTCCGAAGATCACAGTTGCATCATCAGCAGCATATCCACGAATAGCAGCCATGACTTCACGTGTTTCAGACAGCTTCAATGAACGATTGGCAGTAATGTTGACCAAAACGCCGCGAGCACCAGATAAATCAACCCCCTCAAGCAGTGGAGAAGCAACAGCAGCTTCAGCAGCCAAGCGGGCACGATCCATACCTGAAACCGTTGCGGTTCCCATCATTGCTTTACCTTGCTCGCCCATAACAGTCTTCACGTCTTCAAAGTCAACGTTAATTAAGCCTTGAACATTGATGATTTCTGCAATACCAGAAACAGCGTTGTGTAATACATCATCAGCACAAGCAAAGGCCTTATCAAACTCAGCATCTTCACCCATCACTTCAAAGAGCTTTTCATTGAGCACCACAATCAATGAATCCACATAGGACTCAAGTTCGGTTGCCCCATTCTCCGCCACTTTCAAGCGCTTGACGCCCTCAAAATCAAATGGCTTACTAATCACGCCAACGGTCAAAATGCCCATTTCTTTTGCCACTTGAGCAACGATAGGTGCCGCACCTGTTCCAGTGCCGCCACCCATACCAGCAGTGATAAACACCATATGTGCACCTTGCAATACATCAGCAATACGTGCACGAGCTTCTTCTGCAGAAGCTGCACCAATTTCTGGTTTAGCGCCCGCACCCAATCCGCTAGAGCCCAGTTGCAAATTCACAGATGCCTCAGAGCGCTGTAATGCGCCAGCATCGGTGTTCATGCAAATGAACTCTACGCCATTGACACCGCGACGGATCATGTGCTGGACTGCATTACCACCAGCCCCACCGACTCCAACCACTTTAATAATGGTTTTACCGGCTGTTTCTTGATCTAACATTTCAAATTCCATATACCCTCCTAGGTAAAAAACGGACTACATTGACGACGACGAAAAACTTAAAAATTTCCTGCAAACCATTCCTTCATGCGTGACATCACACCTTGCAACGCGCCTGATTGAGAAAAACGGCGGCCACGCAATAACTGCACCTGACCTTCCATTAATAAACCGATGCTGGTAGCAAATCTCGGACTACGTAAGACCTCATGCAAATGACCGCGATATTCTGGAGTGCCAATACGAGCCGGTCTTAAGAACACTTGCTCGGCTAGCTCAACCATTCCTGGCATCAATGAAGTACCGCCAGTCAAAACAATTCCAGAAGAAACCATGTCTTCATAGCCAGAATCACGCACAACTCCTCTAACCAAAGTAAATAGCTCTTCAACCCGCGGCTCGATCACCGCAGCTAAAGCTTGTTTGGACATTGGCCGTGGGTCACGATCACCCATACCAGGGACATCGATCATGGCGGTTGGATCGGCCATTTCTTGACGTGCAATACCGTGAGCAATCTTTAAATCTTCGGCATCAATTGTTGGCGTACGTAATGCCATCGCGATGTCATTGGTGATTTGATCACCAGCAATAGGAATTACCGCTGTATGACGAATCGATCCTTGGCAATAGATTGCAATATCAGTTGTGCCGCCACCAATATCCACCAAGACAACACCAAGCTCTTTTTCATCTTCAGTTAAGACTGCCAGGCTCGAGGCCAAAGGCTGCAAAATGAGGTCATTGACTTCAAGACCGCAGCGACGCACACACTTCACAATATTTTGTGCGGCACTTACCGCACCCGTAACAATATGTACTTTGACTTCTAAGCGAAGGCCGCTCATCCCAATCGGTTCGCGAACATCTTCCTGTCCATCGATAATGAATTCTTGAACAAGAATGTGCAAAATTTGTTGATCCGTTGGAATGTTGATTGCTTTGGCTGTCTCTAGAACGCGCTCCACATCACCTGCGGTAACTTCTTTATCGCGGATAGCCACCATACCACTCGAGTTGAAACTCACAATATGGTTACCTGCGATACCCGTAAAGGCCTGAACGATTTGACGATCAGCCATGATCTCGGCTTCTTCTAAAGCCTTCTGAATCGATTGAACAGTAGCTTCAATGTTGACGACAACGCCCTTCTTCAACCCTTTTGAAGAAGTTTGACCAACACCCACCACATTAAATTTGCCATCGGGTGCTAATTCAGCAACTAAGGCAACCACCTTGGAGGTTCCAATATCTAAACCAACCAATAGGTCGCGATTGTCTTTACTCATTCCCATTCCTTCATTGCTTCAACTCACTTTTCTTGCCATCAACATCATTCTTTTTCACACTTGCAGATGCCAGATGAACTGCAAAACCATTGGGATAACGTAAATCCACGGCATCAATTCGGTTGGCCCACTTTTCTTGCACTTGTGGCCAATATTTAAAGAGGCGCGCAATGCGCTCTTCCGTTAATGTTTTGTCTGAATTCTCTTCATCACGCCCAAATTCAACTCTCATACCGTTGGATAGCTTGATATGCCAGGCATAGCGCTCAGTCAAGGCAAGACTGACAACCTCAGCACCCCAAGGTTTAAACCAGTTATTGGATCGCTCATAAAGACTCATCACTTCCTTACTCGCATCATCCGGACCATAGAAATCGACCAATCGAATGTCATCACTAATCTCAGAAATGCGACCAGCAAAAATTTCTCCGTGATTGTTAATTAGCACATGACTATCGGAACCGCCCCATGTACCAAATGGTTTCTGTTCTTCAATACTCACAATCAAACCGTTAGGCCAAACTCGGCGCACATTGGCATGGCGTACCCACGGCATACTTTCAAAGCCGCGCTTTACTTCCTCAAGACGCACACTAAAGAAGTTTCCCTGCACAGTTTCATAAACCTGCCGCTTCACAATGGCTTTATTAATGTGTTTTAGTGTTTGACCAGCAACTGGTTCAATCTGAATTTGCTTTAGCGCAAATACGGGGCGCTGACTAAGCCACACCAAGGCCCCTAGCACCATCATTAATACGAAGCAACTCATTAAGAAACGACTGAGCTTTTGCATCCGATCTGGATGATTCCAGAGTGGTGATATCAACATGCCGAAAATTTCACCGAACCGGTCCATGAAATTACTCATGCAAGGGCGCCTTCTTTTTGTTCTAAGGTTTGACTGAGTAACCAAAGAACTAAATCTGCATAGTCAATGCCGGCAGCTTTTGCAGCCATTGGCACCAAAGAATGGGAAGTCATGCCCGGAGAGGTATTCATTTCAAGCAAATAAGGTTTGCCGGTTTTTTGATCTAACATCACATCGGCGCGACCCCAGGTACGGCAACCGAGTGCTTTATAGGCAGCCAAAGCCAGTGCTTGAACTCGCTCGTTTACTTCTGAAGCAAGTCCAGTGGGACATAGGTACTGCGTTTCATCTGAAAAATATTTGTTATGGAAATCGTAATTGGCTTGCGGCGGAATAATTTTGATTACTGGCAAAGCTTCGGCATTGCTACCCTGACCAACTAAGGGGCAAGTCAACTCATCACCAATGATGCATGTTTCTGCAATGACCTTCTTGTCCAGTCCTGCAGCCAATTGATAAGCAGCCGGTAATTCATCGACGGATTGCACTTTGGTTAAACCGAGTGAAGATCCTTCATGAGCAGGCTTCACAATCAAAGGTAAACCAAGATGCTTCACTACTGCATTCCAGTCACTGTTGGCAGTTAACTCTTCAAATTCAGGAGTAGCGAGCCCATTACTAATCCACACTTGCTTAGTGACAATCTTGTCAATTGCTAAGGCTGATGCCAAGACACCACTACCGGTATAAGGTAAATCAAGTAGATCTAGCAAGCCTTGAATAGTTCCATCCTCACCATATCGACCATGCAAGGAAATAAAAATACGATCAAATTTCTCAGAAACTAATTCTGTCGGATTACGCAATCCTGGATCAAAGCCATGGGCGTCAACTCCCTTAGATAGAAGGGCTTGCAGCACACCATTGCCAGACAACAAAGAAATTTCACGCTCACCAGAGCGCCCGCCAAGCAAAACTCCTACTCGACCGAGAGACTTCACATCTAAGCTTGCTAGCCTTGATTTAACACGGCCACCCCATGCGCTGAGAATATGCTCAGACATTTTTTGCCTCCGACAAGGTGTGAGGCAAAGCAGAAATTGAACCCGCGCCCATCGTAATTAATACATCCCCATCTTTTAAAACTTGACTTAATTTTTCTGGCATCTCAGCAACATTGGATGCAAATACCACTGCGGAAGAATTGAGTGGTGCTTTCGAATTTTTCTCTTCAGCTAAAGTAGCTTTCATCAAACTCTTACCATCTGCGCCTGGAATCTTCGCCTCTCCAGCGGGATAAACCTCGGTTAATACCAAAGCATCAAAATTTCGAATTACTTGTACAAATTCACCAAAACAATCCCGTGTTCTTGTAAAGCGATGTGGCTGGAATGCGAGAACTAAGCGACGACCTGGAAATGCGCCACGTGCTGCGGCTAAAGTAGCAGCCATCTCTACCGGGTGATGACCATAGTCATCGATCAAAGTAAAACTCCCTCCAGAGGCAAGTGGAAGCTCGCCATAACGCTGGAAACGTCGACCAACACCGCCAAATTCAGATAGTGCTTTTGTGATCGCTTCATCGCCAACACCCAATTCAGTAGCAATACCAATTGCCGCAAGCGCATTTCGCACGTTATGCAAGCCAGGCAAATTCAGCGTTACGTTGAGTGGTCCAGGTTTGTTGCCATGACGCCGAACAGTACGACGCTCAACCGTAAAGTGCATGCTGGTGCCATCAGCACGAATATTGCTTGCACGAATGTCTGCATCTTCTGAGAGGCCATAGCGTAATACAGGCTGCGAAACAAAAGGAATGATGTCGCGTACATTTGCATCATCAATACATAAAACAGCTACGCCATAAAAAGGCATCCGCTGGATAAATTGCACGAAAGCTTGTTTCAATCTCGCCATATCGTGCTGATACGTGTCCATATGATCAGCATCAATATTGGTCACTACTTCCATTGCGGGGAATAGTTGTAAGAACGAAGCATCGGATTCATCCGCTTCAACGACAATAAAATCACCCTGGCCTAAACGGGCATTGGCACCAGCAGAATTCAGCTTGCCACCAATCACAAAGGTTGGATCCAGGCCGCCCTCAGCCAGTACGGAGGCTACTAAACTTGTTGTCGTTGTCTTGCCATGCGTGCCAGCAATCGCAATGCCTTGCTTCAAACGCATTAACTCACCCAACATCACAGCACGCTGGATCACAGGAATTTTTGCTGCGCGTGCAGCCAATACCTCAGGATTATTCCCAGCCACTGCCGTAGAAATAACCACCGCTTCTGCAGTACCTACATTTTTTGGATCATGTCCAATATGAATCACCGCGCCCAAGTCTTTTAAGCGCTTCGTTGTAACGCTCTCGGCTAAATCAGAGCCCGAGACTTGATAGCCCAAATTCAAAAGTACTTCGGCGATACCGCTCATACCGGCGCCGCCAATACCAATGAAATGAATTTGTTGAACGATATGTTTCATACGCCCACCCCCGCACAATCAGCACACACTTCAGCTACGCGCTGAGTTGCATGTGGCTTAGCCAATGCATGAGCACGCATGGCCATTTCTTGAAGATCATCACGATTGAAGTTTTGAATCATCAAAGCTAAATCCTGAGGATTGAGATATTGCTGAGGTAACAGGACTGCTGCATTAGCATCTGATAAAAATTTGGCATTAGCGGTTTGATGATCATCAATCGCATAGGGGAAGGGAATCAAGCAAGAAGCCACACCGCATGCTGCCAACTCTGAAACTGTCATTGCACCAGATCGACAAATCACTAAATCCGCCTGTGCATACGCAGTTGGCATATCGTCAATGAACGGACGAATATCAGCCTCAACGCCACACTCCGCATAACGTTTTTGTAAATCAACTAAATGCTTATCACCCGCTTGGTGGATCACTGTTGGTCGAGCATTTTTTGGTATCAACGCTAACGCAGCTGGAATATTTTCATTTAGCGCTGCTGCCCCCAAACTACCCCCAACAACTAAAATAGATAAGGGGCCTTGGCGTTGCTGATAACGTAGATCTGGTTTTTGTATGTGGTCAAATTCCTCACGAATAGGATTACCAACCCACTCTGCCTTTTCCATGGTGTTAGGAAAGCCTGTTAAGGTGCGCATGGCAATTTTTGTCAGCGCACGATTAGCGCTTCCCGCTACAGAGTTTGATTCATGTAGTACCAATGGTCGCTTCAAGAATTTTGTCACCAAGCCACCCGGGAAGGTAATGTATCCACCCATCCCCAAAACAACGCTTGGCTTTAAACGGCGCATGATCTTCCAGCTCTGAAAGCATGCTCGTACCAAATTAATCGGCAGCATGAGCTTAGCTTTCAAGCCCTTACCACGCAAACCGCCAAACTCGACTGCCTCAAACGGAAAATCACAAGACTTCACGAGCCGATATTCCATGCCACTTTGATTACCCAGCCATGACACATTCCAACCACATATCCGCAAATATTCAGCCACAGCAAGGCCTGGGAAGATATGCCCACCAGTACCGCCAGCCATGACTAATATTGAGGGTTTGGTCACAGCTTCCCTCCGCGCATCAGAATGCGATTCTCATAATCAATTCGCAATAGCATCGCAATCGCTACTGCATTCATCAAAATTCCGGATCCGCCATAACTCACTAATGGCAGAGTTAAGCCTTTTGTGGGAAGTAAACCCAAGTTCACACCCATATTGATAAATGCCTGCCAACCAATCCAGATGGCCACTCCTTTTGCTGCTAAGCCTGCAAAGCTTCGATCTAATTGCAAAGCAGTTCGGCCAATGATGAAGGCTCTACGCACAATCCAGTAGAACAAGAAAATCATTACGACAACACCAACAAAGCCGAGTTCTTCACCAATCACCGCCATGATGAAGTCGGTATGCGCTTCCGGAAGATAGTGAAGTTTTTCCACGCTTCCGCCTAGACCAGTACCAAACCATTCACCTCGACCAAAAGCCATCAGCGAATGCGTCAATTGATAGCCTTTATTAGCAGCGTTATCCACTTGCCATGGATCCATAAATGCCAACATACGACCACGCCGGAATGGTGAGAGCGCAATCATGGCTGCACCACTCATCAAGCCGACCAGAATCAAACCCCCAAATAATTTTGCGTTGATGCCACCTAAAAACAAAATACCGAATGCAATGATGGCAACCACTACAAAGGCGCCCATATCTGGCTCTTTCATTAAGAGTCCGCCAACCAGCGCAACTGCAATACCCATTGGCAGCATTCCTTTAGAAAAAGAATGTAGATACTCTTGTCGCTGAACCGTATAACTTGCAGCAAAGATCACCGCAGCAAATTTCATTAATTCGGATGGTTGGAAATTCATCACGCCCAAGGATATCCAGCGCCTTGCACCATTCACCCCCTTACCGATGCCAGGAATCAAAACCAAAATCAGCAATAGAACGGTAAAACCAAAAATGACCGGTGAATAGCGATCCCAAACCTTGGTCGGTATCTTAAAAACTGTAATACCAACAACAACAGCAATAGCTAATGAGATCAAATGGCGAATCAAAAAATAGTTACTACTGTAGTTGGCATATTTAGGACCATCAGCCAAAGTAATCGATGCCGAGTAAACCATGACTAAACCAATCAGCATGAGCGATAACACTGCCCACACCAATAATTGGTCATATTCCATCATGCGTGAACGAGTTTGCTCCACGCCAGAGACTGCGTCTCTTAAGCCAGTTCGGAAATTATCAATACCGCCCCTAGAAAAATTCCAAAAGCGATCTAAGCCAAGACGGTTTTCAGGAGATAGTTTTTCTCTAAAGTTCATACCTGAACCCCTTCAAAACGCATTCCCAATTCTTCAACCTCTGATGCAAATACCTGTGCCCGCTCCTTATAGTCTCGGAACTGATCGAGGCTTGCACATGCTGGCGATAGTAAAACCAAATCACCAGAGATCGCCTTTGCTGCAGCCGCTTGCACGGCCGCTGCTAAATTACCACTATTGGTAAAAGAGACATCGCCACCGATTGCTTGGGCAATCTTTTCACCATCTTTACCAATTAAGAAAACACCCTTAACAAAACGTAATGCGGGCTCGCGCAATGGACTAAAGTCTTGACCCTTGCCATCACCCCCTGCAATGAGCCAAATTCTCTTACCAGCTTCGTTGCTACCCAAACCATTTAAAGCGGCGACTGTAGCACCAACGTTAGTGCCCTTGCTATCATCCACATACTCAACATCATTCACAATTGCGATACTTTGTACACGGTGCGGCTCGCCATGGTAATCGCGCAAACCATGGAGTAATACATTCATCGGCAAATTGGCTGCGCGTGCTAATGCTAGAGCAGCAAGCGCATTCAAAGCATTATGACGACCCCGAATGCGTAATGCATCTGCAGGAATCAAACGCCTCAAACGCAATGGCTCATCCTCTTGAATCGCAGCAGACTTGCGACGACGCTTCGGTTTGGGATCAAGATCTTCATCGACCTCAGCCCATACCAACCAATCAATGCCACCAGCGCGCAAATCGTGCTCAATGCCAAATGCACCTTGTTCGTCAGGGCGATTCGAACCAAAAGTGACAAGCGCTTTTTCTACTTTTTGCTCATCAGTCAATAAACCCATCACTGCTAGGTCATCGCGATTCAAGATACATATCGTGTCAGAGCCAAATATCTTGGCTTTAGCCTCTGCATAGGCGCCCATATCCCCGTGCCAATCTAAATGATCTTGGGTGATATTCAGAACGGTTGCCGCAGTAGCATTTAAAGAATAGGTGTAAACCAATTGGAAGCTTGAAAGCTCCAATACCCAAACGTCTGGCAAATCCTCAATCTGATCAGCACCATTCAAACATGTCATGAGCTTATCAAGTGCTGCAGGACTGATATTGCCAGCAACTGCTACTTTCTTGCCAGCGCGTTCACACAGCTGACCGGTTAATGCCGTCGTAGTTGTTTTGCCATTAGTGCCCGTAATAGCCAACACTGAAGCTGTATAGCTAGATTGCTTATCCAATGCCATGCGTGATATAGCAGCGATTGCGCGAGCAAAAAATTCAATTTCACTCCAAACATCTACTCTTGCTTTACGTGCTTTGACCAAGAATGATTCTGTTGGCTCTTGTAAGGGCGAAAGTCCGGGGCTAATACCAATCACATCAATATCCGTCAGCAGTTCATCGCTGAGAGGACCAAACTGAGAGGCTTGTAATCCGGCCAACTCAAGCTCGGCAAGCCATGCTAGCTGACGCTCAGATAACTGGGAACGATCGCGTGTATCAACTAAGTACACTACTGCACCATTACGCAAGCACCACTTTGCCATGGCAACGCCAGACTCGCCGAGACCCAAAATCAAAAAGCGATGTGGGGCTACGTAGCTAGCATCAGCTACGGCCGTGGGATTAGCGAAAGTATTTTCTATAGTCAGCATATTTACTCTGTGGTTCACCGTAATTTCAAACTTGATAAACCAATTAATACCAAGAGGATCGTGATAATCCAAAAACGAACCACCACTTGTGTTTCTTTCCAACCGCCTAATTCAAAATGGTGATGTAAAGGCGCCATTCGGAAGATGCGACGACCCTCACCAAAATGTTTTTTAGTGAGCTTGAACCAAAAGACTTGCAGCATCACTGAAAGTGTTTCAGCCACAAAAATACCGCCCATCACAAAGAGAACAATTTCTTGACGCACAATCACTGCAATTGTTCCAAGCGCGCCACCGAGAGCTAAGGCACCCACATCACCCATAAATACTTGCGCTGGATGCGCGTTGTACCAAAGGAAAGCTAGACCTGCTCCGCCCATGGCGCCACAAAAGATCAATAACTCACCAGCACCTGGGATATACGGAAACAATAAATATTTAGCGTAGATAGCATTACCCATCACATAGGCAAAAGCACCCAATGCAGCGCCTACCAAAATCACTGGCATGATTACTAAGCCATCAAGGCCATCAGTCAAATTGACGGCATTACTACTGCCGACAATGACGAGATAACTTAAGATGATGAAGCCCATCATGCCCAAGGGATAACTCACTTCTTTCATAAAAGGTATTAGTAAATTCGTTTTGGCTGGTAGATCTAAAGCAAAGGCACTTTTGAGCCACTCATAAAACAATTGCAATACCTTGAGGTTATTCACCTCAGACACTGAGAACGCTAGGTAAATCGCAGCAAATAAACCAATCAAGGTTTGCCAGAAAAACTTTTCTCTTGATGCCATGCCCTTAGGATCTTTGCGTGCGACCTTACGATAGTCATCCACCCAACCCACAGCCCCAAAACCAAAAGTCACGATCATCACAATCCATATAAAGCGATTACTGAGATCAGCCCAGAGCATGCAAGAGACAAAAATACCAATGAGAATTAATACGCCACCCATCGTTGGCGTTCCCGATTTCACTAAATGGGTTTCTGGACCATCCGTACGCACGGCCTGCCCCATCTTCAATGCAGTTAACTTTCGAATCACCCAGGGACCTGCAGCCAAGCCAATTAACAATGCAGTAACGGTCGCCATTACCGCTCTAAAGGTGATGTAATTAATTACTCGGAAAAAGCCGAAATCCTCTTGTAACCATTGCGCCAAAATTATGAACATGTCTTAGCCTCCTCTAACAAGGCTTGCACTACACGTTCCATGCGCATAAAACGGGAACCCTTAACCAAAATATTGAGATGCTGATTACTGCCTGCGTTCTGTGCATGCAATGCATCTCTTAATTGAGCAATCAAACTATCCATATTGGAAAAATGTATGGCTTTTGATGCTGGGTTAGTTTTTATAGCGCCATCAAAACCTTGAATCGCAAACTGGCATTGCTCACCAAGAGCAAATAACTGAGTAACTCCCTGCTCAGCCGCATAAGCACCTACTTCACGATGAAACTCAGGACCCTGATGACCAACCTCTCCCATATCACCCAGAATCAACCAAGCAATATTTCCAGACTGCTTCAACGCATCAATGGCAGCCCGCACTGAATCTGGATTAGCGTTGTAGCTATCATCAATCAATGTGTAATTTGGATGAATCTTTTTAGGCTGCATGCGTCCATTCACGGGCGCAAAAGCCTCCAGACCTTGCTTGATTTTTTCAAGACTAAGTCCAGCAGCCAAAGCTACAGCACTTGCAGCCAAAGCATTACGTACATTGTGGCTACCAAGAGTATTCAGCTGAATTTCAACTGATCCCATATCGGTAATCACCTCTACGAGACCATTGTTTAATAAACGACCCCTTACTGAAGCATTCGTATCTGCTTGAGCAGACAACAAAGCGAAATCAATCACCTTTCTTGCGCCCGCAGCTATACGCCATACCGAAGTGAACTCGGAGTCTGCGGGAAACACAGCAATACCATCTTTAGGTAAAGCGCGGATCACATCGGCATGCTCCTCAGCAACCGCAGCAACCGTTGCCATAAATTCTTGATGCTCGCGTTGGGCATTATTAATGAGGGCAATATTCGCTTGAGCAATCGCCGCTAGTTGTGCCGTTTCGCCGGGATGATTCATACCCAACTCCACTACTGCAAGGCGATCTGTCGAACGCAGCTTCAACAAGGTCAAGGGCAAACCAATCTCATTATTGAGATTACCTTTCGTGACTAAGGTATGAGTCTCGCCGGCTGCCACTTTAAATATAGAGGCAATCATCTCTTTAACCGTAGTCTTACCATTGCTACCGGTAACCAAGGCTAATGGAATCTCATGATTTGCGCGCCAAGCTTTCGCTAAATCACCCAAACTAATGCGTGTATCCGCAACACAAACTGCCGGCAAATTTCCTGGGCACTTCTCTGCGCTGCTCACTAATGCTGCTCCAGCACCAGACTTTGCAACATCTACTAAAAAATCATGGGCATCAAACCGCTCGCCTGACAAAGCAATAAATAGCTCACCAGTATCAATTTGACGGCTATCTGTGCCAACCCTCGATAGCACAATAACTCTTGCAGCCTCATCAGAAACATTCAGCAATCTACTTCCGGGCAACATAGTGTGTACTTGGGCTAATGTCGTCATCATCAGACTAGACCTCCGGCAGCCAGACGAATATGCTCTTGATCAGAAAAATCAAAACGCTTGCCTTTAATCTCTTGCGAAGTCTCATGACCTTTGCCGGCAACCAGCACCACATCCTTTATATCTGCATGTCGAATAGCGGCCATGATTGCTACTGCACGATCTGCAATCACCTGCACATTTGCACTAGACGAGTGAATTCCTTGACGAATCATCTCCATAATCGCCTCAGGATCTTCAGAGCGCGGATTATCACTGGTAATGATGATTTGATCGGCAATGTTAGCAACAACGGTACCCATTTGAGAACGTTTGCCACTATCGCGATCACCACCGCAACCAAATACACACCATAACTTGCCACCGCGTTGCTGGGCAATTGGGAGCAATGCCTGCAGAGTCTTCTGCAAAGCATCCGGCGTATGTGCGTAATCCACAACCGCCAAAGGACCTTCGGACTGACTCTTACCTAATGAGATGAGCTCCAAGCGCCCGATGACCGACTGCAATTGACCGACACATTTACTTGCTTCATCCCGAGTGAGGCCTTGCGTCAATAGCGTTGTCCACACTGCCAGCGCATTGCTTAAATTAAACTCGCCAAGCAGAGAAATATGGAGAGAATTTTTACCCACACCTTCGTATGTGAAAACAGAATCATATCCAAAGCCATTTAAGACACTATCTACTGCATAAATACGTTGTAGACGGTCACCAAATTTTTCAAAGCCCTTGAAAGCTGATAGATTTAAAGCGTAAGCCCAAACTCTCAGTTCATCCCTAGCCAACAGATTCATCGCCAGCTCACGACCAAAAGGATCATCTAAATTTACGACGGCATGCTCTAAACCAGGCTGACTAAATAACTTTGCTTTTGCTTCAGCATAGTTAGCCATACTTCCGTGGTAGTCGAGATGATCTTGGCTTAAGTTGGTAAATACTGCGCAATGAAATGTAGTTCCTGCGACGCGCTCCTGTTGCAATGCGTGAGATGACACTTCCATTGCCACTTGTTTAGCACCAGCGTCTAATAACTGCTTTAACTGAGTCTGTAGCTTTGGCGCGTCTGGGGTTGTGTATCCAGTCTTCTCCAGCGAACCTGGAAAACCCGTTCCCAAGGTGCCCAGTACTGCTGTACGGTGATTCGGTTGATCCAATGCGTTAGCTAACCACTGAGTAATACTGGTCTTACCGTTAGTACCCGTAACCCCGATCACTTGTAATTGCTTGCTTGGCTCGCCATACCATTGGGCGCAAAACTTACCTACTTTCTCTGCAAGATTTTCAATCGCAATACATTGGGGATGATCTAAATAATCAGCATCAGCGCCAACAGAGTCAAATACGACTACTACTGCGCCTTTTTGTAAAGCAGCATCGATAAATTGGCGCCCATCACGCAAGGCGTTTCCGTGGCCAACAGGGTATGCAAAAAAGATATCGCCAGATTCAATCTGACGACTATCCGCGCTCACCTTTGCTGAAGAATTTGCTAGGGTGTGCAAGTGGTCAATCAAATGATTGGGTTTCATATTCAATGCCACCGTCATCTTTTCAGAACCACATGCTGTGTCTGTACATTAGCAGCACGAACCTCTGTAGAGTTCTTATCATCTAATGCCATTAAATTTGGTCTCGTATCAGGCGCAACATTTAAAGCCCTCAATGTTTCACCAACAATCGTAGAAAAAACAGGGGCTGCCACATCTCCACCGTAGTGGCTACCACCAGTAGGCTCATCAATCATGACCGCCACAACAATCCTCGGTGCGCTAATAGGGGCAAGTCCAGCAAAGTAAGCACGATAAGAATTTCCGTACCCCTTGCCAACAAGCTTATGCGCTGTGCCTGTCTTACCGCCAACCCGATAACCTTCAGTCTGCGCCTTGACAGCTGTGCCGCCAGTCTCAGTTACCGTTTCCATCATTTCCCGCATTTCAATAGCAGTTTTTGCTGAAAGCACTTGCGTACCATTTTTCACGCCCGGACTACGCTCGATGGTTAGTGGAATCAACTCACCATCGCGCGCAAATATCGTATATGCACGCGCAACTTGAAAGAGTGAAGCAGAAATGCCGTATCCAAAAGCGATACGTGCCTGGTCAGTGGGCACCCATTTTTTAAAGGGATGCACTGTGCCAGCAACAGCGCCTGGGAAACCAATTTTTGGCGCTTGTCCCAAACCTACTGATGTATAAAAATCCCACATCTCTTCTGCGGAGAGATTATTCAATGCGATCTTTGCAGTGCCAATATTGCTCGACTTCTGAATTACTTGGGAAACAGTTAAGTTAGCAAAAGGGTGTGAATCTGTAATTGGCTTAGGTCCGACCAGATACTTTGCACCAATCACCATATTGGTATTTGGTTTAACTACTCCCTTTTCTAGAGCGATGGAAATCGTCAAAGGTTTCATTGTTGAGCCAGGCTCAAAAGTATCTGTCAGCACCCGATTACGCAGTTGCTCGCCACTTAAATTCCGACGATCATTTGGGTTGTAGCTTGGGTAATTTGCCAAAGCCAGGATTTCACCAGTCTGCGTATCTAGAACAACGGCACCACCCGCTTTTGCATGATGTTGCTCTACTGCACTCTTTACCGCGTTATAAGCAAGATATTGAATTTTGCTATCGATCGATAATTGCAAATCTTTACCATTCTGCGGCAACTGCTCAATAGCGATGTCCTCTACTACACGCCCTAGGCGATCGATTACTACACGTCTTTGACCAGGATGAGCTGCAAGCTCTCTTTCTCTAGAGAGCTCCATACCTTCTTGACCCTTATCCTCAACGTTAGTAAATCCCACAACGTGAGCCATTGCCTCACCTTCAGGATAAAAGCGTCGATATTCATTATTCAGACCAATGCCTGGAATTTCTAGTTGCTTAATCTGTAGCGCAATTTCTGGATCGACTTGACGCTTTAAGAAGACTTGCTTGCGATCATCTTTTAGCTTTTTACGCAATTCAGCTTCGCTAATTTGCAATAAGCCAGCCAGTTTTTTTACCTTATCCGCAGCTAAGTCATCTGGCACAGTATCGTTATATGCAATCACCGATTTTGCTTCAAGGCTAGTTGCAATCACCTGCCCATTGCGATCCAAGATCTTTCCGCGACTAGCTGGCAACTCTAACTCACGCTGTGTACCTCTCACGCCCTTTGCCTCATAAAAGGCATTACCTGGACCTTGAATCCAGAACGCGCGCAGCAATAGCAACATGAAGACAAAAAACAAAAGAAATAGCATCAAGCGCGACCGCCACATAGGCAGACGCAATACTAAGTTTGGCGTCGTTGAAAATCCAACCGTTCTCATGGGGCCTCCTTGATGTACAAAGTACGTTCAGGAGAAATCGGTGCCATATGCAATTGATTACGCGCTACGCTTCGTATACGCGCGGATTTTGAAAGATTGCGCTGCTCGTATTCCAAACGCAACCACTCTTGATTCAACTTACGCTCTTCAATCTGAGCGCGCTCTTGGGCGATGAATAATTGACGAGCACGTTGCTGTGCGGCGACCAAAGATAATGCACAAAGCAATAACAAAGCTAATAAGGTCAAGGTTGCGCGATTCATGTGACCACCCCCAATCGCTTTTCTGCTACTCGCATAATGGCTGAGCGAGCGCGCGGATTTTCCGCAACCTCTTCATCGCTGGGCTTTATGCGCCCAATAATCTCAATCATACTTTGGGGTAAATCTTTTTCACGCACCGGTAACCCACGAGGTATTTCTACTTTTGCATGGGCTTGTAAAAATTGTTTAACAATGCGATCTTCTAATGAGTGAAAACTAATCACTGCAAGCCTTGCGCCTGGCTTCAATAATTTCAGGGCCGCCTTTAGACCTAACTCTAAATCTTCTAGCTCACGATTGATAAAGATACGTAAGGCCTGAAAAGTTCTAGTGGCAGGATCTTGTCCAGCCTCGCGGGTACGCACTACACCTGCAACGAGACTTGCTAATTGCGTAGTCGTTTGCGGCGACAAGCCCTCTTCTCGCTTAGCCACAATCGCCTTTGCGATTTGAAATGCAAAACGCTCTTCCCCGTAAGTCTTAATCACGTGCGTGATTTCCTCCTGCGGTGCTTGCTCTAACCACTCTGCAGCCGTCAAACCTTGATTGGTGTTCATCCGCATATCGAGTGGACCTTCGCGCCGAAAAGAAAATCCCCGATGCGCTTCGTCCACTTGGGGCGAACTGATCCCCAGATCTAACAAAATTCCATCGACCGATTCTGGTGCTGCGTACTGATCCATCTGCGCAAAACTGTCGTGTACGATCCTTAAGCGTGGATCGTTGATTTGTTGTGCTACGGCAATCGCATCCAAATCCTTGTCGAATGAAATCATGCGAGCTGAGGCTGGTAATTGCTTGAGCAGTGCTTGTGTATGACCGCCGCGCCCAAACGTTCCATCGATGACTAGCATGTTTTGGGTTGCACTTTGATTCCGAATGAGCGGACCATTGACTAGCGCCGTCACCGCCTCGGCCAGTAACACTGGGCGATGAGTTATGTTCATAGCACCCTGTCATCAAAAATTAAATTGCTTGAGCGCTTCAGGCATACCTTGCGCAATCGCAGCCTGTTCTTTTGCGGCGTATGTAGCTGCGTCCCACAATTCCAAGTGACTGCCCATACCGAGCAAGATCACTTCTTTTTCGATTCCTGCGGCAGCACGTAATTCTGGACTGACCAAAACACGACCTGCGCTATCAAGATCAATCTCAGCAGCATTGCCAAGAAAAATTCTGCGCCACCAATGAGCGTCCATGGGCAGTTGCGCAACCCTAGCTCTGAAGCCCTCCCACTCTGGTCTTGGGAACAAAAGAAGGCAGCCATCGGGGTGTTTTGTGAGCGTGACACGGCCGTCACCCTGCACCATTAGGGCGTCACGATGCTTTGCCGGAATCGACATCCGACCTTTTGCATCTAAATTGAGAGCTGACGCACCTTGAAACACCATTTACCCCACTTTTTCACACTTCCTCCCACTTTAGAGGATTGCAATAGGGGGGTCAAGTGTTTTTGGCTATTTTTTGGGAATTTCTCTAGTGTTTACAAACACTTAGCGTCGTATGTTCATAAAATGGTGATAATAAAATAGCTACTTGAAACAATGGCTTGGAAAATATACTTAAGAATACATCTTAGCTATAGAGCTAGATAATGGATAAATATACTGTTTTTATAAACAGTATCTGTAAAAAATAAATCAAAAAAAATTATTTTCAAACTCTTCAGTGCCACTATCAGGCAACTTAAATTTTGTAAGCGGTTGTAGTCATCACTTTAGATGCGGCCTGCATCATTTTATGAACTGGCTCAGGCAAGCTTACTCCGCCAGCATGCAAGGCAGCTTGTCCGTGCTCAATTTCATCGATCCGCATTTGATCAACAATCGCGCGTGAGCGATGATCTTCTGGTGGTAATTTTTCAAGATGACTCTGAAGATGATTTTCAACTTGCTTTTCTGTTTCAACCACAAAACCTAGACTCCATTGATCACCCGCTAAGCCAGCTGCCAAGCCGATTGCAAAGGATCCTGCGTACCATAATGGATTGAGATAACTGGTATGCGAGCCAAGCTCTTCCAGGCGAGTTTCGCACCATGCCAAGTGGTCCATTTCTTCTTGAGCGGAATGATTGAACATCTCTTGAATTTGCGGATTTCTGGCAACTAATTTTTGTGATTGATAGAGCGCCTGCGCGCACACCTCGCCAACGTGATTGACGCGCATGAGACCTGCAGCATGTTTACGTTCCGCTGCATCCAAAGAATGGCTTGGAGTCACTGCTGACCCTGGTGTTGGTCGCCCAGCATTTGCCCCACCAAAGACAGATCGCAAGGCGGTATCAAACTCAATAATCAGCTTATCAATGGGCGAGGTCATGGCCATAAACTTAAACTAAAACCTCGGTTTTACAGCTTTGCTTGGTCTTGAGGCCCAGCTCAGTTAAGAGCGCACGATCTTGCTCCGCCTCAGGGTTAGCGGTAGTGAGTAGTTGCTCACCATAGAAAATGGAATTGGCACCAGCCAAGAAACACATAGCCTGAACAGCCCTGCCAAGCTCTTGTCGACCAGCAGATAAACGCACGCGTGCCTGAGGCATCGTGATGCGGGCAACTGCAATTGTTCTGACAAATTCAAGGGGGTCTAAAGGCTTTTGATCCGCCAATGGTGTACCTGCAACTGGCACTAAATGATTGATTGGCACTGACTCGGGATAAGGGCTCAAGTTAGCTAAACGGGTCAAAAATGCGGCACGCTGTTCACGGGATTCGCCCATCCCCACAATGCCGCCACAACAAACAGACATGCCTGCTGAACGAACATGAGAAATGGTATCTAAGCGATCTTGATAGTCGCGGGTAGAAATCACGGAGCGATAAAAATCTTCACTCGTATCAAGATTGTGGTTATAAAAATCTAAGCCCGCATCTGACAGGGCCTGGGCTTGCTTAGCCTCCAACATGCCCAAGGTGGCGCAAGTCTCAAGACCTAAAGCCTTAACCCCCTTAATCATGGCGGTCACTTTTTCAATATCACGATCTTTGGGTTCGCGCCAAGCAGCGCCCATACAGAAACGGTTCGAACCAGCCGCCTTAGCCGCCTTAGCCGCCTCTAAAACCTCCTCTAGACCCATAAGCTTTTCAGCCTTCACATCAGTGTCATAGCGAGCAGCTTGGGGGCAATATGCACAATCCTCTGGGCAGCCACCAGTCTTAATCGACAGCAAAGTGGCTAACTCCACATCACCCTCAGGGAAATAAGCTTTATGGGTCTCTTGGGCCTTAAGCATCAACTCATTGAAAGACAAGGCAAATAGGGCCTCAACCTGAGCAACCGTCCACTTACCAGATACATCAAGCTCTTTTCGCAAATCAGCCTTCGATTTAACTTGGGTCAGGGGTTTTTCTACGGTTTGAGCGTACTGCATCGGTAAATTCCAGAAAATAGGTCAATCCAAGGCATAAACATAACAGATACAAGCCTGAATTAGGAAAAACTAGTGGTCAAATATCAAACATGAAGGTTATTTCTGATTTAAATCAAACCCGCTTAGTAGATCGCAGCCTAGCTGCTGTTTGGCACCCCTGCACCCAAATGAAACACCATGAATCTTTTCCGCTGGTGGCGATCACTAAAGGCAAAGGGGCCTGGCTTTATGACGAGCATGGAAATGCCCTACTCGATTGCATCAGCTCATGGTGGACCAATCTCTTTGGACACTCGAACCCTCACATCAATCAAGCCATCACTAGACAACTAGAAAAGATTGAGCATGTCATGCTTGCCGGCTTCACACATCCTCCAGTAATAGAGTTGTCTGAAAAACTAGCAGTACTGACCAAAGGGAATTTAGGTCACGTCTTCTACGCATCTGATGGCGCTTCCGCAGTGGAGATTGCATTAAAGATGAGTCACCACTTTTGGCAACTCAATGGCAAACCACAAAAGAAAAAGTTTGTTTGTCTTGAAAATGGCTATCACGGAGAAACGCTTGGTGCACTTGCGGTTACCGATGTTGCGATTTTCCGAGAGGCTTACGGATCGCTTTTGCAGGATGTCTACACAGTAAGCTCACCCGATGTGCGTAAAGCAAAAAATGGTGAAAGCGCAGAGGATGTTGCAAGACAGGCAGCGAATGAGCTCGAGCAATTATTTGCAAAAGAGCATGAACAGATTGCCGCAATCATTATTGAACCGCTCGTGCAATGTGCTGGCCAAATGGCGATGTATTCCCCCGAATATCTACGACTCATTAAAGATTTATGTGAACGCTATCAAGTCCACCTAATTGCGGACGAGATCGCAGTAGGATGCGGTCGCAGCGGAAAGTTCTTTGCCTGCGAACATGCTGGAATTTGGCCTGACTTTTTAACGCTCTCCAAAGGAATTAGCGGAGGGTATTTACCCCTCTCGCTTTGCATGACTACCGATAAAATTTATCGCGCCTTTTACAACGATCAAACCAAGCATGGATTCTTACATTCGCATTCTTACACTGGTAACCCACTGGCTTGCGCAGCGGCGCTAGCCAGTCTCGAGCTCTTTGAAACAGAACAAGTTCTTGAAAAAAATATCATTCGCTCACAAGATTTAGCCAATGCATTTGCTTGGGCTAAATCAGATGCCCGCATTGAGCATTGGCGCCAACAAGGGATGATCTTGGCGTTTGATGTCAAAGCTTCTAAGCTCACAAATGCCAATGCTTTTCCTCGCGAGATGTTTGCAAAGAGTTTGAATGAAGGTATTTTGATAAGACCAATTGGTAATACTGTTTATGTAATGCCTCCCTATATTTTGTCTGCACAAGAAACTGAGCAAATGGGTCAGGCAGTACAACGTGCACTCAATCAGGTTGTAAATGTCTAAATCTTTTAATGCGCTCAAATTAGCAGAAGAGCAAATTGCAGATTTAGATCTGCAATTACTTAAGCGCAAGCTGCGTATTACTTCATCCCCTTGCGATTCCAAAGTATTGATAGAAGAACGAGAACTGAAAGCCTTTTGTAGTAATGACTATCTTGGTCTTGCAAACCACCCTGAGATTGCCAATGCATGGTCTGAGGGCGCTCAAAAATATGGCGTAGGAAGTGGTGCCTCCCACCTCATCAGTGGCCATAGCATTGCCCATGAGTTACTAGAAAAAAGACTCGCTGCATTTCAGAGCCACCACATTCCTAAGCCGCGTACATTATTTTTTAGTGCCGGCTATCTTGCAAACCTCACGGCTATTACTGGCTTGGTAAGGCTTGCTTCTCCGGGTAATGCCAGTATTTATTCAGCAAAACTCAATCATGCTTCTTTGATTGATGGTGTTCGCTTAGCGAGCGCACAAACCAACGCTGTAGTGACGCTGTTTGATCACACACAACTAGACTCTTTAATTGAAGCAATCAAAAAGGATGCCAGGCCTTTTAAATTGATTGTGACTGATGGCGTGTTCAGCATGGATGGTGATCTCGCGTCTGTCACAGAACTGCTAGCTATTGCTGAGCAATACGATGCCCTCTTGATGGTAGATGATGCTCATGGATTTGGAGTGCTAGGCAAACAGGGTCATGGTATTTTGGAGCAAAAGAATATTTGCTCGGATCGTATCATCTATATCGGCACGCTAGGCAAGGCTGCTGGGGTCAGTGGTGCTTTTATCTGCGCACAAGACTCTTTTATCGAGTGGCTGATTCAAAAGGGTCGTCCTTATATCTACAGCACAGCTACGCCCCCTGCGATTGCTCATGCACTTCTCACAAGCCTAGAGATTATTGAAACAGATGACGGCAAACAACGCCGCGCTCACTTAGATAAACTGATTGATATCTGGCAAAAAGAAATGCATTTCTCAGCATGGAAAAAGATTTCTTCAAGCACACCCATTCAGCCACTGATTCTTGGTAGCAATGCCAATGCTTTATTAGCGGCTCAGTTATTGGATGATGCAGGCTATTGGATTCCGGCAATTAGGCCGCCCACCGTTCCCGTAGGCAGTGCACGCTTGCGTATTACGTTTTCTGCAAACCATAGCGAAGATGATCTGCGCGCCCTGATCAACACACTACAGTCAATCGAACAACAAGTGATTGAAAAGAGTCTTTGATGAATCAACATCCTGGGTTCTTTATTACCGGCACGGATACTGAAGTTGGCAAAACGCTAGTCAGCGGCGCCTTGATTCTCAAATTGCGTAAGCAAGGTAAACATGTTCTTGGCTTTAAGCCTGTGGTTGCTGGTACCTATCAAAGCAATGAAGGTCAATGGCTCAATGAAGATGTAGAGACTTTACGTATCGCTTCGAATTTAGCCCCAGGTCAACTAACTCTATGTCCTTATGTTTTAGATACTCCAGCAGCACCCCACTTAGTTGCCAAATCTAAAAATATTCGGCTTGAGCTTGACACAATGATGAGAGCTTACAGTGAGATTCAGAAGCAAAGCGACTGTATGGTGGTGGAAGGAGCTGGTGGTTTTTTAACCCCACTAAATGATCATGAAGATTTGGGAAACTTCGCAGAGCGAATCAATTTACCGGCCCTTCTGGTTGTAGGCATGCAATTAGGCTGCATGAATCATGCTTTACTCACCATAGAAGCAATCAAGGTACGCCACTTAAAAATTGCTGGCTGGGTTGCGAATACCCTTTCTCAAAAAATGCATTTACTCACTGAAAACATCGAATCGCTGCAATCTAAGATAGATGCTCCTTTTTTAGGGCTGATCCCTCAATTGCCCGCTGCAATTCAAAAGCCTGATAACAGCCCCTACTCTGTAGAAGCGCTCGAATTTGCTGCACAGCACATTCAACTACCCAATACATAAATACATTCATAGCTATCTGTAATCGCCCCATTAAGCCCAGCTAGGGTGCGCCTAGAGCCACTTTCAGATAAGATAAAGGCATGCATTTACTTTCTGAAATCGTTGCATCCACAGAAGCAATCCAAGATATTCGTCGCAATATTCATGCTCATCCTGAATTGCGTTTCGAAGAAAACCGCACAGCTGATCTTGTTGCAGAAGCTTTATCAAGCTGGGGCATTACTGTCTTTCGTGGCATGGGCAAAACCGGGGTGGTTGGACGACTAGATGGAGATTTAGGCGCAGGCAAGATGATTGGTTTGCGTGCAGACATGGATGCACTCCCACTCCAGGAACACAACAACTTTGCGCACACCTCTCGTAATCCTGGAAAGATGCATGCCTGCGGTCATGATGGTCACACTGCCATGCTCTTGGGCGCAGCACAATATTTATCGAATCATCGCGACTTTAAAGGTGCGGTGATTTTTATTTTTCAGCCGGCCGAAGAGGGTGGTGCCGGTGCTCGCGAAATGATCAAAGATGGCTTGTTTGAGCAGTTTCCGTGTGATGCTGTATTTGGATTACACAATTGGCCTGGTTTGGCTGAAGGTCATTTTGGTGTGACCGCAGGCCCAATGATGGCATCGAGCAATGCTTTTGAAATTACTATTACTGGCAAAGGTGGTCATGCCGCCTTGCCGCACAACAGCGCTGATCCCGTGCTTACGGGTGCGCAAGTAGTGCTGGCCCTACAGAGCATCATTACCCGTAATAAACGACCTGTAGACGCAGCCGTGCTTTCAGTCACACAATTTCATGCAGGCGAGACCAGCAATGTCATTCCTGATAGTGCGTTCATTGGCGGCACTGTTCGCACCTTTACGCTTGAGGTCTTAGATTTAATTGAGCAACGCTTGCGAGATATCACCCATCAGGTCGCAGCTGCATTTGATTGTCAGGCGGAAATTCAGTTCTCAAGAAACTATCCACCATTAATCAATCATGAAAAGGAAGTCGTATTTGCCAGCGAGGTGATGAGCGAGTTAGTTGGTAAGCAAAATGTAAATACCTCGATTGACCCAACCATGGGTGCAGAGGATTTTGCTTTTATGTTGCTAGATAAGCCTGGTTGCTACGTTTTTTTAGGCAATGGCGATGGTGATCATCGCTCAGTAGGACATGGCATGGGACCGTGCCATCTTCATAATCCTTCATATGACTTCAATGACGCTTTGATACCAGTAGGTGTGAGCTATTGGGTCAAACTAGCTCAACGCTACCTAGAAAAAAATTAAGCAATTGAATCGTTAAGAATTCGTAAATTTGGCAGGGCGTTTTTCAATAAATGCTGCCATGCCTTCTTTTTGATCATTTGTTCCAAAGCAGGTATGGAACAAACGGCGTTCAAAATGAATGCCTTGTGACAGTGTAGTTTCGTAAGCGGTATTCACCGCCTCTTTCACCATCATTGTGGTCAATAAGGGCATATCAGCAATGTCTTTAGCAATTGCTTTCACCTCTTTTAATAAATCCGCTTTGGGAAAGACGCGGGATACCAAGCCTGAACGTTCAGCTTCTGCTGCATCCATCATGCGACCTGTCAACGCAAGATCCATCGCCTTCGCTTTAGATATCGCACGTGGCAAACGTTGTGTACCACCAGCGCCTGGGATGATGCCTAATTTAATTTCTGGCTGAGCAAACTTAGCGTTATCAGCCGCCATGATGGTGTCGCACATCATGGCCAGTTCACAACCACCACCTAGTGCATAGCCTGATACCGCAGCAATTACAGGCTTGCGTACTTTTTGCATATGCTCCCAGTTACGCGAAATAAAATTGTGACGATAGACATCTTGCAAGTTACGCTTTGCCATTGATGCAATATCAGCGCCAGCAGCAAAAGCTTTTTCACTGCCTGTAACGATGATGCAAGCAATATTGTCATCCGCATCAAAACTCAGTAATGCAGCGCCAAGCTCATCCATTAGTTGATCGTTAAGTGCATTGAGTACCTCAGGACGATTCAAAGTAATGGTAGCAACCTTGCCATCCACCTCAGTCAAAATAGTTTTGTAGCTCATAGTTTTCTCTCTAATGTGACATTCATTAACGCGGCAACAATAACCACATCTTGCCATTTTGTTTCATGCGCCCCGCCATTTCTCCGGCAGCCTCACCCGATCCCCAATAGTAATCAGCTCTGACGCCGCCCACAATTGCTTTGCCAGTATCCTGCGCCATTACCAGCTTTTGCAGGGGCTGGCTACTTAAGGGTTTGGTGGTGGCCAAGAATACAGGCGCGCCTAAAGGCATTGCCTGAAGATCGATCGCAACACTCCGCTCACTCGTTAAAGGTACTCCTAGCGCACCATTGGGGCCCAAATCAGCCTCTACATTGCCTGGCAGCTCTTTGAAAAAGACAAACCGAGGATTAGCGTTGAGCATTTCATTCACACGCCCTGGGTTGCGCTTAGCCCATTGTGAAATTCCCTGCATCGTTGCCTCGCTGCGTGTAATTTCTTTGCGATCAAGCAACCATTGCGCAAAAGATTTAAAGGGTTGGTCATTCGTACCCGCGTAACCTAAACGCAGAACGCGACCATCGTCAAGGCGAATTTTTCCAGAGCCTTGTATTTGCATAAACACAGCCGCAACAGGATCTTGTACCCATGCAATTTCAGATCCCTTCAGCATTCCTGAGCTCATTAACTCTGCTCGCGATGGTCCTGGATTTGGCTTAGATTTTTTCCAAGCATTGGGGTAGGCATAGAGCGGCACGCTGTACATACCGGTTCTCGTTTGCGAACCATTCATGACTGGCTCGTAATAACCTGTGATCAAGCCTGTATCACTTCCAGAGCTATTGCGAATTTCATAAGCCTGAAAATAATTTTCAAAATAGCGACGAATCGCTTGGCTATCGCTGCTCGAGACACTGGTGGCCTGACTACAGACTTGGCGCCAGTTGGTTTCGCCACTGCGTCTGCGCAAGGCCTCGCAGCTCTTGAGCCAAGCTGGCCATGCCAGCGCCATATCATCTTCCTGCCAACCCGGTAAGGCTTGCCAAGATACGGCGCTAAAACTGGCAATGGATGAGCTATAGGTGGATGGTGCAGTACCCGACCCACTGGATCGATATCCGGTACTTCGAGTAGGGGGCGTTGAACAAGCAACCAGCAAGCTGGCAAGAACAATAGCGAATACACTTGTCTGGAACAATTTAACTTTAGAAATCATGATTGCCAATTTACTTGATGAATACCCAATGCTACTGTTTGTCCTTGAGGGTGCTATTGCCTTAGGACTTTTATTATTCATCGTCCTTTGGACTGGCAAAGGCAAAAAGTAAGCCTCCAAAAAATAAGGCCCCTTGCTTAGTGGAGGGTGCGGGGCATTACCAGTGCAAATTCTGGGATGGGCGCCTGAAAAAACTGCGCATCCTCGGTTACGCAAAAATACTCGCCCCGCATCGTTCCGGCGGGCGTTGGCAGGGTAGCCCAACTGGTGTACTCAAAATGCTCACCGGAGCGCAATAGAGGTTGCTGACCAACAACCCCAAGACCGCGCACCTCTTGGACGTCGTTGTCCCCGTCTGTAATGAACCAATGGCGGGCAATCAACTGAATACTGGCTGATCCCGTATTGCGGATGATGACCGTATAGGCAAAGGCAAATTGGCGATTATCTGGGTCAGATTGGTCTGGAAGGTACTGGGTCTTAACCGTAATGCTGATTTCATGGGGATTCATGCTCGAATTCTGCTCCATCCCAAGGCCAACTGCAAGCTAGAATCTAGGGATGGAAAGCCAAAAAACATCATCTGATCATCAATTTCTGATTGCCCCCTCCATTTTGTCGGCTGACTTTGCCTGCCTTGGCAAGGAAGTACAAGATGTTTTAGGGGCTGGCGCTGACTGGATTCACTTTGACGTGATGGACAACCATTACGTGCCTAATCTCACTATTGGCCCCTTAGTGTGTGAGGCCATTCGCCCCTATGCAAATAAAAATGGCACGTCTGCGCTTATCGATGTTCACTTAATGATTGAACCGGTTGATCGCATCGTTCCTGATTTTGCAAAAGCTGGCGCCAATTTGATTAGCATTCATCCAGAGGCAAGCCCTCATGTGAATCGCACATTGAATTTAATTCGTGATCAAGGCTGTCAAGCAGGGCTAGTTTTCAATCCCGCAACACCACTTGATCATTTGGATCACACCTTAGACCTGCTAGATCTTGTACTACTCATGTCAGTCAATCCTGGCTTTGGTGGTCAATCATTTATTCCAAGCACTCTTCAAAAGATTGCTCAAGTGCGTTCCCGTTTAGATCGCTACGAAGCAGAGACAGGTCGTCACATTCGTCTTGAAGTGGATGGTGGGATTAAGGTCGATAACATTGCACAAGTTGCACAAGCAGGTGCAGATACTTTTGTTGCAGGCTCAGCTATTTTTGGTCAAGAGAATTACGCCCAAGTCATTGACGCAATGCGCGCAGAGTTAGGAAAGTCAGGAAAAGCCTAATGCTGCGCGAGGAATTCAATGCCCTAGCAAAGCAGGGTTTCAATCGCATTCCTCTAGTGAAAGAGGTTTTGGCGGATTTAGAAACGCCGCTATCGCTCTACGTCAAGTTGAGCCAAGCTTTTGGCAAAAAAAATACCTACCTTTTGGAATCAGTTTTAGGTGGCGAGCGCTTTGGTCGCTTCTCCTTTATTGGCCTGCCTGCCAGGACTGTTATTCGTTCAGTAGGCACCCCATCTAAACCCGTTAACGAAGTGCTTACTGATGGCAAAGTAGTTGAGACCAATACAGATAATCCACTAGATTTTATAGATGCTTATTTCAAAAGATTTAAGGTTGCAGTAGAGGTGGGGCTACCGCGCTTTTGTGGAGGTCTAGCTGGCTACTTTGGATATGACACAGTTCGTTATATCGAATCACGTCTTGCCAAACATTCACTACCAGATGAGCTGGGTGTTCCTGATATTCAACTCATGCTCACTGAAGAGTTGGCTGTCATTGATAACGTTGCGGGAAAAATTTATCTCATCGTCTATGCTGATCCGAGCTTGACTGATGACTTTGAAAAAGCCCAGGCTCGCTTGAAAGAATTACTTGCCTGTCTGAGCAAGCAAGTCAACATGCCGCCTTCTTTGGCAAGCAGTAAAACTGATCTGATTCGTAAATTCAAAGTGGTAGATTTCGAAGATGCCGTTCGTAAAACTAAAGAATATATTTTGGCTGGCGATTGTATGCAGGTAGTTATCGGTCAGCGCATTAGTAAACCCTTTACCGATTCACCGCTTGCGCTCTACAGAGCATTGCGCTCATTGAACCCATCGCCCTATATGTATTTCTATGATTTTGGCGATATGCAGATCGTTGGCTCTTCCCCAGAAATCTTAGTACGCCAAGAAAAACGTGCAGCAGAAAAAATTGTGACGATTCGGCCGCTTGCTGGAACACGTCCCCGTGGCGCCAACCCAGAAGAAGATGAGCGCCTTGCTAAAGAACTCTTAGCAGACCCGAAAGAAATCGCTGAGCACGTTATGCTGATTGACCTTGCTCGCAATGACGTTGGTCGTATTGCTAAAACAGGCTCGGTCAAGGTGACTGACTCTATGTCCATTGAAAAGTACTCTCACGTGCAACATATTGTGAGCTCGGTTGAGGGTGATCTTTTAGACAATATGAGCAATATGGATGTTTTGCGTGCCACTTTCCCTGCAGGCACCTTATCAGGCGCGCCAAAAATTCGGGCAATGGAAATCATTGATGAAATGGAAATTGTGAAACGCGGTGTTTATGGTGGCGCAGTAGGTTACCTCTCCTTCTCAGGTGATATGGATGTAGCGATTGCGATTCGCACTGGAATCATTCGTGATGGTATGCTGCACTCGCAGGCTGGCGCTGGTGTCGTAGCTGACTCAGATCCCACAGCTGAATGGAAAGAAACTGAAGCTAAGGCACGCGCAGTATTAACAGCGGCCGATTTAGTACAAGGAGGACTCGATGCTCCTAATGATTGATAACTATGATTCATTTACCTACAACCTCGTGCAGTACTTTGCTGAGCTAGGTGAAGAGGTCAAAGTATTTCGAAATGATGAAATTACCGTTGAAGCGATTGCAAAACTCAATCCTGCACGCATTTGCATTTCTCCAGGACCATGCAGCCCAGCAGAAGCTGGTATCTCTGTAGAGACTATCAAACAATATGCTGGAAAGATTCCTATCTTGGGTGTGTGCTTAGGTCATCAAGCGATTGGTGAAGCTTTTGGGGGCAAGGTAATTCGCGCTCAGAAAGTAATGCACGGCAAGACGGATAGCATTCATCACACTGGCGTTGGTGTATTTAAAAACCTACCAGACCCATTCAAGGTCACTCGCTATCACTCTTTGGCAATTGAAAAAAGCTCTTTGCCAGCATGCTTGGAAGTTACTGCCACCTCCTCTGATGGAGAGATCATGGGTGTGCGTCACAAAGAATTGGCAGTTGAAGGCGTCCAGTTTCATCCAGAATCAATTCTTTCTGAGCATGGTCATGCCCTGCTCAAGAATTTTCTAGAAAACAAGTAACTCAGCAAACATATAAAAGCGTCATGCCAATTACTCCACAAGAAGCCCTCCAACGTTGCATCGAACATCGCGAACTCTTCCATGATGAAATGACGGCAATGATGCGCCTCATCATGAGTGGCGAAATGTCACCCGAGCTTGTAGCCGGTCTCTTAGTTGCTCTACGCACTAAAAAAGAAACCGTTGGTGAAATCGCAGCCGCCGCACAAGTGATGCGTGAGTTTGCTACTGCGGTTCATGTAGATGACCGCTCTCATTTAGTTGATGTTGTGGGTACTGGTGGCGATGGAGCCCATACATTCAATATTTCTACTGCAGCGATGTTTGTTGCAGCGGCAGCAGGTGCAAAAATTGCTAAACATGGCAATCGCAGCGTAAGCAGTAAGTCTGGTAGCGCCGACGTATTAGAGGCGCTTGGCGTCAATCTCGCACTTTCCGCAGAGCAAGTGGCAGCATGTATCTCTCAAGCTGGCGCTGGTTTCATGTTTGCGCCCAATCATCACCCTGCCATGAAAAATGTTGTACCGATTCGTAAGCAATTGGGTGTGCGCACTATTTTTAATATCCTGGGTCCATTAACCAATCCAGCAGATGCTAAACGTATTTTGATGGGTGTATTCCATGCAGATCTCGTTGGCATTCAGGCGCGCGTATTAGAGGCACTCGGCATGGAACATGCTTTAGTAGTGTATGGTCGTGATGGCCTTGATGAAATTTCACTTGAAGGCCCTACTCTTGTAGGCGAGCTTAAAGACGGGATTGTGCGTGAATATGAAATTCATCCAAAAGACTTTGGATTAAATACCGCTCTCACGAGTAGTTTCAAGGTTGCTAATGCTGAAGAATCCAAGAACATTGTGCTTGATGTCATCGACAATAAGCCTGGTGCAGCAAGTGATATTGTCTGCCTTAATGCAGGCGCCACACTGTATGTAGCTGGCGTTGCCCCTGATATTGCCAGCGGTATTGCAAAAGCTAAAGCTGCCATTACATCAGGCGCTGCCCGGCAAAAATTAGATGCCTTTGTTGCAGCAACTCAATCTAAATAAATCACGGTTCATGAGCGATATTCTCGAAAAAATTGTTGCAACAAAGAAGATAGAGATTGCACAAAACTTAAAACAACTCTCGCTCGCAAATCAACGCGATCAAGCGCAGGCAAACAATCAAGATCCAGCGTTAAAGCCTAGAGGCTTTATACGTTCCATTGAGCAGAAAATCGCAGCGGGTAAAGCTGGCGTGATCACCGAAATCAAGAAAGCAAGCCCAAGTAAGGGTATTTTGCGTGAGAACTTTATTCCAGCCAACATTGCTAAGTCCTATGAAAAACATAGTGCGGCCTGCTTATCAGTCTTAACAGATATCGATTACTTTCAAGGCTGCAACGCATTTCTTCAGCAAGCTCGCGCCGCTTGTAGTATTCCAGTATTGCGGAAAGATTTCACGATTGATCCCTACCAAATTTATGAAGCGCGGGCGATTGGTGCGGATGCTATTTTGCTGATTGTGGCCTGCCTTGAATTAAACCAAATGAAAGAGCTTGAAGCTTGTGCTCATGAATTAGGTCTTGATGTCTTAGTAGAGGTGCATAACGCTGCTGAACTTGATCAAGCGCTGGAACTCAAGACACCATTGCTAGGAATCAATAATCGCAACCTTAAAACATTTGAAGTAACTCTTCAAACTACTCTCTCGCTCCTATCCTCTATTCCAAGCAATAAAATATTAGTCACTGAATCGGGAATATTGAGTCGCGCAGATGTTCAACTCATGCGTGCCAATCATATAAATGCATTCTTAGTTGGCGAAGCATTTATGCGCTCACCCGATCCTGGCGTCGCCCTCAGCGAGCTGTTTTCCTAGGCTGCTTTTGAATTTCATTGTTAAAAAGCCCTTCAAGAAGGGCTTTTTTATTTAGGGCTCAAACGAGTAATGAGTCAAGATTTATACATTGAACAAGAAGTTCAAGACATCGCCATCTTTTACAACATACTCTTTCCCTTCAGCGCGCATCTTGCCGGCTTCTTTAGCGCCTGACTCACCCTTAAATTGAATGAAGTCATCATAAGCAATAGTTTGCGCCCGAATAAACCCGCGCTCAAAATCGGTATGGATCACACCAGCGGCTTGTGGAGCAGTATCGCCTTGGTGAATAGTCCAAGCGCGTACTTCTTTAACACCTGCCGTGAAATAAGTATGTAGACCCAACAATGAATAACCCGCACGGATGACACGATCTAAGCCCGGCTCTTCCATCCCTAAATCAGCCAAGAACTCCGTTTTATCTGCATCATCTAAATCGGCAATTTCAGCCTCAATCGCTGCACATACAGCCACAACTGGGGCTTTTTCTTTAGAAGCATGTTGCTTGACAGCCTCAAGATGTGGATTATTTTCAAAGCCATCTTCTTTTACATTGGCTACATACATCGCAGGCTTGGCGGTAATCAAGCAAAGGGGCTTAATTAGGAGTTTTTCATCATCAGATAAATTCATACTGCGCACCGGTAAAGCAGAGTCTAGATGGGCTTGAACTTTTGTTAGGACCGCCACCAAAGCAGCAGCCTCTTTATCATTACCTGACTTTGCAGCTTTAGTAGAACGATTGAGTGTCTTTTCCACTGTCGCTAAATCAGAGAGTGCTAGCTCGGTATCAATGACACCAATATCAGCAATCGGATCAATCTTGCCTGCGACGTGGATCACGTTAGGATCTTCAAAACAGCGCACCACATGGGTAATAGCGTCAGTTTCCCGAATATTGGCCAAAAATTGATTGCCAAGACCTTCGCCTTTTGAGGCACCCGCCACTAATCCTGCAATATCAACAAACTCTACTGCGGCAGGCAGAATTCGCTCAGGCTTCACGATCTCAGCCAAAGCAGCCAGACGGGGGTCAGGAACCTCAACTACGCCTACATTAGGCTCAATCGTGCAGAAAGGATAGTTTTCCGCTGCGATCCCAGCCTTGGTAAGCGCATTAAAGAGGGTAGATTTGCCGACATTAGGCAGGCCGACGATGCCACATTTTAAAGACATGGCTTTATTGTAAAGGGGCTGGTTTCGATATCATCGAGTTATGTCAGAAGCTCACTCAAATCATTTATCTAAGATGCCTTCCCATTCGCCACAAATTCGCTCTGTTGATGTTGTTGTGGTCGGTGGAGGCATTACTGGCAAGGCTTGTGCCCTTGGCATGGCTCAACTTGGGCTTCAGACCCTAGAAATTGCCCCTGATTTAGGGCAAACCGTCCCTAACCCTCAAGGAAGTCAATGGGGCCAACGAATTTATGCCTTTTCACCGAGCACCCAAAAGCTCCTGGCCCATTTACAGATTTGGGATGCACTAGACCATAGTCGCCTTCAAGTGGTCCGCGATATGCGGATATACGGTGATCGCGGCGAGAAAAATGATCAGCTTCATCTTTCTGCATTTGAAGCTGGTACACCACAACTCGCATGGATTGGTGAATCGAATTTTATCGAGCACACACTAGATCAAGCATCGCGTTTTCAAAATAAATTAGAGCGGATTTCAGATACTGTAGAAAAAATTGAAGTTGATACAGAAGGAAGTTCATTATATTTAAAAAATGGTGGCATTATTCGCGCATCGCTCGTGATCGCTGCTGATGGCGCGAACTCACCGATTCGATCTGAGATTGGTATCAGTGCTAACGAAGAAAGTTATTCACAAAGTGCTGTTGTAGCCAATTGGACTTGTACTTATCCTCACCTAGAAACTGCTTTTCAGTGGTTCCTACCAGGGGGTGATATTGTTGCCATGCTCCCCTTGCCCAATAAACAAGTATCTATGGTGTGGTCTACTTCACCGGAGCTGGCTGCAGAACTCTTGCAACTGAGTCAATCCCAGTGGTTAGATCGTTTCACATCCATTGCGAATGGTGCAATTACTAAACAATTGGGCGAGCTCACCCTTAACTCCGCTCCTGCCGCATATCCACTAAGAAAGATTCGGGCTACGCGCTTTATTGGCCCAGAGGCAAATCCAAAAGTGGTATTGATTGGCGATGCGGCTCATGTTATGCACCCACTAGCAGGCCAAGGCCTCAACTTGGGATTGAGAGATGTAGCCGTTCTACTCAATATCTTTAGCAAACGGGAATCTTTTCGCTCACTAAGCGATCTGAACTTATTACGTCGCTATGAACGTCAGCGACAAGGCGACACTAGCGCACTTTTATGGGTTACCGATAAGTTGAAAAAATTGTTCTCTGGTAGCAGCAGCACTGAAAAGCAGTTACGTAATTGGGGGCTAGGCTTGGTGAATAAAAGTCACTTCATTAAACAGCGCCTCATTGAGCGCGCATTAGGAGAAATTGATTTTGAATAAATTTTTATCGGTAGCTTTATCCATGCTTGCATTCATGTGCACCAGCATGATTTTTTCTGGATCAGTTCAAGCCCAAGTTGATCAGCAAATCAAAGCAGATATCCAGAAAAAACTAGGTGCAAATGCTAAAGTACGCAGCGTTACGCCTGCACCAGTACCCGGGCTATATGAGGTGCTGGTGGGTAATGATATTTTCTACACTGACAGCTCAGGAAAATACCTAATCCAAGGTGAAATCATTGAGCTCGCTACTGGTAAAAACATTACGGAGCAAAGACAGACTGACTTAAACCGAATTAAATGGGCTGATCTTAATCAAGCTAATGCCTTCAAGGTAGTACGGGGCAATGGCACTCGCCAATTAGCTATTTTTTCAGATCCAAATTGTGGCTATTGCAAGCGCCTCGAGAAATCGTTGCAGCAATTAGACAATGTCACTATTTATACCTATCTCATTCCGATTCTCTCGGCAGACTCCGCACAGAAATCTAAGCAGATATGGTGCTCAGCTGATCCTAATAAAGCTTATATTGATTGGATGGTCAATGGTATTGCGCCTACCGGGAAAACGGACTGTAGTAATCCACTAGATAAAAATCTAACCTTTGCCAAAACCTATGGCATCACCGGCACCCCTACCCTCTTCTTTACCGATGGCAGCCGCTTCCCAGGCGCAGTTCAGATTGCCGATATTGAAAAGAAATTTTCGTCTCTGAAATAACGAATTAAAGAATAATGAATAAAACCGATCTGCCAGCAATTCAATACACTGTCTGGCCTGCAGACCTTCATGGCCATCGTTTTCAGGTAAAGCTTCATATTGCTCACCCTGATCCCAAAGGACAAATTCTACAAATGCCTGCATGGATACCGGGCAGCTATTTGATTCGGGACTTTTCAAAACATATTGAAACCATCGAGGCGTTTAGCGCAGAATCCACTAAGAAAAAAATTGCTCTGGAGCGTATTGATAACAATCAATGGCTTTTACCAACAGCGGTTGGTGCCGTAGATATCCTGACAACAGTTTATGCTTTCGATAACTCTGTTCGAGCAGCTTACCTTGATACAGAACGTGCATTCTTCAACGCAACCAGTCTCTGCCTGACAGTCAAGGGGCAAGAAAATATTCCCTGCTCTTTAGCAATCGTGTCGCCTGAAGGTGGATTTGCTGATCACTGGACTGTGCAAACCACTTTGCGATCTGCAAAAACTGATGAGCGTGGTTTTGGGTTTTATCTTGCCCAAAACTATGATGATCTGATTGATCACCCAGTGGCTATGGGCGAGTTTCAGATGGTGCACTGGAAATCAAACAATACGTCTCATAGCATGGCGATTCAAGGATGTATAAATCCAATTGATGAAGTACGCCTAGCAAGTGACTTGCAAGCAATTTGCTCTTGCACTATCAATCTTTTCGAGCCCAAAATAAAAAAGGCGCCATTCACTAACTACTTATTTTTAGTCAATGCTGTTTTAAATGCTTATGGTGGTCTTGAGCATCGCAATAGCACTGCACTATTGTGTCGTCGAGATCAAATCCCGCAGAAGAATATTCCCTTAGACGAAGTAAGTTATCGTGAATTCTTAGGCTTATGTAGTCATGAGTATTTCCATGCATGGTTAGTAAAGCGTATTCAGCCGAAGGCTTTCCAACCCTACGCACTAGGAGATAGACATCACACTCGCCTTCTTTGGTTATTTGAAGGCTTTACTAGCTACTATGATGATCTGCAACTATTCCGTAGCAAACGCATTGATCTAAGCACGTATTTGAAGCTGGTTTCTGATAATTGGAACGGCGTCTTACGTGGGCCAGGCAGATTAAAGCAAAGCTTGGCTGATAGCTCATTTGATGCTTGGACCAAGTACTACCAAGCAGATGAGAACACTCCTAACGCAGTTGTGAGCTATTACGGTAAAGGGGCTTTGCTAGCCCTAGGCTTAGATTTACAAATTCGTTCATTCTCCAAGAATAAAAAATCTTTGGATGATCTCATGCGCCTCATTTGGCAAAGACACGGCGTCACATTAGATGGAATTTCTGAGGATGGCTTGGATGAGTTGATCTATGAGCTACTAGGAAATGGCTTTAGCAAAATATGGAGCGACATCAAGTCTCGCTATGTTTTTGGCGTCGAAGATATTCCAATTCAAACATGGATTACTTCAAAGCTAGTGTCAGTGAAACCGAAAACACAAACTAAGCTGGAGAAAATAAAGTTGCAGCTAGGTATACGCCACACTGATGTCAATGGCTGGCTTAAAGTCACTCATGTGTTAGATGGTGGTGCAGCACAAGCAGCAGGCTTAGCAGCAGGTGACTTACTAGCAAGCATCAATGGTCAACGCATCACGAATACACGCTGGGATAAGGTACTCCAGGGTCTTTCAGAAAACGAGACCATCAGCATATCGTTTTATCGCGACGATCTTGAACATGAACGTATCTTGGTTCTAGGACCTACTCAGCTCCCGGCACAATATGAGCTGATTTCGGCGAACACTAGCTCCAAACAAAACTAATGTCCTCTTTTTCTAAAGATGATATCCCGCAGGACTGGCGTAAATTATTGGGTGACTATTTCGCTTCACCGGCTTGGAGTAATTTAGAAAAAAATATTCGAGCAGTCTTAGATGCTGATTTTGCAAGTGTCTGCCCTGAGCCACAGAATTTTTTTAAAGCGCTCAAGTTAACCCCATTAAATTCAGTAAAGGTCGTGATTATTGGACAAGATCCCTATCACTCACCCAGGCTTGCTCAAGGGCTTGCATTTTCAATTCCCGAGAGCATTCCAACAAATTCTCGTGCGTTTCCGAGTTCGCTGCGCAATATTAGCAAGGCACTAACACTTGAGGGTTTTGGTAGCCTCCCTAATGGTGACTTACACGCTTGGAGCAAGCAAGGAGTGCTGCTGCTCAACACGGCACTCAGCGTTCAATTAGGTGAAGCCGGTAGTCATACTAAGCTCGGATGGCAAGATCTAATTGATCGCTTAATTTCATCGCTTGCTCTAGAAAAGCCATGCTTAGTCTGGATGCTTTGGGGAGGGCATGCTCAATCTAAGTTACCCCTCATTGAAGCAGGAAAAGATCAGTTGATTTTGCAATCCTCACATCCTTCAGGGCTAGGAGTCTATAAAACCGATAAGCCGTTTTTAGATCCGGGTGGCGCTGGTAGTTGTAATCACTTCACCAAAACCAATGAATGGCTACTAGCAAATAAGCTTGCTCCTATTGAATGGATTAATAGCTCTGCAAAAGCCCCAAGAAAAGGGGAGCAAGTCGATCTATTTAGCGAAAGCGGTATAGATGCACCCAATGGTGCAAGAGGCCAAGATAGCTGCAAGCCACTCTAGCATTTGGCCGGATTGAAAAAAACCGGTGTATTGACCCAAGTAAGAGCTTGCTGCCGCTGCAATAAAGCCCATCAATGCAGCCATGAGGAAGCCTAAAGTGTTTGGACTTCTGGATCGACCAGGGTAAAAAATCCAGGAAGAAGCCCCAGATAAACCCCCAATTAGCAGAAAAGCCAAAAACCCCATTCTTACCCCCAATAATGACGTCATCAAATCTATAATCACCATTATGAAGTTGTTGACACTCGGCATCAATCATCACACAGCGCCGGTCGCCATTCGGGAAAAGGTCGCCTTTGATCCTGAATTTCTTCAAGAAGCGTTGCACGATCTTCGCCAACATTTGCTTGGGGCGAATCAATCCGGCCTGCCCGAAGCCACCATCCTATCAACTTGCAACCGCACCGAGGTCTATTGCGCCGCCAATGATCCTCATGCTGCCGATATTCTTCACGAAGCGACGTTTGATTGGCTTGCCAAAACTCAGCAGCTTGCCCCAAGCAGTCTTGAACCGCACATCTACTCTCTTCCCCAATCCGATGCCGTGCGTCATGCCTTTAGAGTAGCCTGCGGTTTAGATTCGATGGTGATTGGTGAAACCCAAATTTTGGGTCAGATGAAAGATGCTGTCCGTACTGCAAATGATGCAGGTGTTTTGGGCACTTACCTCAATCAGTTATTTCAAAAAACGTTTGCCGTTGCCAAGGAAGTTCGCGGCTCTACTGAAATTGGCGCGCACTCGATTTCTATGGCTGCTGCATCAGTGCGACTTTCAGAGCGGATCTTTGAAAAAATATCCAATCAAAAAGTTTTATTCATTGGCGCTGGTGAAATGATCACATTATGCGCAACTCACTTTGTTGCTCGTAAACCAAAAAATGTAGCCATTGCCAATCGCACTATCGAACGTGGACAAGAATTAGCAGACTCGATTGCTGAACAAGATATCCAAGCTGAATCCTTCAAGCTTTCTGAACTCCCTAGCCGCTTACATGAGTTCGACATTATTGTTTCAAGCACTGCTTCATCTTTGCCTATCATTGGCTTGGGGATGGTAGAAAGTGCTCTCAAGCAGCGCCGCCAAAAGCCTATGGTGATGATTGATTTAGCAGTGCCGCGTGACTTTGAGCCAGAAATTTCTAGGCTGGGTGATGTGTATCTTTATACAGTTGATGACTTAGGTGTCATGATTCAAACAGGAGCAAGTTTGCGCCAAGCGGCTGTGAGCCAAGCAGAGGCGATCATTGAAGATCGTGTTGGTAATTTTATGCATTGGATGCAAGGCCGTAATGCCGTTCCTATAATTCAAGATATTCAGCAGCAAGGCGAGCGTTTAAGACAACTTGAGTTAGAGCGTGCCATGAAACGCTTAATACGTGGTGATGATCCACAAGAAGTCCTTAATGCAATGGCACAAGGTCTTACCAATAAATTCTTGCATGGCTCACTCCATGCTTTGCAGCACTCAAACGGCGCTGAGCGTGATGCTTTGATTAAATTGTTACCAAAACTATTCGCCTCACATTCCAAACCAGAAGACCATTAGATGAAGCCCAGCATGCGGGCTAAGCTAGATCATCTAGACACGCGCTTAGCCGAACTCAACTCCCTTTTAACTTCTGAAGAAGCAACCAAAGATATGGATGCTTATCGGAAGCTCACGCGTGAGCATTCGGATATTGCAACTGTCGTTGAGCAATTTGGCCTTTACAAACAGGCTGAGGCGGACGCGCAAGCTGCAGAAGAGATGCGCAAAGATCCCGATATGAAGGACTTTGCGGACGAAGAGCAGAAACAAGCTCAATCAACTATGGAAGAGCTTGAGGCAGCACTGCAAAAGCTCTTGTTACCCAAAGACGAAAATGATGAGCGCAATGTGTTCTTAGAGATTCGTGCGGGGACTGGCGGCGATGAAAGTGCTCTATTTGCTGGCGATCTTTTGCGGATGTATACCCGCTTTGCAGAACGTCAAGGCTGGAAAGTGGAAGTAGTCAGTGCAGCTGAATCCGATTTAGGGGGTTATAAAGAGGTTGTCCTGCGCTTGGTAGGTCAATCTGTATACTCGCGCCTGAAATTTGAGTCGGGCGGTCATCGCGTACAACGTGTACCCCAAACAGAGACCCAAGGACGTATTCATACATCTGCTTGTACCGTTGCAGTCATGCCAGAAGCTGATGAACTAGAGGCCGTTAAAATTAATCCTGCCGAATTACGCATCGATACCTTCCGTGCTTCTGGTGCTGGTGGCCAGCACATTAATAAGACGGATTCAGCTGTTCGTATTACTCACCTACCAACAGGCACCGTAGTGGAATGTCAGGACGATCGCAGCCAACACCGCAACCGTGAGCAGGCAATGAAAGTATTGGTTTCACGCATCATGGATGCACGCGAGCGTGAGAAGCATCAGCTCGAAGCACAAACTAGGAAATCCTTGATTGGCTCAGGCGATCGTAGTGACCGCATTCGGACTTACAACTTTCCACAAGGTCGTATTACCGATCACCGCATTAATCTTACGCTCTACAAAATTGATGCCATGATGGATGGCGATATTAATGATCTTTGCAATGCCCTTGCATCTGAGCATCAAGCAGAATTACTTGCCGCTCTTGGTGACAATTAAGCGATAGCATCACTTTCATGAGTCAAGATTTCAGTCTGCGCTCTTTGTTGGGCGCTTCGCCTCTTCCCCTAAATGAAGCGCGCATTCTGATGGCAAATGTACTGGATAAGCACTACCAACTTCCGCGCTCTGCCCTGCTATCGCGTGATGATATGGAGCTGAATGCCAATGCCCTTGAGGACTGGAAAGTACTTGAATTGAGGCGACTAAAAGGTGAACCTATTGCCTACCTCATCGGTAAACGAGGCTTCCACAATATTGAACTACAGGTTGCATCAGGGGTATTGATACCACGACCTGAAACTGAGCTACTAGTAGACATTGGACTTCGTGAGATTGGGCGAATTGAAAATGAGGTTTCCACCCCTAAGTTGCTTGATCTGGGAACGGGTTCTGGCGCGATTGCATTAGCAATTGCTCATGCAGCTCCAGATGCCATCGTTACTGCAACTGATCAGTCTCCTGAGGCCCTCGCAATTGCTAGAGCCAATGCAAAGCAGTTAGATCTTGAATCTAGGGTGCAATTTGCCCAAGGGAGCTGGTATGAAGCCTTGGGAGATATCACCTTGTTTGATGTCATCTTAAGCAACCCTCCCTATATCGCTAACGAGGATCCCCATCTCACTCAAGGCGATCTACGTTTTGAACCCATTTCCGCATTAACCGACCATGCCAATGGGCTCACCTGCCTTGAAGCAATCATTCATGGGGCTTCAAACCACTTAAAATCCATGGGTCTGATTGCCGTGGAGCATGGGTTTGATCAATCAGAGGCGGTGGTCAGCCTGATGAAAGATGCAGGATTGTGCGATATTCAAACCCACCAAGATTTAGCTGGTCATAACCGGGCAGTATCAGCACGAAAATGAGACCTTAAATCACCCTTTTTTGCATTAAGTCTTAAAATCAAACCCATAGCAGGCGTCAAACTATCGTTATCGTTTTTATAGAAAGAATTTATGGATACTCAAGCTCAAATCAAAGAAATCGTTACTAGCCATCCCGTTGTTTTGTTTATGAAGGGTACTGCTCAATTTCCGCAGTGCGGCTTCTCTGGCAACGCCATCAATATTCTTCGCGCTAGTGGCGTTGAAACACTCCATACTGTCAATGTATTGGAAGATGCCGGGATTCGGGAAGGTATTAAGCAATTTGCCAATTGGCCAACAATACCTCAGCTCTATATCAATGGTGAATTCATCGGTGGCTCAGACATCATGTCAGAGATGTTCGAGTCTGGTGAACTTCAAAAATTAGTTAAAGCTTAAATTCGTTTTCCTGGTGACTTTTGATCTAAGTTCCCTTCTACTATTTGGTCTGCCACTCGGATTGTGCGCAGGCCTTTTGGTTTATGTACTAAATTTACGCTCTAGTATTACTAGAGCTGAACTTCAAGCCAAAACAGAAATTGCTTCAGCTCTCAGCCTAAGAGCTGAACGAGATCAAGCATTACAAAACGCCATTCGGCTTGAAGCAGAACTTGATTCAGAACGCAAACAAGGACTTGGACGGATTGAGTCGCTCAATGAAGCTAAAGAAGCACTAACTAGCCAATTCAAAAATTTGGCTAATGAAATTCTGGAAGACAAATCCAAACGTTTCACAGAACAAAACGCTGCTAGCCTTGATGCTCTTTTAAAACCATTGCAAACCAAGCTCACTGAATTCAAAGAGCAAGTTAATACCTCCTATGGGAATGAAGCCCGTGAACGCTTTGCACTCAAAAGTGAAATTGAGCGCCTAGCAAATCTCAATTTACGCATGTCAGATGAGACTCGCTCTTTGACTCAAGCCCTAAAGGGTGACTCCAAAGTTCAAGGCAACTGGGGTGAACTAGTGCTTGAATCCATTCTTGAATCATCAGGTCTTCGTAAAGGCGAGGAATATGTAGTTCAAGATAGCCATACACAAAGTGATGGCTCACGCCTTCAACCTGATGTAGTAATTAAACTTCCCGAAGGTAGGAGTTTGGTGGTTGATAGCAAAGTATCGATTACGGCCTATGCCCGCCATGCAGAAACCACCGATGCAGATACTGCAGAGCGAGAACTGGCTACCCATATTCAATCATTACGTCAGCATATCCAAGGGTTATCTGGAAAGAACTACAGCTCTCTCTATGGCGCAGGATCCGTAGATTTTGTACTCATGTTTGTTCCCATTGAGCCTGCGTTCTTGCTAGCCCTGAAAACTGCGCCAAACTTATATCAAGAAGCGCTTGCCAAAAATATTGTGTTGGTATGCCCAAGCACTTTAATGGCTACTCTGCGAACAGTGGCCCATCTCTGGAGGCAGGATCACCAAAACCGCAACGCTTTAGAGATTGCAAAACAATGCGGCAGTCTCTACGACAAGTTTGTAGGATTTGTAGAGGATCTCGAGAAACTCGGTCAGCGATTGGACCAGGCTCAAACTAGCTACCACGATGTCTTTAATAAACTGAAGACTGGCAAAGGTAATTTGATTCGCTCTGCAGAGAGAGTGCGTGAACTCGGCGTTAAACCCAGCAAAAATCTATCCGCCCCCCTAATAGAATCTTCATCAGATTCTGAATAAATTGAACAATCTTAAAAAGATAGAAGAAGTAAGAGCTTCACAGCATTACAGAAAGGTGGCTATTGCCGCTTGTTTTGGGACTTTTCTAGAGTGGTACGACTTCCTAACATTTGCAACCCTAGCAGTTGTTCTTGGTCCTTTATTTTTTCCCTCCAATGACCCTAATACGGGTCTTTTAGCCAGCCTTGCAACTTTTGGGGTTGGAATGGTAGTAAGGCCTATTGGATCAGCCATATTTGGGTCTTTGGGGGATCGCATAGGCCGAAAACCGGTCTTTATGATCACAATTGCCTTAATGGGTATAGCAACCGTAAGCATAGGCTTTTTACCGACCTATGCCCAAATTGGCATTTGGGCGCCCATACTTTTAGTTGGCTTACGACTACTTCAGGGGCTCTCTGCTGGGGGTGAAATTGGTGGCAGTGCCGTCTATCTCACAGAACATGCGGGCAACGAAAACCGAGGGTTCAAAACAAGTTTTTTACAACTAATGGGGCCATTGGGGATCTTAGTATCGACAATGCAAATTGCCTCCCTTCAGCAATGGCTTTCACCAGAAGAATTTCAGGCATGGGGTTGGCGCGTGCCGTTTTGGATTTCGATATTGCTGCTGCTTATTGCATTCAAAGCACGTATGGCTCTTGAGGAAACCCCCATATTTTTAGAGCTCAGTAAAAATGTTGAGAAAAATGAATCACAGCTAATCAATAATTTCAAAGATCCAGAAATACGCAAGAGAATGATTTTGTTATTTTTTTGCATATCCTCTAGCGGAGCAATTTTATTCTTTTGCGTTCAGGTTTACACAGCGATTTTTTTGAAAATATCTGTAGGACTAAATCCAGCATTAGTTGATCAATTCAGCATCTTCGCTACCATCGTGCTTTTTCCTCTAACAATCTTTGCCGGATGGCTTTCGGATCGAGTTGGCCGAAAGCCCATTATTTTGAGCGGTATTATTCTTGGAGTAATTTTTATACAACCCGCCTTTCAATTACTTCAGGTCTTGGGCAATCTATATATTCAGTCTCCGGCTTTCAGTTCACTACTGGGAATAGGAGCAATATTGATGGTACTTGCGTTATCCCTTGGACTAGTAGTGGGGCCACAGACTGCACTCTTGGCAGAACTATTTCCAGCTAAAAATCGTAACAGTGCCGCAACTCTTCCACATAATTTAGCTGCTGGCTGGATTGGAGGACTATTACCACTAATTGTGATGTGGATCAATCAAAAATTGGCGAGTAGTATTGCCGGCCTCTGGTATCCAACACTATTTTTAGCAGCTAGTGCGATTATTGCGTTCTTATATCTGCCTGAAACAAAAAAAATCGTACTTCTTCGCTAAGCTAATTATTGATATAACTTTCGCGATAAGCTGCGTATTTTTTTCTGAAGCGTTTTGTTTGAATAACTGCCATATCCAAAGGACTTATTTGGATTTTTTCTACTGGCAATACCCGCTCATCTAGAAAAACTGATGCAAACTTTTTCATAACAACTGGCGGGGAAAAATCAAGGGAGTAACAATCCCAATCTTGTTTTTGATACCAAGACTTATCAAAATCTAAAAAGATTTTTTGAAGCTCCCTAGGCCCCCTATACAAGATAGCTTTTTTTCCTAGAACATCAATATGATTTCGTTGCGGTGAAAGCGCATATGTAATTACTGGCTTATTATGTATTGAGAATTCGCCGCAAGCCAAACCAAAACTCTCACCAATGCCGCGAGCATGAATCATAGCATCGCAGGTGTTAATGAAGCTAGATTTATATAAAGGATCAGAATTGCCTGGCAAAAAAATTGCTCGGGGATGATCGATATTCATAAAAAGAAAGAAAGTGTGAGGACTTTGGGCCAGCACTTCAGCAATTGTTGATCTTACAAATCCAATATTGAAACTATCGCTCCCTCCATAGCACCCGAAGATAGTCGAATGCCCCGAAATACCTAAACTATTTTTTAGCGAGGGTCCATTTAAAGGCAAGGTAATCATATGGGGTACAAATGGAATCTTTCCATTTGAACATTCATTACTAAGCCACTTCGATACAAATGCATAAATATCGCCGTGTATCTCTCGCAATTTCTGGGGAAAGACTGCATGAATCAAGTTAGGAATATTGGCAACCGAATAGTTATCACACTCTCCAGACTTAATTAAGTACATCGCATCGATCGAGTGTTTAGCAACTGAAGATTGAATGTCATTCAATTGATCATAGGGAATCAATCGAAATTTTGACTGAAATTTTTGTAAAACTGTTGATTGCATATGCTCCGAGCGGCGATCATAGAAGACAACCGACTCTTTTCCTAAAATTTTTTGATTCTGAAGGGCGTAATCAAAGATGGCTACATGAGTGCCTCGAAGAGACATTAAGCCTGCATCAAATCCGATTTTGGTATATGACATCTAGATAATTTTAAATGCCAGAAATTGGATGGTGCCCCTTGTCCGACTCGAACAGACCACCTACTGATTACAAATCAGTTGCTCTACCAGATGAGCTAAAGGGGCAATGGCACTATTTTAGCCTATTTCACAATCTTCAAAGACGGTCTGGCAGTTTTTGGCTTTTCAAGCACATTATCTGATGAGCCTGCAGCCTGCAAATCTCTAATCTGGGATGGATCAAACGGGAATGACATTCCCTGGCCGCTCTCCCTAGCATAAATTGCCAAAATATGGCTCACAGGTACCATAATCTTCTTTGGAATACCCCCAAACCTAGCCTGGAAACTAATCCAATCATTTTCCATTTCTAGCTGATGGCAGGCCTCTAGGGAGAGATTTAAGACAATCTCGTCATTCTTAACAAACTCCATGGGCACCTCAACGCTAGCATCTACAAACACAGCTATGAAAGGTGTAAAACCAAAATCCGTACACCACTGATGTAGAGCACGGATTAGGTAGGGTTTGTTACTTGGGATGCCAGACATTCTGAGCAAAATGAACCGCTAGCAAATTTAGCGGCGCATGACCTTTTCGGAAGGGGTCAATGCCTCGATGTAAGCGGGTCTACTAAAAATACGCTCAGCGTATTTCAATAGAGCGGCGGCATTACGAGAAAGATCAATGCCATAGTGTTCGAGACGCCATAATAATGGGGCAATAGCGACATCTAGCATGGAGAACTCATCGCCCAACATGTACTTATTCTTTACGAAAATTGGCGCTAACTGAGTTAAACGATCACGTATGGCTAAGCGAGCTTTTTCATGAGTTTTTTCAGCAGCTTTCCCTTTTTCGTTTTCCAAAGCAGCCACGTGGACAAACAACTCTTTTTCAAAATTAAAGAGAAAAAGGCGTGCGCGTGCGCGTGCTACAGGATCAGGAGGCATCAACTGTGGATGAGGAAAACGCTCATCAATATATTCATTGATGATGTTTGATTCATACAAAATTAAATCGCGCTCAACCAGAATGGGAACTTGACCATAAGGGTTCATCACTGAGATATCTTCTGGTTTATTAAACAAGTCGACATCACGGATTTCAAAATCCATACCTTTTTCAAAAAGCACCAAACGGCAGCGTTGCGAGAATGGGCAATTAGTACCCGAGTACAACACCATCATAAATTTATTTCCTTAAATTTCAACTTCAATACAACAAACGCATGACAACTAGCGGCTTTAACTGAAAGATGGGAATCTAGCACCATCTATTTTTAGTGGATATCTTTCCAATAAGCTTTATTTAAGCGCCAGGCTAAGATGGTGAAGATTGCCAAAAACAAGAGAGCCACCACGCCAAGGCGCTTGCGCTCAAGTTGAACAGGCTCAGCCATCCAAGACATGAATGCGACCAAATCAGCAATATTGTCGTCATACTCTTGCGGCTTCATCGTCCCCGGAGTTAACTGCTCAAAGCCAATGAATACTTTTTCCATTCTGCTCTCGTCATGAGGATCTTTGCGCTCCTCAAACTTAGCAGCACGCTCACCTTGCAACTGCCAGAGCACATGCGGCATACCTACGTTTGGATACACCATATTATTCCAACCGGTTTGAGTAGTGTCATCTTTATAGAAAGTGCGAAAGTAGGTATAAAGCCAATCAGTACCCCGCGCACGAGCCTCAACAGAGAGATCTGGCGGCGTCTTGCCAAAATAAGCCTTACCTTCTTTTGGCGTCATTGCAATGGCCATTAAATCGCCAACCTTTGCATCAGTCAAAATCAAGTTGTCTTTAATTTGTTGATCGGTCAAACCAATATCGCGCAAGCGGTTATAACGCATGCTCGCAGCTGCATGGCAGTTCAAGCAGTAGTTAACAAATATCTTCGCACCATTTTGCAAAGAGGCATTGCTACTGACACGGTTAGGGGCAGTATCCAATGGGAAGCCACCTTCATTTGCATTGGCGTTAAGACTAAAGCCAAGGGCGGTAACCAATACCGTTACTTGGCAGATGCCCATCAAAGTTTGCAGAATTCGTTTCATACTAGTTCCTAATTTCTCTTAGCTGATATCTCAAGCGTGAATTAATGGGACTCAAAAGTTACGCGGTCTGGAACTGGCTTAAATGTGCCAAGCTTGCTCCAGAAGGGCATTGCCAAGAAAAAACCCAGATAATAAATCGTGCAGATCTGAGATATCTTTTCAAAGATAGGTGATGGTGGCTGAATACCTAAATAACCCAAGATTACAAAAGTCACAACAAAAATGCCATAGATGTATTTATGAAACTGTGGACGATAGCGAATCGACTTCACAGGAGAATGATCTAACCATGGCAAAAAGAACATAATCACGACTGAGCCGCCCATGATGACCACACCCCAAAATTTTGCGTCAAGCGCGTAGAAGCCGGCAGCCAAAACCACTGCAATAGCAGCACAAATACCTTTGATTTTGATATCTTTGGCGCTCATAGCAAACGTTCCAAGAATGACAGCTAAGAAGATCCATAAAGGCAATAAGAAGTTAGTCGTTGTTGCGCGCAACATTGAGTAGAAAGGCGTGAAATACCATACCGGTGCAATATGCGTTGGGGTCACAAATGGATTTGCTGGTATGAAGTTATTCGCCTCTAAGAAATATCCGCCCATTTCCGGAGCAAAAAATACGATGCAAGCAAACACCATCAAGAAGCCACCCAGATACATTACATCGTGTACGCTATAAAAAGGATGGAATGGAATACCATCAACAGGGTGCCCATTCGCATCCAGCGTATTTTTAATTTCAACGCCATCTGGATTATTAGAGCCTACTTCATGTAGCGCAAGAATATGAGCAGCAACCAAGCCAATCAATACCAAAGGAATCGCAATCACATGGAATGCAAAGAAGCGATTAAGGGTAGCGTCACCCACAACATAATCGCCCCGCAACCATAACGATAGGTCTGGACCAATAAGTGGAATTGCAGAGAACAAGTTAACGATTACTTGAGCACCCCAATATGACATTTGTCCCCACGGGAGCAAGTAGCCAAAGAAAGCTTCGCCCATCAAGCACAAGAAAATCGCACAACCGAAAATCCAAATGAGCTCACGTGGCTTGCGATATGAACCGTAGATCAAGCCGCGGAACATATGCAAATAAACCACTACGAAGAACATTGAAGCACCAGTGGAATGCATATAGCGAATCAACCAGCCCCATGGCACTTCGCGCATGATGTACTCAACAGACTCAAATGCTTTTGCAGCATCAGGCTTGTAGTTCATGACCAAGAAAATACCAGTAATAATTTGGATCGCCAAAACCACGATGGCTAAAGCTCCAAAGATGTAGAAAAAATTCAGATTCTTCGGAGCGTAATACTCACTCATATGCCGCTTAAATGCATCAGTAACGGGCAAACGGGAGTCAACCCATGCCAATACCTTCTGGGCTAGAGGAGCGTTTTCTGGGACTTGTTTTTCTTGAAATGCCATTTATCTCTCCTTAGGCCTTCTTGTCATCGCCAACCAGAATCTTGGTATCGCTCAAGTACATATGTGGCGGAACTTCAAGATTATCAGGGGCTGGTTTGTTTTTGTAGACACGGCCTGCCATGTCAAAGGTCGAGCCATGACAAGGGCAAAGAAAACCGCCTGGCCAAGTATTTGGTAAAGAAGGCTGTGCGCCTGCTTCAAATTTAGGCGTTGGAGAGCAGCCTAAGTGAGTGCAAATGCCCACTACTACCAAATACTCAGGCTTGATTGAACGCCATTGATTTTGGGCGTAAGAAGGGGTAAATTGAGCTGGATCACGCAATGAATCTGGGTCAGCTAACTCACCATCAATTTTGGATAATTCAGCAACCTGCTCTGGGGTTCGACGCACAACCCATACTGGCTTACCGCGCCACTCAACCATGCGCATTTCATCTGGCTTCATGCCAGTAATATCGATCTCAACAGCAGCTCCAGCGGCTTTAGCACGCTCGGAAGGCTCAAAACTGTCTACAAAAGGGTAAAGGGCTGTTGCTGCACCTACGCCACCTACTGCGGATGTGGCGATCAGCCAATTGCGACGATCCTTGTCCATACTGGGCTTGTCACTCATTTACAAAATTCCTAGAAAGGGTATTTAGGGGTGGAAATTACTTAAACCTAGCATTTTAAAGTAAAAAGTGGGGTAAGCAAGAAAGTTATGGGGTTAATCTTGGGTTAATTAGTTTTCAACCAAAAAAAGGGGGCATCTATGAGTGTTTTAAAGGAATTTCGGGACTTTGCAATCAAGGGTAATGTGATCGATTTGGCCGTGGGTGTCATTATTGGTGGCGCTTTTGGAAAAATCGTGGATTCCCTGGTAAATGACATCGTTATGCCTGTCTTTTCAACTCTTTTAGGAGGCCATATTGACTTTACCAATCTCTTTCTTATTCTTGGGCGCGTCCCAGAAGGGGTGCCAAGAACTTTTGATGCGCTCAAAAAAGCGGGGGTGCCGATTTTTGCCTATGGCAACTTCATCACGATTTCAATCAACTTTGTTCTTCTGGCATTTGTTATCTTTCAAATGGTGAAAGTAGTAAATAAGATCCGCATCATGGATGCACCATCATCAGCACCACCAACCCCCGAAGATATTATTCTGTTAAGAGAGATTCGAGATGGCCTGAAGAAATAGCTTAGTTGCAAAATTCTCATAATGCCAATGCAACTAGGCTAAGAGGATAATCGTATTCATTCAAATCTCTGCTAATGCTCATGAATACTCTTGAAGAATCAACATTGCTCACACTTGCGCATCAATACATGAATGTCAGAAATTCTGACCTTGCTAAAAAAACCTTGTTAAAAATTCTTCAAAAAAATCCCGACTCTTCAAAAGCCAATGAACTTCTAGCTTATTTGGAAGGAGGCACTGGGAATATTAACGTTGCAATTGAACTACTGACTATTGCATGCGCTCAAAAAAACTGCTCCTCAGAGGCCCTCTATAACTTAGGCAAATATTATGTTGACTCTGAAGAGCCTCTTAAGGGACTTTCTTTACTAAAAAAATCTATTTCTAAAAATGTCCATTTTTTTGAATCTCACCACTACTTAGGCCTGGCTTACGCAAAAGGTTTTGATTACGAAAACGCCATTAATGCATTTAAAAAAGCTGTCTCTGTCAACCCAGCATCAACTGAGTCTCTAAATAATCTCAACAATTGCCTTACCGCCCTCCATAAAAATGAGGATGCCCTCCCTTTTATCCTCAGAGCCTGCGAACTAGAGGGGGGTAACGCCATTTA